>JBIIFB010000153.1:0-9439 GCA_044237545.1 Pirellulales bacterium
TGATCGAAGGCGCCGGTAGCCGGGTGGGGAAGCCGTTGGATCTCGCCCACATCGTGCTCATCTGCGACGATTGCTACAGCGCCGACTTCCTGATCAATCTGGGCAACACGATCGAATCGCGGTGCCACGACCGCAGTCTGCCGCTGCGGTCGCTGCCGATCATGATCGCCGGCACCAACCGCGACCGCGTGGGCCATGCCGACTTCGGCGAGAAGTTTGTGCCGCACTTCTGGAAGGACGTGATCGAACTGTTTTACGTCCGCCGTCCGCGGCCCGATGCGGTCACGCTCCGGGATTTCTTCGACACGGTCGACAACATGATGTATGGCTACGGCCGGGCGCCCATCGTGCAGGCAGCGCACGTGACCGGCTACCGGCTCGTTGACCAGTCGCTCTGCCAGGACCCCGTCTTTTTCGTCCCGCTCTCCGACGCCGAACTGGCCGAACTCCGCACGATCCTCGGGCTTCCCCTCGACGCTCCGCTGCCGCGGTTTCTCGACATTGGGTAGCGTTTGGGGACCCGGCACACGCATTTTGGCCCGGCCTTTGGATCGCAGTGCCGGCCAGCGGTTTTCCCCCTCCTTTTCGGGCGTCCCTGCCGGTGGGCCGAACGGCGTTGCCGGTTTGCCGGACCATGCCTACACTCATGGTGCGTCAGGAGAGAGTCGAAAGACCGCCGAAGGCCGAACGCTCAGGCACCACGTACTGACGAGTGAGCACGCTGTTGGAGAGCGACCGGGCCCTCAAGTCCGGTCCACCGAAGGGGCAAACCGAGGGCGCGGCCCGCGGTGAATCTCTCAGGTCAAAAGGACAACAGCGTTCCCGGTGGAGGCCCGTCGCTCCACCGGCCAAGACCACCGCTTGGAGCTCTGAAATGCCCGATTCCCAGTCCTCTCCGGCTCGCCTTGCGCAGCAGGCACCCACAGCACGCCACGACGCCATCCCGCTTGCGTTTCTGGAAAACCCCGCCGAGTTCCAGGCCCGGCACATCGGTCTCGATGCCGCCGACGAGCGTCATATGCTCGACGCGATCGGCGAGCCCTCATGCCAGTCGCTCGTGGACGGGATCGTGCCCGCGAGCATCGCTCGCCGTCAGCTGATGCAACTCCCGCCGGCCGTTTCGGAGTCGGCTGCACTGGCGGAACTGAAGGCAATCGCGGCCCGTAATCGAATCCTCAAGAGTTTCATCGGCCAGGGCTACCACGGCACCCACACTCCCGGAGTCATCCTTCGGAACATCCTCGAGAATCCCGCCTGGTACACGGCCTACACTCCCTATCAGGCCGAGATCAGTCAGGGCCGGATGGAGGCCCTCGTCAACTTCCAGACGATGGTCTGCGAGCTTACCGGCATGCCGATCGCCAACGCGTCGCTGCTCGATGAGGCCACCGCCGCGGCCGAGGCCATGACGCTGGCCCGTCGGACTTCAACGAGCACGAGCCAGGTCTTCCTGGCCGACGAGGGCTGCCATCCCCAGACGCTCGAGGTCCTCCGAACGCGTGCCAGACCACTGGACATCGAGATCCGGGTCGGGAACGTCGGCGACCTGCTCGGGCAATCCGACTGCTTCGGCGGACTTGTCCAATACCCCGCGACCGATGGCAGCGTGACCGATTGGCGGGGCCTCGCGGACCGGATCCACGCGAAGCAGGGCGTCTTGTGCGTGGCGTCGGACCCGTTGGCACTGACTCTGCTCGTGCCGCCGGGCGAATGGGCTGCCGACATCGTGATCGGCAGCACCCAGCGATTCGGCATGCCGATGGGCTGCGGCGGGCCGCATGCCGCATTCTTCGCCTGCCGCGATGCTTTCAAGCGGTCAATGCCGGGCCGTCTGGTGGGCGTGAGCATCGACGCGTCCGGCCGTCCGGCCTACCGGCTCGCCCTCCAGACCCGCGAACAACACATCCGCCGTGAGAAGGCCACCTCCAATATCTGCACGGCTCAGGTGCTGCCCGCAGTCGTGGCAAGCATGTACGCCGTCTACCATGGGCCTGCCGGCCTCGAGCGAATCGCCCGCCGTATCGCGGCCTTCACGGCGATTGTCGCCGATGGGCTCGCCCGGCTTGGCATGAAGGTGAGGAATGCCCATGCCTTCGACACGCTCTCCCTCGAGACGGGCGACCGGACCGCGAGCGTGGCCGCACGGGCCCGCGAACTCGGCATGAACCTGCGCACGCTCGACCCCCGCACGCTCTCGATCACACTCGACGAGACGACCACCCGCCACGATCTCCGGCGACTCTTGACGGTCTTTGCGTCGCCCGGGCAGCCCCTGCCCGATCTGGCCGACTACGAGCAGGGCATCGAGCCGCTCATTCCGGCCAGCCTGCGGCGGACGTCTGACTTCCTGACGCATCCGGTCTTCAACACGCATCACAACGAAACCGGCATGCTCCGATACATCCGCCAATTGAGCGACAAGGATCTGGCCCTCGACCGCAGCATGATCCCGCTGGGCAGCTGCACGATGAAACTCAACGCTACCAGCGAGATGATCCCGATCACCTGGCCCGAGTTCGCCGAACTCCACCCCTTTGCCCCCGCCGACCAGCTGGAGGGCTACGCGGCGCTCGACCGGCAACTTCGGGCTTGGCTCTGCGAGGCCACGGGCTATTCCGGCATCAGCCTGCAGCCGAACGCCGGCAGCCAGGGGGAGTATGCCGGGCTGCTGGTCATTCAGGCCTGGCAGCGGGCCCGTGGCCAGGGGCACCGCACCATCTGTCTGATCCCGTCCTCAGCCCACGGGACGAATCCCGCCAGCGCCCAGATGGCCGGGATGGAGGTCGTGGTCACAGGCTGTGACTCCAGCGGCAACGTCGACCTCGCCGAACTGCGTGCCAAGTGTGAGCACTACAGCGATCGGCTGTCCGCCGTGATGATCACCTACCCCAGCACCCACGGCGTCTTCGAGACGCAGGTCAGGGAACTCTGCGAGCTCGTTCATCGCCATGGAGGAAGAGTCTACGTCGACGGCGCTAACATGAACGCCCTGGTGGGAGTCGCGGCCCCCGGCGAATTCGGCGGCGACGTCAGCCACCTGAACCTCCACAAAACCTTCTGCATCCCGCACGGCGGCGGTGGCCCCGGTGTCGGCCCGGTATGCGTGGTCGAAGACCTTGTCCCCTTTCTGCCCGGCCATGCCACGGCGGGCCTGCCGACGGGTGATGTTGGGGCTGTGTCGGCGGCACCGCTGGGCAACGCCGCCGTCCTGCCCATCAGCTGGATGTATTGCCGCATGATGGGGCCGGATGGACTACGGCGTGCCACTGAGGCCGCTATCCTCGCCGCCAACTACGTCAGTGCCCGGCTCCGCGGCCACTACACGACGCTCTATGCAAGCGACAACGGACGCGTGGCCCATGAATGCATCCTCGACCTGCGTCCGCTCAAAGAGACCAGCGGCGTGACGGCCGAAGACGTGGCCAAGCGGCTCGTCGACTTTGGCTTCCATGCTCCAACATTGAGCTTCCCGGTGCCCGGCACGTTGATGGTGGAGCCCACCGAAAGCGAACCGCTGGCAGAACTCGACCGATTCATCGAGGCGATGATCGCGATCCGCGAGGAGATCAGGCGGATCGAGCAGGGGGAATGGCCTCAGGACGACAACCCCCTCAAGCACGCGCCGCACACCGCAGCGAGCATCGCCGTGGAAGACTGGGACCACCCCTACTCCCGTGAGGTTGCGGCGTTTCCGATGGCCGCTCTCAAGCGTGGCAAATACTGGCCATCGGTGGGCCGGGTGGACAACGTTCACGGTGACCGCAACCTGTTCTGTAGCTGCGTGCCGGTATCGGCATGGGCCGAGCAGCCGGCGTCCTGATCCACCGTGCCGCTGCGGGGGCTTTGAAAGACCGGTAATCGATACACCAGCGATCGATGATCAGATCTTGATCAGATCTTGATCAGATCTTGATCAGATCTTGATCAGATCTTGATCAGACCTCGATCAGACCTTGTACCGGTCGCGGCCCGTATCCGGCGTGACGCCTTCTGGCGTCTCGTCGCTGGCGATATCGAACCACTCCGGCTTGAATTCAATCCGCGACTGCGTCTCGGGGTTCGCCAGCGCGATATTGCTCACCAACGCAATCACCGCGTCTGCAATTGCCACCTCTGGCTTGCAGCGTGGCTGGTTTTCCGGCGACGGATTGCGGATGCACCAGGCCCAGTGCTCCATCTCCTCGGTGTAACCGCGGGACGGCGGGGCCGTATCGCCTCCCGGCTTGCCACTGGCTGCAGGCCCGCCACCGCCGCCGCTCTCGGTCGTGTCGAGCGTCGGCGCGCCGTCCTTGCCCTTGGCGACCGTCACGCGGGTGTCCTTCGCCGAACCCTTGTAGAGCATCACATCCTGTTCGCGCTCGAGCACGAGCGTTCCCTTGGTGCCCATGACGACCTCGCCGTAATCGCCGAAGCCGTTGCCGTTGATCGAGGAATAGGTGACGACGATCTTCTTGTTCTTGTCCTGGTCGTAGCCCGGGGCCGGATACTCGTACATGCAGTAGACGTGGTCGTCGATCTCGCGATCTGCCGGGAAGATGCTGCGATTGCCGATCGCCGTCACCGTCAGCGGCTTGACCTTCTTGCCCTCGCCATGCATGGCCGACACAAAGATGCCGGCGGCGTCGAGTTGATGGCTGCCCAACTCCGCCATCAGGCCTCCGCCGGTGCGGTTCCAGAGCCGCCAGCGGATGAGCTCTTCCATGGGCGACCGCGAGCTCCCGTCGGCCAGAGTCATTGGCGTGTAGCCATACTTGGTGGCATCGACCAGCGTGTCGGAGATCTGGGCCTCGAGCTGTGCGATTCGCTTCGTGAGCGTGGCGACGTCGGCGGGCTTGGCGGCATCGAGGTCCTTCTTCCAGCCGGCAAGCTTCTTGGCAAGCGACTCATCGCCGGGCATCGGTGGCTTCCAACTGTCGTTGCCGGGCAGATTGCCGCGGTGCCACTGGGCACGGATCGAATGCAGGTCGCCAAGCAGGCGGGCCTTGCCGATCGTGTAGACCGCGTTGTCGTAGAGCACGCTGTAATGCCGCTGGTGGCCGGTGGCGAGGATTTTGCCCGTCTCCCGTGAGACACGGCTCATTTCCTTGCACTCGTGCACGGAGTGCCCCATCAGCTTCTCAGTGAGCACATGCTTGCCGGCACGCATCGCCTTGATTGCCGCCTCGGCGTGAAGGTGGAGGGGCAGGGCGATGATCACTGCCTCGACATTGTCATCCGCGAGCAGGTCTTCATAGGCACCGTAGACCTTCACCTGCTTCCGGGCCTCATCCTCGCCCGACCATTTGTATTTCGCCATCAGTCCCGGGCGGGCCGTGTAGGCGCTGGCACTCGAGACGTCGCCGTGGAAGGCGCGAAAGACGTTGTAGGGACGGACGTCGGCGATGGCGACCACGCTCAGATAATCGGGGTTATGGGCCCCCAGGAGCACGCTTCCTTCGTCACCGGTACCGAGCACTCCGACGCGAAGCGGGTCGCCCACGCTCTTCCCGTAGCCGAAGTAGATCGATCCCAGGCCGGCGCCGGTGGCGAGCCCAGCGGCGAGCGTGCCGGTGAGAAAGTCTCTCCGCGTGATGTTGACGACGTCGGTGAAATTTTCTTTCCCGGTCGCCTTCTGGCCTTCCGTCAGGTTCATCGCATTCCCTCCCAAAACCGCAGTTCACAAAAACCGGAAATCAGGCCGCTTCCCGCCGGCAACAGCCGGCCAGAGGACAATAGTTGCCGAACCATTTTCCGAGAAAAAAGTCGAGGCCACTCCAGCCTCCGGTCGGCAGGCTGGCCAGGGCCAAAAGCGCGGCCAGTTCCACCCACTGATCATAGGTCGGTATCGCCCCCGTCACCCAGAACGGCTGCGTGGCGATCACAC
Source organism: Pirellulales bacterium (assembly GCA_044237545.1). Taxonomy (GTDB): domain Bacteria; phylum Planctomycetota; class Planctomycetia; order Pirellulales; family UBA1268; genus CAMCQY01. The sequence continues at coordinate 5,864 of JBIIFB010000153.1, forward strand.
TGGCCAGGAAGCAGGCGCCGCCCATGGCATTGAACGAGACGAACAATCCGAGCACCAGGCAGGCCCCGATCGTCACGAGCGCCCAACTGACGAACCGATCAGCCCTCCAGAGCGATGATGGCCCAGAGGCTGCTTCGAGCCGCCGACGCTCGACGGCCGAACGCGGTTCGTCCCACTCCGCGATGAGTTTCGTGCCGATCGCGGCAGCGTCCTTCATCCAGCCGGCGGCCTGGCCGGCCAGTTCACGGCGTTTCTTCACAACCCGATCACGGGCATATGGCACCTCGGTTGCCGTGGGCGACCGTTCCATGGCAGCCAGCCGCTCACCCTGCAGGCGGTAGTCGGAGAGGTCGTCGTTAGCACCAATGAGAAAGTCGTCGAGGGCGGTGGAGGCGGCCGCAAGTTGCTGCTCGGCCTCAGCCCGGCCGGCAGGATCCAGCGGTAGGATTTTCTGCCGTTCCGCGAGATGCTTCTGCCAACCGGCGACGACGCTTGTCTTCCAATCGGCCGCGGCCTCGGCCAGCGGCCGGCCGTCAGGCTTTCCGAGGGTGCCCGACCAGTTTCCCGTCTCTGGCAAGGAGGCGCGGAAGAAATCGGCCAGCGGCCCGACTGCCGCCTTGCGAAATCCCGCGCTCGACCAGTCGGGATCCCGTAAGTGGCTCAGCCCCTCCAGGAAGAAATGCATGCCGATCACGATCCGCAGAAAGGCGAGGGCGGCGACGGCAAGCAGCGTGGAACGCATGAATTCACCACGAAAAAACGGGCAGCGGAGCCAGAGTTCAGCTGACGTTTGCCAGCCTCTCCCAGCCCGGTTCGATCACAGAATATCGGCACCGACGGCTGAAAGGCTTCATTCGCCTGACAGTATTGAACCACGAAAACCCGCCACGGCAAGCCGCGGGACGGCAAACCATGCGAATGGCGGCGGCCGACTTGCCAATTTCTACCCTTTCCAGCGAAAACCGTGGCTATGCGAATCGTCCTTTGCTATCCCGTCGAGCCCCGTCATGTCGCCCAGATTCAGGCTGTGGTGCCGCACGCCGAGATCGTTGACGCCGGCCAGGAACATGTGGCGGCCGAATTGCCTGCAGCCGACATCTTCTGCGGCCACCCCAAGGTGCCCGTGCCCTGGGAAACCGTGGTCGCGAACGGTCGGCTGCGTTGGATCCAGTCGTCAGCCGCCGGTCTCGACCACTGCCTCGTGCCCGTTGTGGTGGGATCAGACATCATCGTAACGAGTGCCTCGGGCGTTCTCGCCGACCAGGTGGCGGAGCATGGCCTCGGACTGGCCATTGCCTGCACCCGGCGGATTCCCCTGTTTCTCGAGCAGCAGCACCGGCAGGAGTTCGTGCGCCGCCCCACCCGAGACCTCACCGCCGCCACGGTCGGCATCGTGGGCATGGGGGGTGTCGGCCGCCGTCTGGTCGAGGTGCTCGCGCCGTTCCGCGTCCGGATTCTTGCCACCGATTATTTCCCGGTTCGCAAGCCGGATGCCGTCGAGCAGCTCGGTGGCCCCGAAACCCTGCCCGCCGTTCTGCAGGAGGCCGACATCCTCTTTCTCTGCGCGCCGCTGACACCCCAGACCCGCGGCATGATCGACGCCGATGCGATCGGCCGGATGAAACGCGGCGCCATCCTCGTCAACATGGCCCGTGGACCGCTCGTCGAGGAGAACGCGCTGGTCGAGGCCCTCGAGAGCGGCCACCTCGACTCGGCTGCCATCGACGTGACGCCCACCGAACCTCCGCCGCCGGAGAGCCGCCTCTGGCGGGCGCCCAGACTCCTCATCACGCCGCACGTGGCCGGACAATCGGCCCGCCGAATAGATGCGATGACCGATTTTTTCTGCGATAATCTACGGAGCTACGTGTCGGCGAAGGCGTTGCGGAATCTCGTCGACAAGCGGCTCGGCTTTCCCGAACCGCCTGCCGATTCCCCTCCGAGCCGTTCCCGATGACGAATCGGTCAGCGAGCCAGCCAACAAGCAAGAACGCTTCACCATGAATACAACGATTTATCAGGAAGAACGCCCGACGATCTCCGTGAGCGGCGACGTTGGCAGTCGCTGCCCCGAGGAGCTGCTCTCCCGCTACGGAGAAATTCTCGATGCCGGCCGGCTGAACTGGACGGAGTATCACGCGCTGACCCGCCGCCTGGGATCGGGCGGCCAGGGCGTCGTCTTTCTCACGGAGCGGCGTGGCACCGATAATTTCAGCCTGCCGATGGCCCTCAAGATCTTTTCGCCCGAGCGGTACGAATCGCAGTCGCACTACGACGAGGGCATGAACCGAATCGCCAAGGTGGCTTCGAGGGTCGCCCAGATCCAGCAGGACAACCTCCTCGACGTACACAACTTCGTCGAACAGCGTCGCATTCGCATCATGGAGATGGAGTGGATCGACGGCTTCGACCTCTCGCGACTGCTGGCTCCAGACCTGCTCGCCGAGACCCGGGCAAGCGTGGGAGACGACCGCTGGCGGCACTTGAACAACGTCATCGTTACGGCAGGCCCGCAGCAATCCAGGCTCAAGCCCGGGGTGGCGATCGCCATCATTCGCGAGTGCCTGGCGGCGCTGGCCGCCCTGCACCGCGAGGGGATCGTGCACGGCGACATCAAAAGCTCCAACATCATGGTCAAGCGGACAGGCAACGCGAAGATCATCGACATCGGCTCGGCCCTTGCGCTCGACGACATGCCCCCCAACCGCACCTGCACGCCATCGTACGCAGCCCCCGAGGTGCTCGAAGGCCGCGAGAATTCGCCCCGTTCTGACCTGGCGAGCCTTGGCTACGTGCTGATCGAAATGCTCTCAGGCCAGCCACCGTTCGCGGGTCTCCAGTCCTACCGGGATCTCCTGGAGGCGAAGCGTTCTCTGGCCCACCGGCTGCCGCAGATTCTGCCCGCCGATGTCACCTGCAACGAACTGCTGATGAATTTCATCCGCGGCATGGTCGCCTCCGATCCCGCGCGACGATTTCCAAGCGCTGAGGATGCGGATCTGGTCAAGGAGGGCGCCGCGAGTTTTCATCGGCAGCTCATCGTGGGCGGCCTGGCCAGCGAATACGACAATGAGATCCGCGCCTGGCTCGAGCTGCTTGAATAGTGGCCCGGTGGTCGGGGAGCCTGGTGGTCGGCTTTTACGGACAAGTTACAAACTTGCCGCCACGATAGGTCGGCTTTTACGGACAAGTTACAAACTTGCCGCCACCAGAAGAGAAGAGGACACGGGCGGACGACACGCCACCGTGCGAAAATACAGCGAGGGTGACGGGACTCGAACCCGCGGCCTCCAACGTGACAGGCTGGCGCTCTAACCAACTGAGCTACACCCCCGTGCGTGAACGATGGAATGGCCACCGGATCACAACGGGCCTACGCCGTACTGAGACAAAGTGTATCTGCTTTCCCGCCACATCAAAAGAGGCGGTTTCAAGGCCGCGAATTCCCGCTAGAAAATGCCGCGGGTGGGGTCGAATCCCTTCTTCCCCGCGAGTTCGAAATCCTGTTTGGCCTGTTCCTCGAGGCCAATGGCACGGCAGGCCAATGCCCGGTGTTGCAGCATGACGGCCATGCCG
>JBIIFB010000154.1:0-9412 GCA_044237545.1 Pirellulales bacterium
GAATCCGGTTCCCAGGGGGAAACGGACAAGTTGAAAACTTGCCGCCACGGGGGACAGGAAGGGGGACACGGACAAGTTGAAAACTTGCCGCCACGGGGGACAGGAAGGGGGACACGGACAAGTTGAAAACTTGCCGCCACGGGGGAAAGGGAGGGGGGCCGGCTGGAAACATGGCGGCGGGATGGCGGGGTCTGGCAAGGCGGGCAGACTGCGGATGACGCTTCCGCCGTGGGCAGCTCGGCGGAAGCCGCAGCGGTTCGCCGACCGAAACAACCGGTATGAAAATCACAACCGGCCTGAAAAGCGAAAACCGACTCGCTATCACGCTGCTGCTCGTCGGGTTTGCCAGCCTTCTGGTGGCCCCGCCCGCCCCGGCAGCCGAACTGAAGAAGGCCCGCGACGGCGCTTGCCCCTGCGGGAGCTCCAGTCAGTGCGGGAGCGCTCGTCCCTGTGCCACGTGCGGTCCCTGCGGTGGCGCTGGTGGTGCGGTCACTCCCTATGGCGATACCGGCTGCGGCCCGCGGTATTGCGGCGCAAAACATGATGAACCCTGGACACCCGACCCGTGCGATGCGTGCAATCGCTGGCGGGGTTGCAATGGTGCGTATGAGCGGCCCGACATGTTGGCGCCGTGGCAACTCCCGCCCGGCCGCGGTTTCCAGACGGCGGCGGATGTCGGCTACGCGGGGAACGGTGGCGGCGGCCCCTGCCTCGAATGCCGGTCGCCCATCTATCGGCTCTGGTGAGCCCGCTGTCGGGCCGCGAGCGTCGCAGCGTAGGTGATCTCGTCGCCGCGGGTTTGGCAGGCGGTGAGCAAGGCATCCCATGAGTCGGCCGCAGCCGCCAATTCAACCAGTGACGGCAGCATCCCACTGGCCAGCATGGCACTGGGCATCGGTCCCTCGGCCGGGCGTTCGAGCGCGGCGTGCAATGCCTCCGTGGGCCGGCCGAGCCGCGTGAGCAGGAGCACGAGCGTGTCGGCCGGGAGCGTGCCCGATTCCTCGATGCGGGCTCGGGCCGCCGCACGGCGGAAAAACCCGACCGCCCGATCGACGTCGTGGCCGAGCAGCGGGCCGAAGAACTGCCGGGAGGACTCCCCCACGTTTTCGAAGGGGGGCTCGCCCGGATAGACCATCTCTGCGGGCAGTCGGCAGGCGTAACAGGCGAGTTCCCAGGCCTCACGGATCACGTCCGGATCGGTGCAGACCCTCGCGATGCGGAGCACCGACTGCAGGTGCGAGACATCGACGTGGATCGAGGCATCGTCGACGCCACCGACCTCGCGGAGCCTTTCGAGCAGCGGGAGCATGGAGGGCATGGCGGGCGTGGCGGCGTCTGCGTTGACGACGGTCGCGCCGCGGTGCGCGAGGTCGGCCGTCAGTGCCGCGGCCACCTCGTGATGCAGGTGACGCACCAGCACGCCGGCGGCCGCTTCCTGCCGCCTTGCAGGCAGTCGCGACACAGCCTGTTCGTAGGCGGTGATCGCATTGCAGGTGCCCTGCGTGCGGAGAACACAGCTGATGCCGAGCGCCGGATCGACGCCTTCCCAGAGCGCCACATGCACGATCTCCTGGAGCCGGGCGGAGGCGTCCTCGTCGTCGAAGACGCCTGGGGCGGCCAGCAGCCCTTCGGCCAGCGTGGAGAGCTTTCGGGCCACGTCGGCCGGCGTGGCGGCGGCCCGGAGATACATCCAGGCGGCGGCCACCTGTCCCTCGTCGAGCAGCGGCCAGCCCACCTCACGGCAGGCGGCGAGAGACCGCTCGTCGAGTTCGTCTCGCTGGGCGGGCAGCACGTCGCCAAGAGCACCGGTCGGACTACCGGTTAGATCACCGGTCGCCGGCAGCCCCAGGCTGATCCGTGTCTCAAGGAGCCGCAGGTCGAAGAGGGCATGCCAGCGGCGGCGACGCGTGAGCGACGCGGCCAGCGTCTCGAACATCGCGTCAGTGCCGCCGGCATCGGCGGCGGCGGCCAAGTGGGCGAAGATGTCGTCGGGATCAGTCGGACTGTCGTTCATCGGTGGCTCCCCCGCTGTCGCTCGGCTTCATAGGCGAGGACAGCGGCCGTGGCAGAAACATTGAGACTGTCGGCAGCGCCGGCCATCGAAAGGCGGACCGACTCGAGATCGATCGTGCCCGCGTCGGCGGCCTGCTGCCAGGCCGGCGAGATGCCGTGGGCCTCACTGCCCAGCAGGATCGCCGTGGTGCCGGCCAACCGGGCCTCGTGCCAGAGGGTGTTGCCCGTGGGCGTGGCGGCGACCACGCGGCGGGTGTGGGTTCGGCACCATTCCAGGGTTTCGCGAACCGAGGCCACTGCCAGCGGCACGGTGAACACCGTGCCAAGGCTCGCGCGGATGACCGCGGGATTGGCGGGGTCGGTGCGGCCGTCGCAGACGATCACGCCGGCCAGTCCGGCGGCGTCGGCCGTTCTGAGGATGGCGCCGAGGTTGCCCGGCTTCTCGACGCCCTCAAGGATGAGCACGGGCCGGTCGTTCGCGACCTCAAACGCCGCGAGTGATCCGGCACGGTAGCGTGCCACCGCCACGACGCCTTCATTCCGGCTGCCGAAGGCAATCCGCTCGAAGGCTTTTTGCGAGAGCCCTGTGACCCGCGTGCCCCGCGAGGCGAGTGTGGCGAGAGTGGGTGTAGCGAGAGTGGGTATGTTGAGGGCCGCATCATCATGCAGCAGGGACGCAGCGGAGTCGGCATCAATGAAGACCTCCTCGATGACAACGCCCGCTGCGCTGGCCCGGGCCAGCTCCCGTTGACCGTCGATGAGCGTCAGGCCCGACTCGCGGCGGGTGTCTGCATCCCGTAGCCGCGCCGTCTCCCGCACCCGGGGATTGGCAGCGCTTGTGATGGTGTCGTGGGGAATCATGCGTTCCGAGCGAGTGGGCAGCGATTGGGTCAGCCCTGATGCCACCGGGCAAAGTCACCGAGTTCGAGCGTGCGACCGGCGGCGTCGGTGCAGGTGAGCGGCCCCGACTCGAAGCGTCGGGACGAAAACACCCCTGTCAGTGTGTCGCGGAGCCGCCGATGATGCCAGCGGGGCGAGTGGCAGGTGAGCAGGATGGGGCCTGCAGGGCGGCTGGACGTGGCTGGGGCGGTGAGTTTCGCGAGGTCGGCCAGGAGTGGTTCGAGGTCGCGATCGATGGCAAACGCCTGTCCCTTCGGGCCGTGGCCCCATGAGGGCGGATCGAGCACGACGCCGTCATACCGTGCGCCGCGGCGGAGTTCGCGGGCCACGAAGGTGCGGGCGTCCTCGCAGACCCAGCGGATCGGTGCGGCGACGAGCCCCGAGGCTTCGGCGTTGCGACGGGCAAGCGCGATCGCCTGCCGCGACGCATCGACGTGCACGACATGACTGCCGGCCGCGGCCATGGCGAGCGTGGCGGCACCGGAGTGGGCGAAGAGCGAGAGGGTTGTGGTGGCCGAGGGCGTCTCGCGGGCAAGCCACTCCCACTGGTCGACCTGCTCGAGAAACACGCCAACCTGGCCCGAGGGGGCGGGGCGGATTTCGAGCGACAATGCCGCCGCCGACAGCGGCACGGTCACTCGCCACGGATCGGGCAGCGGGCCGGTGAAGGTCCATTCGCCTGACCGTCCGGCCTCGGTCTGAAAGATCGCCGTGGCGGCGGTCCAGTGGTCGGTCTGGCGGTGGGGAAGGGAGGGCTGCAGCAGCGGACGATCGACGAGCACGTCGCCCAGCAGTTCCAGCCGGCGGCCGAGGCCGGCGTTATCAGCTCCGAAATCGATGAGCGATGGGTCGCGAAACCTTCCTCTGGCTGGGGCGTTCATAAGAGCAGCATCATACCGGGCGAAACGGTGCCAGGCACCGTTTCAAGAACGCTCATCGAAGCACGCTCATTTTTTCACAACTCCAGGGAGACAGGCGATGAAACAGGCATTGAAGTGGCTGGCGGTGGCAGGGTGTGTGGTGGTGTTGGCGAGCGTGGCGGGCCGAATGCATTTCGCAAGGGCGGCCGACGAAGGGCCGGCGTACGAGCGGGCCACGGAGGGGGACGCTGCCAGTCGCCTCGATCGGATCATCGAAAAGCTCGACCGTGTTGTCGACCGGATGAATGCCGACCGGTTGAATACCGACCGGTTGAATACCGACCGGATAGCCCCTCCCGGTCCGCCACCGCACCGTGGACCTGGCGGGCATGGTGACCACCATGGCGAACACCCCGGCGACCACCATCGCGACCACCACCGCGACCACCACCGCCAACATGGCGAGCCTGGCATGCGTGGTGAAGGCCGGCCAGGACGCCCGCGTCCGATGGCGGACATGCCGCCGGAAATGCGGGAGATGATCGAAAAGCGGATGCAGGAGGGACGCAAGCGGATGGAGCAGGCCCGCGAGAAGTTTCAGGAGCTCGAAGAGCGGGTCAAGAAGCTCGAGGCCGAGATCGAGCGGCTCAAGGCGGCGTGAGGGGGGCATTTCCTGCCCCGCCGCTTCCCGCCCTCGAGGCATGCTGTGTGTCGTCCCGCCCATCCGCTTGACGCAGAAATATACAGGTGTATAGTGCCACCATCAGGTGGGTGTCCCGCGAGGCGGGATGGCCACATGCCGAGCCTCTGACTCCGTGCCGAGTTCGCACGATCCGCGTGAACCAGTCGTTTCTATGCGGCCTACGGCTGCTACGACGAGGCTTGTGCAGTCGTGAGACTGGAGTCGTGAGGCTGTTCTGGTGAGGCATTTCGAGGAGCGGCGATGGACCGGGACGACACGCGGATCGATGCGGTTTTACGGGAGCTGGCCGATCTTGGAATGCGGATCGGCGAACGGGCCGGCGAACTGGCGAGGCTCGCTGCAGACTGCCACCGAGTTTCTGCTAGCCCGCCAGCCAGCGCACCAGCCAGCGACAACGGCCCGGCAGAAGGCTCACGAAAAGCAAGAGCCAGCGGAGCGAGGCCCACGCATCACGGCCATGGCCGCCATGGACGGCATGGTCGCCACGCGCGGCCGTCCGTTGTGCCGCGGCAGTCGCCAAGGACGAAGCCCAGCGAGAAGCCCAGCGCGAAGCCAAACCAACGTCGTGCCCGTGCTGGTCGGATTCGCATGCACGGGCCGGCTCTTGTAAGCAGTCTCGTACACCTCGCGATACTGATTGGCCTGGCCTTGATGTACATCAACGTCGAGGCAAAGCCCGTGCGTGTGGCACTGACGCTGGGGGAAACGACGGCGTTGGAAGAGCCCACCCTGGAGTCGGTCTCCTTGGTGCCGCTCGATTCCACTCAGCAGTCCGACCTACAAACGGAGACCGACCCGCTCACCCTGGAATCACAGCAGATTGTCGAAACTGTGCTGTCGGAAGAACTGCCCGCCGCTCTGCCTGTGCCAGACACCGCTTTGGCCGAAAACGCCGGAGCCTCAGCGGCGGCCTCCTTTGATCCCGGCGACATGGCTGCGATGCTGGCCGAGGTCGTGGGGGGCGGGCAAAGAGGCGATGGGCGAGGTGAAGGGCAGAGAGGGGGCGACGCGGCCGGGGGACAGGCTGCCGGCCAGGCTGCAGCGACTTTTTTCGGCCGTGCCGGGCAAGGCCGCAGCGTGTGCTTCATCTGCGACAACTCCAACAGCCACCGCGACGGTAGCTTTCACGTGGTGCTCGACGAGCTTGTGCGGGCTGTCGATTCGCTCCGGCCGGAGCAGTCGTTCTTCGTGATCTTCACCAGCGACGCCGCCTATCCGCTCTTCCATCCGGTTGCCGCAGACGCACTCCAGCCGGCCACAGTGGAGAACAAACGGAAGTTGCGGGCCTGGTTGGAAACGGTCGAGATGTGCCGTGGTGGACAGGGCATTCACGAAGCGATGAGCATGGCCGGCTCGTTGGGGGCCGATGTCATCTATCTTCTGAGTGATGGCGAATTCGCCGCGAGTGTCGTGGAACGACTTGAGGTGGCTGATATCGGCCGCTCCGTCGTTCACACCTTTGGTGTGCAGCAGCATGTACTCGACCGGCGGACGGGGCAGGTCGATCCGGACGGACTCCGGGAGCAGCAGGGACGGAATCTCAATCTGGTCACGATCGCCACGGCCCATGGCGGCACCTTTACGCCGGTAAGCGTTCCTGCACCCGTTGCTGCACTGGAACGCCTGCGGCCCATCCCACGAAATCGTTCCCGCGGTGCCATCTGGGGCGTGAGGCTGTGAGTGTGCAGGGCAGGGGGGCGGCAGCAATGGTGGCAGGCGGTTTACGTCGCCTATTTTTCGCGGCGAGACAGGCATTCAGGCCGCGAATGGATTTGCCGGTGACTCGTTCGCAGTCTAAACTCAAGGTCTCCCGCTGATCGATCTGCCGCTCCGTGCAGGTCCGCGTTTTACGGCCGGTTTTTCCTCGCCAGACTTTGTGCTAGCGACAATGGCCGCCGAACGGCGACGCGGGTGTTCCCCTTTGGACTCCAGCAAGGAATCTTCCATGGGACACACCGCCCGGGTGCGCATGTCGTTTATCTGTCCGCTCGCGGGCTTGTGCCGCGTGCTTGCTTGTTGCGTCGGTGCCCTCGCGGGTTGGCCTATGCCGGCGGCGCAGGCCGCCGACTCGACGCTCGACTTCAACCGCGACGTGCGGCCGATTCTTTCCGACCGCTGCTTCGCCTGCCATGGGCCTGACGCCGAGGACCGGCAGGCCGGCCTGCGACTCGATGACCGCGCCGCAGCCATCGCCGCGCTCGAGAGCGGCGGCACGGCGATCGTGCCGGGCAGTCCGGAGACCAGCGGGATTCTTGCCCGGGTCGCGAGCACCGATCCCGACGTCATCATGCCCCCGCCGCATATCAACAAGCCGGTCACGCCGGCCGAAGCGGAGATTCTCAGCAGGTGGATCGCCGAGGGGGCGGAGTATCGGGGCCACTGGGCGTTCGAGCGGGTCGAGCGTCCGGCTGTGCCCGAGGTGAAGGCCGCCGCGTGGACGAAGACGCCGATCGATCGTTTCATCCTGGCCCGACTCGAGCACGAAGGGCTCTCGCCAAACGCCGAGGCCGACCGCGTGACACTCGCCCGCCGCGTCGCGCTCGATCTCACCGGTCTGCCGCCGCTGCCCGCCGACGTCGATGCGTTTCTGGCGGATCAGTCGCCCAACGCCTATGAGAAATACGTCGACCGCATGCTGGCCAGCCCGCACTTCGGCGAACGGATGGCGATCGAGTGGCTCGACGCGGCGCGGTATGCCGACAGCCACGGCTACCAGACCGATTCCAGCCGCTCCAACTGGCCGTGGCGCGACTGGGTGATCGGCGCGTTCAATACAAACATGCCGTTCGACCGGTTCACGGTGGAGCAACTCGCCGGCGACATGCTCGAGCATGCCGGCCGCGATCAGATCGTGGCAACCGGGTTCAACCGCAATCACCGGATCAACGGCGAGGGGGGCATCATCGCGGAAGAGTGGCGGGTGGAGACTGTGATCGACCGCGTCGAGACCACCGGTCAGACCTGGCTGGGCCTCACCGTGGGCTGCGCCCGCTGCCACGACCACAAATACGATCCGCTCACGCAGAAGGAGTTTTATGCGCTCTTTGCGCTCTTTAATAACGTGCCCGAGAGTGGCACGATCATGGGGACGCAGAATCGCAGTGGTGGCAATTCGGATCCGCTCCAGCTGTTGCCAACGGCCGACCAGGAGCAGGAGCTGGCGAGGCTCGACGCGGTGGTGGCCGATGCGGAACTGGCGTTGAAGGCGGAGGGGGCGAACATCGACAGCCTCGTGGCCGCATGGGAGGACGAGATCCGCCCGGCGCTGGCCGCGCCCCAGGAGGCCTGGGAATCGTTTGAACCGCTCGAACTGCGAAGCGTCGGCGGCGCGACCTTCCGGCGGAGCGAAGACGGCTCGTGGTATGTCGAAGGAAAGCTACCGCCGCGTGACACCTACGAATTTGAGTCGCTCGTGCCGGCCGGGAAGTTCGGCGGCCTGCGGCTGGAGGTCTTGCCGGACGCGAGCCTGGCCGGTGGCGGTGGCTTCGGCCGCGCTGGCAACGGCAACATCGTGGTGACGAAACTGGAGGCAGAGATCGAGCCGCCGGGCGACGCCAAGGTGATCCCCGTGGAACTCAAGCGGGCCGAGGCCGACTACGAGCAAGCCGGCTGGCCTGCGGCGAGCGTGCTGAAGGGGGAGAAGGGCAAGGGCTGGGCGATCGATGGTCAGATGGCCGACAAGCGGGAGCCGCGGCACCTTGCAGCCTTTCCCGACAAGGCGGTGACTGTGCCGGAGAATTCACGGCTGGTGATCCGCATCCGTCAGGAGGCCTTCGATGGTCATGCGATCGGCAGGTTTCGCCTGGCGTTTTCGTCGGATGAGCCGAGCTTGCTCGGCGTGGCGGGAGTGAAACTGCCCGCTGTTGTAAAGGCAGGGCTCTCCATGGACCGCGAGCAACGCACGCCTGAACAGAAGACCGAGATCGCGAAGTTCTACCGTGCGAACGTCGATGGCCCGATCCGTCGTGCCGAGGCGGCCCGCGACGCGGCGAAGAAGAGCATCGATTCATTCAGGGATTCGCTTCCCAGCGCCATGGTGATGAAGGAGGGCACGCCACGGGATGCCTTCCTGCTTCTCCGCGGTGAATACGACAAGCGGGACGAGAAGGTCGAGGCCGCGCTGCCGGCATTCCTGCCGCGGCTACCGGAGGGCACGAAGGCAGATCGGCTGTCGCTGGCGAGGTGGGTCGCGTCGCGGGACAACCCGCTCACGGCCCGGGTCTGGGTCAATCGGATGTGGGAACGATTCTTCGGCACGGGACTCGTGAAGACCAGCGAGAACCTGGGCAGTCAGGCGGAGTATCCCAGCCACCCGGAACTCCTCGACTGGCTGGCGGCCGAGTTTATGGAGCCGACCGCGATGCCGGCCGTGGATGGCCAGCAGCCCCATGCCTGGGACATGAAGGCGTTCATCAAGATGGTGCTCATGAGCGGCGTCTATCGGCAGCAGTCAACTGTGAGTTCCGAACAACTCGCGAGCGATCCGACCAATCGGCTGCTGGCCCGGGCACCGCGCATCCGGCTGCCCGGCGAGGCGGTCCGCGATGCGGCGCTGGCCGCCTCCGGCCTGCTCGTGCCGGTAGTCGGCGGCCCGAGCGTCCGGCCGTGGATGCCCGACGGTGTCTGGGACGAGACCAGCAAATACGGTGACCTGCGGGGCTACAAGGCCGATACCGGCGCCGGCCGCTACCGGCGGACGATGTACACGATCTGGAAGCGGACGGCCGGTCCGCCCACGATGCTTCTCTTCGATGCCCCCAACCGCGAGACCTGCACGGTGAAGCGGTCACGGACCAACACGCCGCTGCAGGCACTGGCGCTCCTCAACGAGACAACCTTCGTTGAGGCCGCCCACGGCCTGTCCAAACGCATGCTGTCCGAGGGGGGCGCGACGCCGACCGACCGAATCGCGCATGGTTTCCGGCTGGCGATGGGC
>JBIIFB010000155.1:0-9402 GCA_044237545.1 Pirellulales bacterium
GGCAGCCGCCTGTCGAGCGGCTTGACGAATCGGGCATTCACCACACCCACCTCGAGCCCCTCTTCGCGGAGCCGCGCCGCGGCCTCCAGCGCCCCGCCCAGCAGCGTGCCGCAGGCGACGATGAGGCCGTCGTGCCCCTCGACCATCATCTCCGCCCGGCCTGCTTCAATCGGCGGCCGCTCCCCCGCGTGGTGCTCGACCACAGCCTTTGGGTATCGGATCGCCACCGGTCCGTTCTGCGTAAGGGCCCAGTCGAGCATGGCGATGAGGTCGTGCTCGTCGCCCGGGGCCAGCACGGCGAGATTGGGAAAGAGCCGGAGATAGCCGAGGTCGAAAGCCCCATGGTGCGTGGGGCCGTCGGGGCCGGTGAGGCCCGCACGGTCGAGCATGAACACCACCGGCAGGTTCTGCAGACAGACCTCTTGAAAAATCTGGTCGAACGACCGTTGCAGGAAGGTGCTGTAGATATCGACGATCGGCCGGCAGCCCACCTTGGCCTGCCCCGCGGCGAACGCGACGGCATGTGACTCGCAGATACCCACGTCGAAGAATCTGGCGGGGAATTCCTCGCGAACCTTCTCCAGTTTGTTGCCCTGGCACATCGCGGCGGTGAGCACCGTGACCCGTTCATCACGCCGCATGCAGTCGCCGATCGCGGCGCTGGCCGTATCGGTGTAGGCGCGGGCCGAGGATTTCTTGATCGAGACGATGCAGTCGTCGTCGTCGCACTCAAACGGTGCCGGGGTGTGGAAGAAGACCGGGTCTTCCTCGGCCGGCTTGAAGCCGTGCCCCTTTTCGGTGAGCACGTGCAGCAGGATCGGCCCTTCCTCGTCCTTGACCAGTTCGAGGTAACGGATCAGGTTTGGCAGTGAATGCCCTTCGACTGGGCCGAAATAGCGGATCCCCATCGACTCGAAGAGCATACCGCCATGGAGCGTCGCCTTCAGGGAGTCCTTCACGTTGGCGATCATCCGCTTCATCGGTTCGCCCACCATGGGCACGCCCTTGATCAGTTCCCCCGCCTGATTGCGGATGCCGCGGTACCAGGGGTTGGTGCGGATCACGTCGAGATACTCGGCCAAGGCCCCCACCCGCGGGCAGATCGACATCCGGTTGTCGTTGAGGATCACGATCAGCCGTTTCTTGAGAAACCCGGCGTTGTTGAGCGCCTCAAAGACGATGCCCGAGGGCAACGCGCCATCACCGATCACGGCCACCGAGTGGCGGTCGCCGCGGCCGCAGAGGTCGTCACCGCTGGCCAGGCCAAGGGCGGTCGACACGCTCGAACCGGCATGGCCTGTCATGAAGAGGTCGTATGGGCTCTCGTCGGGATTGGGGTAGCCCATCAGGCCCCCCTTGGTGCGGATCGTGCCGAACCGACCGAACCGGCCGGTGATCAGCTTGTGCGGATAGATCTGGTGCCCGGTGTCCCAGATGAGCCGGTCACGGCTGAAGTCGAAGACGGTGTGCAGTGCCAGGCAGAGTTCGACCACGCCAAGGTTCGAGGCAAAATGGGCTGTCCGGCTGGCCGCCACCTCGCAGAGCGCCTTCCGCATTTCGGCGGCCAGTTGCTCGAGTTGTTCCGGCGCAAGCCCCTGAAGATCCCGGGGCGACATGATGGTGGGAAGTATCGCGGCCATGGCTCAGGGGAACATCCTATTCCCATCCTGGGGTGCTGGGGCTTCCTAACATACTGTTTATACCTGCTGAGGGCACTGGACAGCCGACGAGTGGGCTCCTGCAGATCGATCCGGTAGAGGGCTCCGGCTAATGATTTCGGCGGACGATCCAGTGGGCCAAACGGGCCAGATCGTCGGCGGCCGTGCCCATGTCCGCCACTGCCTCAACCGCCTCCCGCACGAGGGCCTGGCCGCGTTCACGGCTCTCCTCCAATCCGATCACCGAGGGGAACGTGAGTTTGCCCCGCTCGACATCCTTGCCCACGCGTTTGCCGACCGACTCCTCGTTGCCCTCCGCATCGAGAATGTCGTCGGCAATCTGGAAGGCGAGACCAAAGGTCCGGCCGAAGACCGCGAGCATGCATCGCTGTGCCTCGCTCGCCCCCACGGACAAACCGCCGAGTTCTAGGGCGGCGCTGAAGAGTGCCCCCGTCTTCCGTCGATGGATGCGGTCGAGCCATGCCACCTGCTCAGGGCCCGGGGCGGTCGTCATATCACGGATCCAGCCACGCTCCGCGGCGAGGTCGTCGGCCTGTCCACCGACGAGGGCCTCTCCGCCCGCGGCACGGGCCAGCACGAGACATCCCCTGGCGGCGGCCGCAGGTGCCATGCCCTCCGCGAGCGTTTCGAACGCGAGGGCCTGCAGGGCATCGCCACAGAGAATGGCGGTCGCCTCGTCGAACTGGCGGTGGCAGGTCGGGCGTCCCCGACGGAGATCATCGTCGTCCATTGCTGGCAGGTCGTCATGCACCAGTGAGTAGGCGTGGATCATTTCAACGGCCAGCGCCGCGGGGGCGGCCGCTTCCCATGCCTGCTCGCGGGATCGCCCCGCCAATGCTGCCCCATCGCGTTGGCATGCCGATGCTGCCCAAAGCACGAGCGCCGGTCGCAGTCGCTTGCCTGGTGCCAACAGGGCATACCGCATGGAATCCCGGAGCCGGGGCGATGCGTCCGCGGAGCTTCTGATCGCCGCGTCGAGTCGGGGATCAATAAACCCACGGACATGCTCGAGCGAAAGCATCACCGCGGCGTCGAGGTTTGGGGCTTCGCTCAATCCGATCATCCCGGCCATCTCAGGCATCTCAGGCATCGCGGCCCAATCATGGCTTCATGGAGAGCCGGCTGTGGCCCCATGGTGGTCATTCAGTGTTGGTCAGATAGTTTCGGTCAGATTCGGTCAGGTTCGGTCAGGCAGTGTCGGGCGACGGATGGAACATTCCGGCATCGGCCAGAAAATGAAGACGTCGGACGAAAAAAGAAGACGTCCGACGGAGCCTGCTTTCCGCTATTTTTCAGGTGAATACTAGACGTCTTCGACGGAATCGTCCATCCCCGGCAGGCGTTTTGGCCGGCCGATCCTGGAGGCCGCCCGCGTTCCGCGGCGGCCGTTGGTGTCGCCATCGGTGGCCGATCCTTCGCCGTCTCGAGCCGCGGAACGGCTCGACTTCTCCGCACTGGATGTCTGTTTGCCCGCGGCCTCGAGGACCGGCCGTCCTTGCTCGTCGATCCGCACGAGCAACCGCACGCGTTCCTCGACATCGGCGAGCTGTTCGTGCAGATGCCTCAGGATTGTAACGCCACGTTCGTAGGCGATGATCGATTCGGAAAGGCCCAGGGCCCCCGACTCCAATCGGTGCACGAGGTCGTTGAGTTCGAGCAACGATGTCTCAAAAGGCACGGCTGCCGTTGGCGCAGGCTGGGTCGACTTTCCGGCCTGGTCGGCGCCGGGTTCCTCAGGTTTGGCAGGCATCGGGCAAGATCCTTTCCACACGGCTCCAGATTTTCCCATCAGTCAGTTGTGTGACGAGCGCAGCGCCAGGTTCCAAGCCCGCCACCGATTTGAGGGCGGGGGAAACCGGCGTCGGCGCCCCCGCGGCGTCTGCCCCCGCGGCGTGTGCCCCAGGGGCCGAGGCAGTCAGGCCGGCGTCGAGCCATGTCACAGACCACCCGCGGGCCAGCAGTTTCAGCGGGCTTCCCGCCTCGAGACGGGCAGCCGCTGCGGCGAGACGTTCGCGGCCGCGATCCACCGCTGCGGTCGAGAGCCGCTGCAATCTCGCGGCCTGTTGGTCGAGCGTGGCGGCACGGTCACGGATGAGATGGTCGGGATCGGCGAAGATCCTTGATTGGGCGAGCTGGCCAATTCGCTCGCGGGCCAGGCCGACGCGTCGCAGCAGCCCCGCTTGCAGCCGCCCGCCGAGCGTGTCGAGCGTGGCTGCCACCTGTGGCCCGTCGGGCGAAACACGCACGGCGGCGTCGGTCGGTGTGAGCCCGCGAAGATCGGCGGCAAGATCGGCAAGGGTAACGTCGATCTCGTGACCCACCCCCGACACAACCGGAATCGGCGAGGCGAAGATGGCCCGCACCAGCACCTCCTCGTTGAAGCTCCACAGATCCTCGAGGCTGCCGCCGCCGCGGACCAGGGCAATCACGTCGACGGCCGGCACGAGCCTGGCGGCGTTTGCCAAGGCGGCAGCCAGTTCCTCGGCCGCTCCGGCCCCCTGCACCCGAGAGGGGACGACGATCACTTCGGCAGGCCGCCAGCGGGAGAAGAGCGTCGTGAGGAAATCCGCGACGGCCGCCCCCGTGGGACTCGTGATCACGGCGATCCGCCGTGGGAACAGCGGTATCGGCCGTTTGCGGGACGGCGCGAAAAGTCCCTCGCGTTCGAGGGCTGCGTGCAGTTTCTTGAGCCGAGACTCCAGGCTGCCCGTGCCCACCGCATGCAGGCGATCGATCGTGAGTTGGTAGGTGCCACGCGGGGGGTAGAGTTCGATCCGGCCGTGGCAGATCACCTGGAGTCCATCCGCCGGCTCGATCGCGAGGAGAGGCACCGCCCCCCGCCAGACCACGGCGCGGAGCAGGGCGGATTCATCCTTGAGCGACAGGTAGATGTGGCCCGAAGAGGCCCGCACCAGGTTGCTGATCTCCCCGGTGATCCATACGTCGGAGAACCGCGACTCGAGGTGCTCCTTGACGCGCGACGTGACCTCCGACACGCTCAGGGCGTTCTGCGGAGGGCTGCGACGGTCGGAATCCTGGCTGTCTTCCATCGCGGCCCAGTGTAGCAGCCGTGTCGCCGCGGTCTGCCGGAGATTCCCAGCCTCGCGAATCATCAGGGACCATGCATGTCAGCCTCGCCTCCATTGCCCTCGGCAGCCACGTCCGCCGGTTCCGTCGACTCCGTGCCGGCTCCGCCACGCGGTTCCCTGCTGATCGTGTTTCTCACGGTCTTCATCGACCTGCTTGGCTTCGGCATCGTTCTGCCGGTGATGCCACGGCAGGCGGAGCCCTACCTCAACGCCCTGGGGCTGTCACCGATCGGCATCGGCGCGACGATCGGGATTCTCTTCTCGGTCTTCTCTCTGATGCAGTTCATCTTCAGTCCGCTGTGGGGCCGCCTCTCTGACCGGGTCGGCCGGCGTCCGATGCTGCTCCTGAGCCTGCTGGGCTCGGTCGTCTTCTATGCCCTCTACGGGTTTGCGGTCACCTTTCCGGCCGACCGCGCTACCCTCGCGCTCACGCTGATGCTGCTGTCGCGGGTCGGCGCGGGCATCGCCGGCGCGAGCGTCGGCACAGCCGCGGCGGTGATTGCGGATTGCACGACGCCTGAGAACCGGGCCCGGGGCATGGCCCTGATTGGGATTGCCTTTGGCGCAGGCTTCACGCTCGGCCCGCTGATCGCCTACTTCGGGCTCGCGCTCTTCCAGCAGCAGCCCTGGGGCGTGGGGGCGCTGGCGTCGCTGCTCTCGTTCGTTGCCCTGTTGATCGCGATCTTCGTCTTCAAGGAGACCCGCCGACCGGGTGCCCGGTCCGCAAAGGAATTCCCCACCATGTCCCGGACGGCGGCCGTGCTGGCAATGCCGCAGGTCGGCATCCTCGTGCTGATCTATTTTCTTGCCATCTTCGCCTTCGCCAATTTCGAGGCCACGTTGGCGCGGCTGACCGAGTCGGCCTTCAAGATGGCCAACGACGACAACTTTCTCGTCTTCGCCTTCATCGGTCTGATGCTGATGATCGCGGGCGGCCTCTACCGACCGCTCGCCAAGCGGTTGCCGGAGACGCGGTTGCTCGCGGCGGGCATCGCGCTCATGATCCTCGGACTCGGGGGCGTGGGGCTCGTGGCCTGGGCTGTGCATGCCGGACCGCCGGGGAACGGCTGGCCGCTGGAACGGTTTTTTTACCTGGCGTCTGCGTTGGCCGTGGCCGGGTTTGCCTTCGTGAATCCATCCGTGTCGGCGCTGATCTCGAAGAGTGCCGATCCTGACCGGCAGGGGGAGGTGCTCGGTGTGAATCAGTCGTTCGCTTCGCTGGGTAGGATCCTGGGCCCGTTTGTGGGCTCGATGCTCTTTGCAATGAACGCCTCGCACACGCTTCCCTACGTGGCCGCTGTGGCGGTGCTTGCGGGTGTGGCCCTGCTCATGCCCCGGCTCGGCCGGGCGGCATCGACACGGTAAGCGTCGCCGAAATGCCGACGGCGTCAGTCGCGTGTGAGTCCGTAGAGTTCGAGTTTGCGGTAGAGCGTGGCACGACTGATGCCCAGTTCGGCCGCGGCGTTCGGCACGCTGCCGCCTGTCCGGCGCAATGCCTCGACCACGAGAATCCGCTGCCAGTCCTCCAGCTTGAGCGTGCCCGTCTCCGAGACGAACGAACCGATGCGGGACGTCCCCGGAGCGGGATCGCCGTCCGGTGCAGCCAACTGCCGCAGATGCTCCTCGCTGATGGCGATGGTTCCCTCAAGCAGGCCGGCATGCCCGGCGATCGTCATGCCAGCCGCGTGGTCCTCAGCATCGAGCATGACCACTGAGTCGAGTCCGACCGTCTGCTGGGATCCCAGATCGGTGACAGGGGCGGCGCGGCTGGCCGCGGTGCCGGCATGGCCGGCGCAGGCGGCCGACGCGAGGCTGGAGAGGGCCACGAGAAAATCGAAGTCGGCGCTCCGCATCGATCCGGTTGCCGCGGAGGCGACCAACGCCGCATGCACCCGTCCCCGTTCCACGATCGGCACGCAGGCGATTTCGGGGTCGGCATCTGGCCCGGCATCTGGCCCGGCGTTGGGCATGCGGGAGGCCGCCACCCAGACAGCGTTGCCGTCCCGAGCAACCAGCCTCGCCATCGATTCACCAACAAGGGTGGCAAGCGAGCTTCCCGGCGGAACAACGCAGACCGGCTCCAGCCGGATGTCATCGCTGACGCGAAACCAGCCGACGCTCGCCGCACCGGAATGCTGCGCAGCCAGTTCCAGGGCGGCCTCGATCACTTCGCGGATGCTTCGCGAGGCGAGCAGTCGGATGCTCGCCTGATAGAGCAGCAACGGCCGCCGAGCGTCATCGGTTGAACCGATCGACGACCTGCGGAGCACGCTGCCCTCGAGCTCGGCCACCGGACGGCAGCGGACAAACTGGCCGCCGCCGGCGTCCGGCGGAATGACGGAAGCGGGCGGCAGTCGCTTGAAGACCAGCTCCGAAGTTCCCACGCGAACCACCGCACCGTCCGCGATCGCTGCCGAACTGACCGGCACTCCGTCGAGGCAGGTGCCATTGCGGCTGCCGAGGTCGTGCAGCATCCAGATGTTTGTGATCGGATCGAAACGCACGGCGGCATGGGTGCGGCTGGCGAGCCGGTCCGCCACCACGATCACGGCCTCGGGTGAGCGGCCGAGAGTGTTGTCCCGCGACGCGTCGAGAACGAACGTCGGCCCTGGTCGTCCGGCGATCCGCAGCATGAGCGCGGCCGGCGACTGCCGTTGGCAGGGGATGGAGACCGATGCGCTCGACACTGGCGGAGCTCTCGGGCGGATGGGCTGGCAAAACAGGAAGACGAGCAGAGAAGCGAGCAAAGAGGACTGGCAGGGCAGAATCGGAACGAAGCCGCGTGCGGCGGAGACCAACTCGGACTTCAAGTCTACCGAACCGGGACGGTGGGCGGGGACGTGGCTTTTTCGTCACCGCTCACTATAAATGAAGCGTCAACGGCTGGAATGGGCCGGGTGTCCGCGGCCCTGCCGTTCTTTCCGGCGGTTTTCGCCTGTTGTTCGCCTGTTTTTCATCTTTTGTGTCATGGTTCCAGAGCGGGGAGGGCACTCTCCATCACAGAGCGGTCGCTCCCGAAAGGCCCCTCCCCGTGCTGCCATTTTCTTCCGTCCGTGCCGCCCGCCGCCTGGTGACGACATCGCTCCGAGGACTGTTCTCTGGCGTGAAGCCCGTGGATCGTCAGGCGGAACAGGTTTCTGGCAGCCTGCCTGGACGGGCCCGCGGCGTGGTGGTCGTGGGGCATGGTACGGCTGACCCGGTGGGGGCCGCGGAGACGCGGGATATCGCGGGGCTCGTGGCCCGGATGCTGCCGGATGTTGCCGTGGAGCTCGGATTTCTCGAGGTCATTGGTCCGTCGATCGGCGATGCCCTCGAGCGGCTGGCGACCCGGGGATGCACGGATGTCGTGGCGGCGCCGCTGCTTTTGTTCACAGCCGGACATGCCCGGCGGGACGTTCCCGAAGCGGTTCGCGACGGTGCTGCCAAGGTGGGGCTTACCGTGCGGCAGTCCGATGCCCTGGGGTGCCATCCCGACATTCTGTCGCTGACGCGGAGGCGTCGCCTGGAGGCCTTGGCGATGCTCGAACCGGTGCCCGACGCGGATGCCGTGCTGCTTGTGGTCGGTCGTGGATCGAGTGATCCAACGGCCCACCGGCAGCTTTACGACTTCATCATGGCAACCGGCCCGACGCAGTCCCGGGTCGCGTTTGGGTTCGTGGCAGCGGCCCGTCCGACGCTGGCGGAGGCGATTGCAGACGCGGCTGGCGGAACGGGCGTCGGCGGCGACCGCCCGGTCTGCCGGGTCGTTGTCCAACCGCACCTTCTGTTTCGTGGGCACGTAGAAGAACAGGTTACGGCCGCAGTCGACCGGGGCCGTCGTGAGTATCCCGGGATCGAGTGGGTGCAGGTTCAGCGGCTCGGGGCTGACCCGCTTGTGGCGCAGGCCGTGGTCGATCGCGCCGCGGCGATTTTCTCGCAACCGGCATGATTCAAGCAGCAAAGAACATCTCGTCAGAAACCGGCCGATTCGTCAGAATGATGGGGAGAGTTGTGCAATGTCGAGCCTTGGTACGTCCCGATCGAAGGAGTCAATTCACGTGAGCGGCAATCGTTTTCCCCTCGTAGACCGGTTGTTGCCGGCGGTGCTTGCGGTTGTTCTCCTGCACGTTCTGATCGCGACGAGCCGAGGCGAGCAGCCGCCCACGGCCTTGGGGCAGCAGGCCGCCCCTGGCACCACGGCCGCCGCCGCCGGCGGCGGTAAGCCCGGGCCGAACGACCGGCAGATCACGCTGGCCGTTCGCAGCTACCTGGAGCGGGAACATTTTCTCAGGCACCCGATCGACGACGATATCGCCAAGCGTTGGTTCACGATCTTTCTCGAGGGCCTCGATCCTTGGAAGCTGCACTTTCTGCAGAGTGACATCGACGGCTTTCTGCAGAAGCGGGAGTCCCTTGATGACCTCGTGAAACGTGGCGACGTCACCTTTGCCTACGAGGTTTTCAACCGCTTTCTCGAACGCGTCGATCAGCGGCTGCCGTTGATCGAGAAGATGGTCAACGGGCCGCAAGACTATACGAAACAAGAATCGATCGTCACCGACCGTGAGGCCGCGACCTGGGCCAAGAGTGAGGCAGAGGCCGAGGAGAATTGGCGGAAGCGAATCAAATATGACCTGCTTGTGCAGAAGATGGAC
>JBIIFB010000156.1:0-9389 GCA_044237545.1 Pirellulales bacterium
GGCTCACAGGGGGCGAGCCGCTGATGCGACGCGACATCGACGGGCTTGTGCGACTGCTCGTCGGCATTCCCGGCGTCGAAGACGTATCGCTCACGACCAACGGCCTGCTGCTCGCGGAGCAGGCTGCCGGTCTGCGCGAGGCGGGATTGCACCGTCTCAACGTCAGCCTTGACTCGCTTCGTGAGGAGGTCTTCGAACGGATCGCGCGGCGGCAGGGGCTCGACCGCGTGATCGCCGGCCTCGCTGCCGCACAGGCCGCCGGCTTCCGCTCGATTCGGATCAACGCCGTTTCCATCCGCGGTCTCACGGAGGAGGAAATCGTGCCGCTGGCCCGGTTCTGTCGCCGTGAGGGCTTCCACCTCCGGTTCATCGAGTTCATGCCGCTCGACGGAGAGACCTCCTGGTCCGACAGACAGGTACTCTCGGGCCGGGAGGTCCGCGAGATTCTCGGCCGGGAAGTGGGGCCGCTCGTGCCCGCCGTACGGGTCGATGAGGGCCAGCCGGCGATCGACTACGACTACGTGACTGGTCCCGGGGCGGGCGACGGCGTCGGCCCTGAGTGTGAGTCGCCCGGCCAGGCTGTCGGTGTCGGCTTCATCGATCCGGTGACACAGCCCTTCTGCGAGCGGTGCGACCGGCTCCGGCTCACGGCTGACGGTCAGTTTCGCAACTGCCTGTTCTCGACGACGGACTGGGACGCGCGGCAGATCCTCCGCACGGGCGGCTCCGACGACGCGATCGCCCGCCTGCTTCGCGACTGTCTGCTGGCGAAGCGTGCCGCCCACGGCATCGGTACGCCGGCCTTCGAACGACCGGCCCATGCCATGTATCAGATCGGGGGTTGACCATGGCTGCATCCGGGGCCGTCCGCCGCTATCTCGACAACGCCGCCACATCATGGCCCAAGCCAGCGGAGGTGTGGGAGGCATGGGAACATGCCGGGCGATCGATCGGCGTTGCGGCCGGACGGGCCACCTACCGTGAGGCGGTCGTGGCGGATGCGATTCGCACGCGGTGTCGGGACGCAGTGGCACGCCTCCTGGGCGGCGTCGATCCCACGCGGGTGGCCTTCCCGGCGGGCGCGACGCTCGGGCTCAACATGGCGATCCACGGTCTGCTCACGGCCGGGGACCACGTGATCGCCACGGCCGCCGATCACAACGCCACACTCCGTCCCCTGCACGCGCTTGGGGAGCGCGGCACGATCGAGCTTTCGATCGTGCCCTGCGACGCCGCAGGCCGCGTCGATCCCGACGCCATCGCCCGGGCCTGGCGACCGGCGACCCGGCTCGTGGTCTGCTCACATGCCTCCAATGTCACCGGCGCCGTGCAGGATGCGCGGTCGATTGCCACCCTCGCACACGATCGGGGCGGCCTGCTGCTGCTGGATGCCGCGCAGTCGCTGGGCCAGATCGCCTCTGAGGGGAGCGGTTACGGCGCCGACATCGTGGTGGCCGCCTCTCACAAATGGCTACTCGGCCCGGCCGGAACCGGCATCCTCTGGGTACGGCCGGGCATTGAGCTTGATCCCCTGGTGCAGGGCGGCACGGGCTCGGCGAGTGATAGCCTCGCCATGCCGGAGCGATTCTCCGATCGCATGGAGGCGGGCACCCCCGACCTGCCGGCGTTGGCGGGATTGCTGGCAGCCGTGGAGTGGATTGAATCCCAGTCGATCGAGCGGACTAGTCAGCACTGCCGCGGGCTGGCCGCCACCGCCGCCGCGAGGCTGGGCGAATGCTCTGGCGTGCGGGTGATCGGGCCGTATGCAAACAAAGACGGCCCGACGGGCGGCGATCGGTTCGCGGGAGAACGTGTTGCGCCGATTGTGAGTTTTACAGTCGATGGCTATGATCCCGCCGAGGTTTCCGTGCTGCTCGAACAGATCGCCGGCGTGCAGGTGCGGTCGGGCTTTCACTGTGCCGCCTGCATCCATCCCCATCTGGGCACGCAGGCTGGCGGCACCGTGCGGGCGAGTTTCGGACCGTTCAACACCGGCGACGATGTTGATGCGCTCGTGGAAGCCGTACAGCAACTCCGGTGACAATCGGCGAGGAACGACCATGGCAGGAATTCGAAAAGATGTCTGGTACTCCGGCGGCCTGCGGTTTCAGTGCACGCAGTGCGGTGACTGCTGCTCGGGAGCCGAGGGCTATGTCTGGGTCAATCAGGAAGAGATCAACGGCATGGCCGGCAGGCTCGGCATGACGCCTGCCGACTTCGAGGCGGAGCACGTGAAGCGGGTGGGCGTGCGCCGGTCGCTCAAGGAGCGTGCCGGGGGCGATTGCGTGCTGCTGGACGAGAAGACCCGCAAATGCACGGCGTATGACGAACGTCCGCGGCAGTGCAAGACCTGGCCGTTCTGGGATTCCAATATCCGCACGCCCGAAGCATGGGCGGAGGCGGCCGAGGCCTGCCCGGGCTGCGACAAGGGTAATCTCGTGCCGCTCGAACAGATCGTCGAGCAGGCGTCGAAGATCCGCATCTAGCTTTAGCTGGCTTGCTTCAGCTGGCTCGCTTCAGCTGGCTTGCTTGAGTCTGCGGGTTACAGCACGCCGCCATGAGTGCGGTAGAGCGTCATGTGCGATGGCTGGTCGAGAAACCAGATCCGCTCCCATTCGTCGGTGATCTGCCGCAGATCCTCCGACGTGTAGATCAGTTGCTCAGCCCGTCGCACCGGATCGCCAGAATACATTGGGATCAGGCAGCCAGTGTTCGTTGCCATCGCGACGGCGGCAAGAAGCATGCACGCGGCCCTATTCATCATGCCACCGGTTCTGTCGTGGGTCTTCATGACATGCGCCTCCCTCGTCCAATCCATGATCCGGTGCGGGATGCCTTGTGTGCCGCGGTATGCGGCTGCGAAAAAAGACACTCCAGCCCGGCCTGCCGGTCGCCGACCATCGTGGGCCTGGTGGGCTTGGGCGAAGATGTAGCTGACGGCAATCCATTGCCGCGACGTTGATTTTTCGTTTGACCTGCAGACTGACCGGCCAAAGCCCCCAGACCCCGCCCGGCACCCGCCCCGACCAGTCTTCCTGATCTGGCGAGTCGTCCCTGTCTGGCGAGCCGTCCCGTTCTTGAAAAGCCTACTGCGGCAGTTCGGCGGCTGGTGGGAGCGGTGCTTGCAGCGGCCGCTCGTCGGCGGTGGCAGCCCCGGCCTCGCTGGAGTTCGCCTCCTGGTCGAGTTGCCGCACGCGAGCCTCCATCTCCTTGCCCGGCTTGAACGTCACCACGCTCTTTGCCTGCACGGGCACTCTTTCCCCTGTGCGGGGGTTGCGGGCCATTCGAGCCTCGCGTTTTTTGATCTGGAAGACGCCGAAATTCCGGAGTTCGACCCGGCCCTCCCGCACTAACGCGTCGATGAGGGCGTCGAACGTCTTTTGCACCAGCTCCTTCGTACGAAGCTGCGGCAGTTCGATTTGCTCGGCGATCGTTCTGACAATGTCTTTCTTGGTCACGACATGAACGCTCCGCACGGAAGGTGCGATTCGTCGGAAGTCTATGGCTGGCAAGTAGTAGTGTCAACGATCCACCTTGCCGGGCAGCCGGCGTTTCAGGAAGCATTCTCCAGTGTTATCGGCGGCATAATCGTCAGACTTGACAGAATCGGCATATTTTTCGGCCGCCAAAACGCCCCTGGGGCCACGCCCTGCCGGAACCGGTGGCGGCGACCCTAGGGGCGGCTGGAAAACCCACTACACTTTCGCTGTCCATTCCGCGGCCGCGGCAGGGGACACTGCCGACGTTTCGCGTTGGCGTCAGACGCTCCACCTCCACTTCCACCCGATTCCTGACTCTGCTTCCAGCCCTCCGCTGGCTTGGCTTTCTCCATGCATCCACCCGAATCCCCGGCGTTTCCTCTGGCGGTCCAGACGCCGCCGCCAGCCGGGCGGGCGGTTTCACTCACCGTTTCGCTGGGACGGCTCCACCTCCCGAACCCGATCATGGTGGCGTCGGGCACGTTCGGCTACGGCCGGGAGATGACGGGATTCCTCGACCTCACCCGGCTCGGCGGAATCGTGCCCAAGACCATCACCCCGCTGCCCCGCCAGGGGAACGTTCCCTGGCGAACCGTCGAGACCGCGGCCGGCCTGCTCAACTCGATCGGCCTCGACAATGACGGCGTGGAATCTTTTCTTATCCACCAACTCCCCTTCCTCGTGCGGTGCGGCGCTCCCGTGGTGGTGAGCATCGCGGGAGCATCCCTCGCCGACTTTGTCACGCTGGCGTCCCGCCTGGACGGCGTGCCCGGCATCGCGGCCCTGGAGCTCAACGTGTCGTGCCCCAACGTCAGCCATGGAGTTGATATGGGGACCGACCCACAAGCCTGCCGCCAGGTGGTCGAGGGCGTGCGGGCGGCCACCTCGTTGCCCGTGCTCGCCAAGCTCACCCCCAACGTCACCAGCATCGTGGAGATCGCGAAGGCGGCTCGGGATGGCGGCGCCGATGCCGTCACGCTCATCAACACCTGCCAGGGCATGGCCGTTGACTGGCGTCGCCGACGGCCCATGCTCGGCAACGTGATCGGTGGTCTGAGCGGGCCGGCGATCAAGCCGATCGCGCTGCGGTGCGTCCACCAGGTGCGGCAGGCAGTGGACATCCCGATCATCGGAGTCGGCGGCATCATGACCCTCGACGACTGCATGGAATTTTTTGTCACCGGGGCCTCGGCCGTGCAAATTGGAACGGCGAATTTCGCCGAGCCAGTGGTATCGACCAGACTGCTCGACGGCCTGCCGACGGCGCTTGCCGACCTGGGGGCCTCGGGTATGGCCGACGTCATCGGAACGATCGCCCTCCCGCAGCGGGCTCCATGCGGGCCGCCGGATGCCACCTCCCCTGAAAGCCAGTCCCATGCCAGCTGAAGCAAACGCTCCGCCTGCCCCCCGGCCCCCGGCCCCTACCCGCGTTCTGTCGGGAATCCAGCCGACGGGCCGGTTCCACTGGGGCAACTACTTCGGCGCGATCCGGCAATACATCGATCTGCAGACGGCGGGCGAAGCCTATTACTTCATCGCGGATCTGCATGCGCTCACCACCGTCCGCGAGCCGGAGCGGCTGCGGTCGCTCGTGCACGATGCGGCAGTCGACCTCGTGTCGCTGGGCCTCGACCCCGACCGCGCGACGCTGTTTGTGCAGTCGGACGTGCCGGAAGTGACGGAGCTCACGTGGCTGCTCATGACGGTGACACCGATGGGCTTGCTCGAGCGCTGCCACGCCTACAAGGACAAGAAGTCCCGCGGCCTCCCGGCCGACGCCGGCCTCTTCACCTACCCCGTCCTGATGAGCGCGGACATCCTCGCCTACGACGCCACGGTTGTGCCGGTCGGCGAGGATCAGGTGCAGCACATCGAGGTCTGCCGTGATCTGGCTGGCACGTTCAACCACCTCTACGGCGAGGTGTTCGTGCTGCCGAAGCCGCGGCTCGTGGAGGGGGGGGCACGCGTGCCCGGCACCGATGGCCAGAAGATGAGCAAGAGCTACGACAACACGCTGGATGTCTTCGAGGATCCGGCCTCGCAGAAGAAGAAGATCATGCGGATCACGACCGACTCCCGTCCGCTGGAAGAGCCGAAGCCTCCTGAAGATGACCATCTCTTCGCGCTCTACTCGCTCGTGGCCCCTGAGGCCGATCGGCTGAAGATGGCCGACCTCTACCGGCGTGGCGGCTTCGGCTACGGCGAAGTGAAAAAGGCGCTCGCCGAGGCGGCGGCCCAGTTCTTTGCCGAGTCGCGGGCGAGGCGGGCGGCGCTCGAGGCGGATCCGGAACGCATCGAGGCGATCCTCGCCGCCGGGGCGGAGCGGGCCCGCGTGCAGGCCGGTGCCGTGCTCGAACGGGCCCGGCGAGCCTGCGGCCTGGCACGGGGCAGGGTCGGACAGGGCGTGGCGGCGGCGAAACCCTCGCTACGGGGAGCACCAGTATGAATGTCCTTGGAGTGGGAACTGATATCACCGAATGCCTGCGGATAGCGCAGATGATCGAGCGGCACGGCGAACTGTTCGTCGAACGCGTCTATACGCCGCTCGAGATCGAGTACTGCCGGAGTCGCCGCATGGCCACGCAGCACTTTGCGGGGCGTTGGGCGGCCAAGGAGGCCGTGCTCAAGGCCTTGGGCACGGGCTGGCGCCGGGGCATTAGCTGGCGGGATATCGAGGTTAGGAACGGGCTGGGCGGTCGGCCGCAGGCGTTTCTGAAGGGGGGAACTCAGGAGATCGCCGAGAAGATGGGCATCCATTGCATTCTCGTGAGCATCTCCCACTGTCGCTCGCACGCCACGGCCTTTGCCGTCGCCCTCGATGAAATGCCCAGCACGTTCACGGTCGACCTCCCGTGGCTCTGATGCCCCGTGATGGCGACCTCTGAGACGGCTCCCACAGAATCCTCGCGCGTAATCCCGTCGGGGATTTCGGCCGAGAACAGTTCAGACAAGCCCCTGATACAAGCCCTGATACAAGCCCTGAGCGTAAGCGACGGGATTCCTCGCCGCCGGGCTTCATACAAGCCCTGAGCGTAAGCGACGGGATTCCTCGCCG
Organism: Pirellulales bacterium; assembly: GCA_044237545.1. GTDB lineage: Bacteria > Planctomycetota > Planctomycetia > Pirellulales > UBA1268 > CAMCQY01. Next base: position 6,535 of record JBIIFB010000156.1, read on the forward strand.
CCGGGCTTCATACAAGCCCTGAGCGTGAGCGACGGGATTCCTTGCTTCCGATCCCCCGGCTCACGCCGGGGGCTTGTATGGGGACGTAAGCGACGGGATTCCTCGCTTCCGATCCCCCGGCTTACGCCGGGGGCTTGTATGGGGACGTAAGCGACGGGATTCCTTGCTGCCGGGCTTCATACAAGCCCTGAGCGTGAGCGACGGGATTCCTTGCCGCCGATCCCCCGGCTTACGCCGGGGGCTTGTATGGGGACGTAAGCGACGGGATTCCTCGCTGCCGGGCTTCATACAAGCCCTGAGCGTGAGCGACGGGATTCCCTGCCGAGCCCAGCGGTGCTCAGCCGTCGAACCGGGCAAGCTCGGCGATTCCACCCTCCAGCTGGAGCTTCGAAAGCGGTTCCCCCTCCGTCACGGGCGTGACCCCGTCGCGGCGTGTGAGCGCCAACTTCGTGTGGCCGGCCAACACATCGGCCAACTGGCGTTCGAGCGCCTTCTGCTGCGTCTCCGGCAATTTCGTGAAGGCCTCCCTGCCACGGCATTTCGGAAAGGCGCGGCAACCGAGCCACGGGCCACGCTTCCCATCCCGCAGGTTCATGAAATCGCCGCACTTGGGACAGGCGATGTCGGTGACCAACGGCGGCGGCGAGGGAAATTTGATGTTCGCCTTCTTGTCGAGGTTGAGGATGAAGGGCGGCGGCTCGGCGAGGGAACCCTCGGCGGCCTTCTTTCCTTTTGGCTTCACGGGGCGTGGCTTGTCCTCGACGAGAAAATCACCGAACCGTCCGGTCCGCTTCACCATCGGGATGCCGGCCGGGGAGAGCAGGTCGATCTGCTCCGGCAGGAGCGGCCGCCGCTGGCGGTCGACGGGCATGGCAAACGAGCAGGCCGGGACTTCCTTCGGCTTCGCCGGTTTTCTGGGCTTTTTTCCCTTGGCCACGGGCTTGGCAGCCGGCGGCGTCTCCAGAATTTTTTCGTTGTAGCCACTGCACGACAGAAACTCGCCTTTGCCGCCAAGACGGTATTCGAGCCGGCGACCGCACTGCGGACAGGCGTAGGGCGACGGGTCCGCCTTGGCCTTCTCGTGCGGCTCGTCCATGGCGCTTTCGAGCTTGGGTGTGAGTTCGGCGTGGAACTCATGGAGCATGTCGGTCCACCGCTTCGTGCCCTGCGCCACTTGGTCGAGTTCGCGTTCGATCTCCCGCGTGTACCCGATCTCGATGAACTGATCGCGGAAGCCTCGCTTGAGGAAGCCCGTGACCGCCTCGCCGATCGCCGTCGCCTGAAACCTGCGATCCTGCTGGATGACATAACCGCGATTCTCGATCACGTTGATGATGCTGGCATAGGTCGAGGGACGACCGATGCCCTCCTCCTCCATTTTCTTGACCAGCGTGGCCTCGGTATACCGCGGCGGCGGCGACTGGAACTTCTGCCGCGGCTCGATGTCGAGAGCCGCCAGTTTCGTGCCCTTCTGGAAGTCGGGCAGCACCTGGTCGCCATCGTCCTTGGGTGTCCCGCTCACCGCATAAAAACCGTCGAACCTCAGCACGCGGCCGCTCGCCTTGAACACAGCGCCGGTATCACGGTCGCTGCGGCGCATGCGGACGCTGGTTGAGTCCCACTCGGCTTCGGTCGCCTGGCAGGCGACGAAACTCTGCCAGATAAGGCGGTAGACCTTGAGAAGTTGTTCGCCATCACGCATGTCGAGCAGCGCCGAGGCGATGCTGTCGGGATCCCGGAACGCATCAGTCGGCCGGATCGCCTCGTGGGCCTCCTGCGCGCTGTCATTGGAGCTGGCAAACGCCCGGGGCTTGTCCGGAACATACTTCTCGCCGAACCGCTCCTTGAGATAGCGGCGGGCCATGTCGACCGCCTCTTTCGAGAGGTTTGTCGAGTCGGTGCGCATGTAGGTGATCAGGCCCACGCGGCCTTCGCCCGGCACGTCGATGCCCTCGTAGAGTTGCTGGGCGATCCGCATCGTACGGTCGGTCGACATGCCCAACCGGCTGCTCGCGGCCTGCTGAAGGGTGCTCGTGATGAACGGCGGGTAGGGACGCGAGCGGGTGCGGGTGACGTCGATCGATTCGACGGTATATCGGGCTGCAGGGTCGGGCCGGCCGGTGATCCGCACGGTGTTTTGGCCGCGACCCCTGCCGGCAGAGTCGGTCTCACGGACCACGCTCACGTCGATGAGTCCCGCGGCCGCGGCCGCCTCTTCGGCGGTCAGAGCCAGGTCGGCGGTCGAATCCTTCTCCGCCTCGATCCGCAGCGTCTTGCCGGCTACCTCGACGAGATCGCACGACAGCGCCCGACGATCCGCCAGCCATGCCATGCGCTCCCGCACCAGCGGCGGCCGGCCACGTTCGTCGCGGCGGGCCATGAAGGCGGTCCATGCCTCGTGCAGGGCGGAGGCTTCAGCCACGTCGAAGGTCATGTTGGCGGAGATGTCCCAGGATTCCGACGGGGTGAACGTGCGAATCTCCTGCTCACGTTCGACCACGATCCGCGTCGCCACGCTCTGCACACGGCCGGCGCTCAAGCCCCCCGCGACCTTCTTCCAGAGGATGGGCGACACCTGATAGCCCACGATGCGGTCCACGATCCGTCGTGCCTGCTGGGCCTCGACGCGGGGCATGTTGATGACCCGGGGCGCACTGAAAGCACGCTGCACTTCGGCCTTCGTGATCGCGTCGAACGTCACCCGCTTGGCATGGGCCGGATCGACGCCAAGCACCTGGGTGAGATGCCAGGCGATCGCTTCGCCCTCCCGATCCAAGTCGGTGGCGAACCAGATGTCGCTGGCCCCCTTGGCGAGCCGCCGCAGCTCGGAGACGGTCTTCGCCTTGTTGTCGTCG
>JBIIFB010000276.1:0-3081 GCA_044237545.1 Pirellulales bacterium
AGCCGTTGCCGCGGTGGGCCGACGAGGGCGCCTGCACGACGGTCGAGCATCCGGTGGAACGGGCCCGGCAGCATCGGCTGCTGATCGAATTTCTCACGACGGGCCGTGGCATTTCCTTTCCGCAGATGTTCGCCATGCGGGAGTATCCCGCCGATGTGCTCCCGCTCTACTCGCAGGGGTATTCGCTGGCGCGATATCTCATCGAGCGGGGCGGCCGGCACAGGTATGTGGCGTTCGTCGGCGATGGCCTCGCTTCCGACAACTGGGCCGGCGCCCTCGCGAAGCACTACGGCGTCGGTGGCGTGCCGCAGTTGCAGCATCAGTGGCTGGAATGGGTGAAGCTGGGCTGCCCGGCCCCGCCCGCCTCCGTGGCCGCGGCGGTCGCGCAGGTTCAGCCGGCTGACGTGTCGCGAACGCCTCGGGGTCAGAGCCCCGATTCCGTCCCATCCACGCCGCTGGCCGCGACTCCCGCAACACTCGCCACCACCGCCGGACGCCGTTCGATCTACGCCTCGCAGGCCCGCCGCCCCGCCGAGTCGGGCAGCAACCAGCCGGCGCCCTAATGCCGGCCAACTGGCTGCCGGCCAACTGGATGCCGGCCCACTGGATGCCGGACCATCAAAGCCCGGCGCCGGTCACCAGCAGCGTGATGTGGTAGAAGACCGGCGCGGCGAAACAGATCGAATCGATGCGGTCGAGCACGCCGCCGTGACCGACCACGAGCGTGCCATAGTCCTTCACGCCGCGGTCCCGCTTGATGGCCGACATCGTCATGCCGCCGGCGAAGCCCATCGTCGCCACCACGAGTCCGGCGAGCGCCGCCTGCCATGGTTGAAAGGGGGGCGCTGCCCACCAGAGTGCCGCGGCCAGCAGGGCCGTGCTCGTGGCGCTGCCGAGCAGTCCCTCCCAGGTGCGGTTGGAGCTGACGGCCGGAGCCACCAGCCGCCTGCCAAGCATCCGGCTCCAGACATATTGCATGCAGTCGGCAAACTGCACGAGCAGGATCAGAAAGAACAACAGTCGGAAATTCGCGCTGCGGCCGCCCGCCCCCGCACCCTCGATCGGAATCTGCAGGAGCGCCGGGGCGAACGACAGGCAGTAGACACAGACAACAAGCCCCGCCTGGATTTTGGCTGTCCGTTCCAGAAACCGCTTGTAGTCGCCGGCGAAGGCCACGCGAGCCAGGACGAACAGGGTCGCGTAGACCGGCAGAAACACGCTGAAGATGTCGTAGCGATTTAGGCCCACCAGCAGGTAGTGGAGAGGCGTGAAGGCAAAGAAGACCCAGAACAGTGCGCGGTGGTCACCCTTCCGGGTTGGCGTCAGCGTGATGAACTCCCGCAGTGCCCAGAAGGACACAAGCCCGAACAGCACGACCGTGGCCGTGGTGCCGAGCCAGAAAGCGGCGGCCAGCACGGTGCAGAGCACCCACCAGCCGCGGATTCGGAGGTTGAACGTGCGGACGGCGGCGGGGTCGAGGCCGCGGTCGGGATGCCGCTTGAGAAACTGCCCCACGGCCGTGGCCGCGGTGAGCAGCGCGAGCACGCCGGTGATCAGGGCGATGGTGCGGATGTCGTTCATGAACGGGCGGACCTACGTGCCAGGGCGTGCGGGCTATTCTTTGAGCGCCAGCACGGCCCGACGGGCGCGGGCCAGGAAGTCGAGCTTGGCCTCGCCGCGCTCCAGCCACAAGGGCGGGCCGAAGCTGATGCAGGAGAGCAGGGGCACCGGCAGGAATTCGCCCCGCGGAAGCACTCGATTCAGATTGTCGATGTGCACAGGGATCAGTTCGATGTCGGGACGTTTTTTCGCGAGGTAGTAGAGGCCGCTCTTGAACTCGTCGACCTCTCCGCTGACGCTGCGACCGCCCTCCGGGAACACGATCAGCGAATGGCTGGTGCCGGCCTCCCGTAGCATCAGGTCGACCGGGCTTTGGTGCACTTTGATGGAGGTCCTATCGATCAGGATCGCATCGAAGACCTCCTCGGCGAGCCAGCGGCGGACGATTCCGCGCGACCAATAGTCCTTGGCGGCGACAGGCCGTGTCACCTCCCGCACCGGCTGCGGCAGTGAGGCCCAGATGAGCAGGGCGTCGAGGTGGCTGGTGTGGTTGGCGAAATAAATCCGCTGGCATGTGTCTGGCTGGCTGGCGATCCAGCGGATGCTGGCTCCGGCCAGGAGGCGGGCGATCGCCGCCAGCGACAATCCGGCGGCCCGGCAGAACGCGGATCGACCTGCCGTCGTCGCACGCGGTGGCTCGGGCGGTGGAGAGGATACAGCGGGTTCCTGCAGGTCGGCTGGCGACAACATGCAACCATCTTCCACGGGCGACGGGCATCCGGTCAATGATCAGCGGCGATCAGTGGCTTCCGTCCGCGGTATTCTGCCGTCGTGCCTCGTCCGCGACGAACGGATTATGGCGGCGTTCGTGGCCGACGGTGGTTGCGTCGCCGTGGCCGGGAAACACGACCGTGTTGTCGGCAAGCGTGTAGAGTCCGCCGCGAATGCCGGCTGCGAGGGCCGCAAAATCCCCATCCGGAAAATCGGTCCGTCCGATGCCCTCCAGAAACAGCACGTCGCCGCCAAAGACGAGTTGGGGGGATGTGTCGTCGGTGCGGAAAACGACGTGGCCGCATGAATGGCCCGGAATGGCGACGACCGTGATGGCGAATCCCGCCATCTGAAGCGTTTCGCCGTCTGCAAGCAGCCGGTCGGCCGGCGGGCTCACCAGCGCCAGTCCGAATCCGCCGGAGAGATTGCCGGCCGGATCGGTGAGCTTCGAGGCGTCGTCGCGGCCGATGAGGATCGGGATTGCGGGCCAGCGTTCGCGGAGTGCGGCGTTGCCGGCGATGTGATCGGAGTGACCGTGGGTGAGCAGGATCGCCTCGGGCAGGAGGCCATGGTGCTCGACCCAGTCGATCACGGCCTCTGGCTCGAACCCCGGGTCGACGACGAGGCACTCCGGCCTGCCGCGACGGCTGAGCACGTAGGTATTTTCGCCGAAGGGGGCGGACTCGATGCGTGCCACCACGACGTCGGGCTGGGTCGGCAGGAGTTCGGTTGTGGCCATTGAGCGCGGTC
>JBIIFB010000051.1:0-20281 GCA_044237545.1 Pirellulales bacterium
CGACCAGCTTCAACACCATCTCGAACAGTTCCGTTTACGGCATGTCGATCACGGGGCTCAATTCCAACACGAAGATTTTTGGTAACCAGTTCAACACCAACCCGACAGCGATCAGCCTGGCCGCGGCTACCGGAGCGGCCGGATTGCCTCTGCTCATCGGACAGAATGGCCTTGCCACGTCGAGAAACACCATTCTCTATAGCGGCATCGGCGTCTTCGCGAGCGGCTTCTGCACCCACACCCAGATCAACCAGATGATCTTCGGCACCGGGGTGACCAAGCAGTACCAGGTCCAGAACTCTCGGAACCTCGTGATCAACCGCTGATCGCCCGCGGGGAGCAATCCCGACGTCCTTCCCGACCGGCTGTCCGGCCGCGGGTTTGATGATCTATGCTTGATGGGCCCTGCTGCAGCAGGGGCTCGAGGCTGGCTATATGCTGGCGAGGGATCCGGCGGGTTGACCGATCGTAGAGGGATTCATGAAAAATATTGTCTGCATGAATTGTGGCGGCGGAAAACTCGAGAAGTTTCTCGAACTCGGCGACCAGCCGAATGGGAATCATTTTCCCGGGCCGGCCGACTTGGCCTCCGAGCCGCTGTTTCCCTTTGCGATGCTCGTCTGCACGGATTGCTGGCAGGTGCAGATCGAGGAGTATCCGCCGGTTGAGTTCATGTTTTCAAATCACCCGTACATCACGGGCGTCAACATGCCCGTGGTCGAGCACTTTGACCGGCTCGTCAGCGACACTCTGCGGCGATTTCCCCAGGAAGCAAACAGCCTTGTCCTCGACATTGGTGCCAACGATGGCACGCTTTTGAAGCGTTTCCGGGATGCAGGCATGCGGGTTTTGGGCATCGACCCGGGTAAACGGACCGGTGCCCTCGCCCGCGACAATGGCATCACCGTCTGCGAGACCTTCTGGGACGACCATTCGGCGCAGGCACTCGCGTCGCTCAACATCCGGCCCGACATCATCACCGCAACGGCCGTGTTCTACCACGTGGCCGACATCCACAGCTTCATCGCCGGAATTGCAAAGGCTTTACCTCCGCAGGGTGTCTTCGTGACACAGTGCGTGTATCTGAAGGATGTGATCGAGAAACTCCAGTTCGATCACTTTTATCACGAGCACACCATGATCCATGCGATTATGCCGCTCCAGAAACTGTTCGAGCAGCATGGCCTGCGCATGCTCGACGTCGTCTTCTATCCAGTGCATGGTGGTTCCTTCGTTCTTTACGTGGGGCGAGAGCATTCACGCCACGAGACGAAGCCGGCCATCGCTGAGGCCATCGCCGCAGAGGAGGCAGTAGGCCTCAATCGACTTGAGACGTATCACACGTTTCGCCGAGCCGTCGAACGAAACCGTGACGACCTTATCGCACTGCTGGGGAGGCTGAAGGTTGAGGGCAAGCGGGTGTATGCACTAGGCGCACCGCTGAAGGGCAGCACGCTTCTCAACTACTGTGGTATCGGTCCGGATCTTGTGTCTGTTGCCACGGAGGTGAACCGATTCAAGATCGGCCGATTCACACCCGGTACCCATGTACCGATCGTCTACGAGGACTCTTTAACCGAACAGCCTGACTACTATCTGCTGCTGTCCTGGAATTTCCTCGATTTCTTCCGCGAGAAATACCGAAGCTTCCTCGATGGCGGCGGCAGATTCATCGCCCCCCACCCGACCGTCCGGGTGATCGATCGAGATGGGGATTGCCCGATTCACTAGGCCTGTTGGCCTGTGCCCCGTCCGAGTTGGCGACCCAACGGCAGTGTCTAGCCTTGAAGGAATTCCGTCGGTTTCCAGCCCATCGATCACCTTCACGACGACGAGTTCCCCGTGAACAGGCTCCTGATCATCGACCCCTCGTATGCGACCCGCACGGGGCACAATCATGCCGTGAATACCCTGCTCTTGTCCGAGGCCCGGACGAGAGGCATCGAGACCCAGATCTTCGGACATCGGTCGTTGCCGGCCGACGATGGCGTCATTCCGGCATTCCGAACGACCGCCTACTCTTATTTTCCCCAGGACAGCCTGAACGCGCTCCAGCAATCGCACGCCATCGGGCAACCCTTCGCTGAAGACCTCGTGACGCATGTCCAGCCTCATCTCCGGCCGGGCGACATGCTCTTCGCACACACGCTTCTCAATCCACTGCTTCACGGACTGGCCGCCTGGACCGGTTCTCTCGCGGCACCCCAAGACATCGTCATCCGCCTCGGATTGAATCTACCTCCAGACTTCCGCCAGCGCCGCCAGGACGTCGCGCTTTGGAATGCCCATCAGTATGCCTTCGCATTTCGCCTCATCACCTCGTTCGCACCGGCGACACGTTTCTACGCTGAAACCAAGGAACTCGAGACACAATTCGCCTCCCTGGGCGCCCAGCCCATCTGCCACAGAAGGCTGCCTCTGCGGGTCATCGCTCAGCAGCCACCCGTCCACAAACACCAACTGGACGGAAAGATTGTTTACTTCATACCCGGGGAGATCCGCGCCGAGAAGGGTCACGAGTTCCTCATCAATAGTGTTCTTCAGATCGCCGCCCAGAAGCCTCCCTGGCTCGAACGGTTACGCTTTCGTTTCACCTCGATTGGTATGCCGGAAACGGTTTCAAGGTTTCTCGCCCAACATCCTGCGATGTTTGACGTCGTTCCCGACACAAATATCTCGGTCGAGCGATACTGGGAACTCATGAGCGGGGCGGACGTGGTTGGCTGTACATACGACCCCGCTGACTACGGCATGCGGGCGTCCGGGATATTTCTCGAATCACTTGCCTTGGGGATACCAGTCCTCGTTAGCCGCCATACCAGCGTAGCGGCCGAAGTTGCCGCCGATAATCACGCCTACGGCGCCGTTGTCGACTTTGGCAACGTAGACTCGCTCGCCGCGGGGCTTGAGCTGTTGGTCGAGTCATACCCAAATCTCAAGCGCGGTGCCGCCGCAGTCGCGGAACGGTTCCAAAGCGAACTTTCCGCATCGTCATTCTTCGACTGGCTTCTCGCACGCTAAACGATCGCCTCCTCGCGAGGAATATGCCATGACATTTTCCAGTCGATCCATAGCCGGCTCTTTTGTCTTCGCATGCCCGCCGGCAACCGACGCGCGCGGTCGGTTTAGTATGAACTGGGACGATCAAGTCTTTCGCGAGGCGGGCATCATGTTCCGTCCCGTAAGCGCCTGCTATTCTTACAACGAATCGACAAGAACCTTGCGAGGCATGCACTACCAGGAAAGCCCCCACGCTCAGTCCAAGTTGGTTTGTTGTAGCCGAGGTGCCGTCCTCGACGTGATCGTCGATCTTCGCCGCGAGTCCGCAAGCCACCTCGCATGGGAGGCGATCGAGCTTCGGGAGGGCGATGGCCTGTCACTGTACATCCCCAGTGGCTGTGCCCATGGCTTCCTTACCTTGGAGGCAGCGTCGACGGTGGCGTATCTTATCGAAGGCGAATACCGGCCCGAGAGCAGCCGCGTGCTCCGCTGGGACGATCTCGCCGTCGGAATCCCTTGGCCGTGCACGGATCCCATCCTGTCCGACAAGGATCGGCATGCGGCCGACTATCAGCAATGAACAGCGTGATGGTGACAGGTGCAACCGGCTTTCTCGGCCGTCATGTAGTGGAAGCCCTTACGGCTCGGCGACTCGAAGTCCACGCTGTTGCCCGGAGCTTTGCCGACAGACATGAGTTCATCAACGCTGGTGTGCGCACCCATACGGTCGACCTATTTGATACGCCTTCCGTGGATTCCCTCATGGCCGATGTTCGGCCGGACGGTCTCGTGCATCTTGCTTGGACCACGACGCCTGGCAACTACTGGACAGATCCGGCGAATGAGCTTTGGACGGCCGCGAGCAGGACCTTGTTCGAATGCTTTGCATCGCACGGAGGCCGTCGCATCGTGGTTGCTGGCACCTCCGCGGAATATGAATGGCCATCGCAGAAGCCTCTGGACGAGGAAACGTCGCCGGTGCGCCCCGCCAGCCTGTACGGCCGCTCGAAGGACTCGCTCAGACGTCATCTGGAGGTGTGGGCGGCTCAGACTGGAGTTTCTTGGGCCTGGGCACGACTGTTCAACATTTACGGTCGCTTTGAACATCCACGACGGCTTATTCCCCAATCCATACGTTCGCTACTTGCCGGCAGACCAATACCGTTTGACGACGGCCTTGCAGTGAGGGACTTTTTACACGTGACCGATGCAGCGGATGCGTTCGCCTCGCTCTACCAACACACCTACTCCGGTGTGGTCAATGTGGCATCCGGCGAGGGCACTTCGATTCGAGACCTATTGACGATACTCTCTCACGAACTCGGCCGACCGGGCCTGGTCCAATTTGGAACAAAGGCTACCCGCCCCGAAGAACCGCCTTGTCTAGTCGGCGCTTCGTCCGTGGTACGAAACGCCATCGGCTGGCGACCCCGGCTCGCCCTGCGAGAAGGGCTGATTCAGACTTGCAACTGGTGGTCGCGGGAGCTGGAGGACGAGGCGTTATATCCAGCGTGATCCGCGCGGTTGGCCGCAACGACACCTATCGCTCCGCCGGGAGACGAGCCATCTACCAACTCATTTGGGCCAAGGCTTGGACTCTATTCCGGTCTACCGCCAGAAGGACCTCTTCGCGTCGCTCGGCTGGACGCCTGCCAGAAGCACGCTCCCGAACGTGCTGGAGCCGGCTGCCCATCTCATTCGACCTCTCGTAGCGCACCTCCGGGAGGCGGTGCGGGCGGGCCCGACGGCGGATCGCCAAGAGGGGATGATCGCGATCCAACCGCATTCATCCGTTCCGCGGACCCCATGGCGGTGGTGGGCGCTCACCTCGGCCCGCGCACCGTCTGCGCGTGCACAGGCTATGCACGCACCGTCACACTATCCGAGAAGCGTCCAATGCCGCTCAGGTTCCGGGCAGCGACCTGGAAGACGAAGGACTGCCCCGGACTCAATCGCCTGAGCACGGCCGCCGGGATCGCCGAGACGGGGCGATTGTAGGTAAACCACCTCGACCCCGGCGCGCCGAGTCTGCAGCGAACAACGTAGTCGACCGGGGGTCCACCACTGTTTCGATTCGGGGCAACCCACGTCAGTGTCACTGTGCCACGGCCACCCACGCCCACCAGTCCGGTCGGCGCGGCCGGTGCCGCAGCCGCCGACCGAAGGAACGGTGTCAGGCCTGTCGAGGGAGATGAAAACTCACCCTGGCCTTCGGACGTCACGGCAGCCACCCTGAAAAGGTACGTTGTGCCATTGATCAAACCGCCAACCGTGCTGCTTGTAGCCCGTGACACGGCATCGTTCTGCTGCGCCCAGGTCAATCCGCCGTCGACAGACGACTGGATGACATAGTCGAGCACTGGGAGGTTCACCGGTGTCACAGGGGCGACCCAAGACAGCGTGGCCGAGCCCACGGGAGCGGTACCCGATGATGCCCTCCCCTGGAGCCGTGTCGGCGGTGGAAGTGGGGTCACGGTCGACAGGTTGTCCGGGAAGTCGCCAGTGGCGAAGACGGTACGGGCCGCCACGCGAAACTGATATGTGACGCCGTTTGTCAGGCCCGTCACCGTCGCCGCGTTTCCCGAAACGCTCACGGCGGGCACGGCCGTCCATTCTGTGGCCCCAGTTGCACGGTACTCCACGACGTACTCGACAACTGGTCTGCCGCCATCGTTCAGCGGGGCCGTCCATGCAAGAATTGCGGACCCGTTGCCCCCGGCAACCACGAGCGACGTAACCTGTCCTGGTGCACCGAGGGGGCTCGTTGCGGTCGTCGGATCAGACCATATGCCCTGCCCGACGTCGTTCAATGCCGAAACGTGGAAGCGATAACTCGTGTCGGCCGCGAGGCCGGTCACGGCCACCGCCGCTTCAGCAGAGACGCCGTCGTCGAATACGATCCAGGAAAACCCGTCGTCGATGCTGTACTCGACGATGTAGTCGGTGATGTCACTCCCGTTGCTTCCAGGCGCCGTCCATGTGAGATCGACGGCGGCGTCACCCCGTGTCGTGATGACGTCCAGTGGCGCATCTGGCAGACCTGCCGGTATGACCGCGGCGGACCATTCGGAGTAATTGCCCTGACCGACCGCATTCACAGCAGCCACGCGAAAGACGTAGGAAAGACCGTTCTCCAGTGCCGGCACGGTCAGTGCAGTCGCAGCCAACGAGTCATCCTCCCCGGCTGCCTGCACCCATGTCTCGCCTTCATCAAGGCTGTAGTCGACGAAGTATCCCGTGACGGCTGAGCCGTTTTCGAAGAGGGGACCGTTCCAGGAGACGTCAACGAAGCCATCACCTCGGATGGCCACTACGTCCGAGGGCGCCTCGGGGATTCCTGCCGGTACGATAGCCGCTGATGCATCCGAGAAGCCACCCTGCCCCATGCCATTCACAGCCGCCACGTGGAAGATGTATGACGTTCCATTGACAAGGCCCGTCACCGTCGTGGAAGAGCCGGCCATGGTATCGGGAACCGAGACCCAGGTTTCGCCGTCGTTGCTGTACTCCACGACGTATCCCGTCACGGCCGAGCCGTTGTCGGAGAGGGGAGCACTCCACGACAGATCGGCCGATCCATCGCCGCGTGAGGCCACCACATCCGTAGGCGCATCGGGGAAGCCGGCGGGCGTGACCGCATTGGAGGCGGAGGACCAGTCGCCCGGCTGTTGGTATTCGTTCACCGCCTCAACGTGAAAGACATAGGACGTCCCGTTGGCAAGACCGGTGATCGTCATCAGCGGGTCGGCCGAGACACCGTCGTCATACGCCTGCCAGTTCAGCCCCTCGTCGGTGCTGTATTCAGCGATGTAGTCGGCGATCACCGCCCCGTTGTCGGCAGGAGCCGTCCACGTCAGCGCCGCCGATGCGTCGCCTGCGGTCGCCACGATGTCGACCGCCACGTCGGGCAGCACGTCCACCGCCATCAACCGTCGATCCTCAAGACGCTCCTGCGGCCGCATACGACGCAATGCGGCCTGGGGCCGGCTCGCCGCCCAGCCCTGCGGCTTCCGCCGCCACAGCAAGCCCTTGAACGAGGCCAACCAGGATGCCCGGACCATGAGTAAGCCCCCCAGGAAAATGCTCTGCTTCGCTCCATGAACTTGCATGGAGCCTTCCCGCCCTCTGCCTTTGAAATCGTAGAAAGAGGATGGGGATCTTGGTTCTTTCTCGTGTGCCATGCCGTGCTTTCCCAACTTCCCAAACAGGTGCCGCACATTGCCTATTTCCCCCGACCGGAACGCTGGGAACAACCCTTACGGCGCGCGCTCATCACAACCGATTCAAACCGTTGGATCGGTGCAGTCCTCAGGGGGTGGAATGATGCTTGTTACGATTCCGCGGATCATGTGGGCAACGATGCAGATGGCCGTGACGGCCGCGACGCTGGTATGGGCAGGACATGCGGCTTTCGCAGCCGATTTCGACGATGTTGCCCTTCCCGATGCGGTGATCTCCAGCGACAGCGAGGCAACTGATGCCTATCCGGATGTCGAGCCTGGGATTCTTTCGGGCGACACCATGCCGGGAGACACCATGCCGGGAGACGAAGCGTTTCCTGATCAGGACTACCCACACGCCGGCGACTGCCAGCCGGGAAGCCGGTGTGACACGTGCGACCCACCCTATGGCATGGTCAATCGATTGATTGATAACAAGCATGCCTGCTGGACGTTTCGGACTGAGGCTCTGCTCATGTGGCGTAACGCGCCGCCATCCCAGCCCCTCTTCCTCGATGCCAACGGCGCCACCGCTCTGAACGCCAACCAACTCAATAGCCCTGGCGCAGCAGGCCCACGATTCTCGCTGTTCCGCACCAATGGCTGCGGTGACGCGGTGGAAGCGACCTATTTCCGCGTCGCCAACTGGCATGCCCAAAACAGCCTGTCCAGTTCGCCCCAGGGCTACTCGCCCACCTTCGTCAATATTCCACCGGTCGACTCCGTTACGACCAGTCTGGGAGCTTCGCTCCAGAGTTTCGAACTCAACGGCCGCATGACCGTGTTGCCGATGATGCAACTCATCGGCGGATTCCGCTGGTTCCAGTGGGGCGAAACGTTCCAGTCAAATGCCTCCACCGCCGGAGCACCCGCATTCGACACAATCGGGATCAACTGTATCAACGATCTCTACGGCTATCAGATCGGCTTCGACTCGCTCCTGCTCTCTACCAACTGGCTGCGCGTTGAGGGTCTGATGAAGGGCGGGGCGTATTACAACAGGGCCCGGCAAGCCACGTCGGTGGTCGTGCCGCTGCCACCCGACCCCCCGTACACGGCGGGTGCGACCGTTGGCGGCGATACGGCATCGTTTGTCGGCGAAGTGGGCATCACGGGTGTGATGCCGATCTCTCGCAACCTCGATTTTCGTGTCGGCTATCTCGCTCTCTGGGTGCAGGGTCTCACGCAACCCACCAACGTCTACCGCACATCGCCGATCGACACGAGCACCGTGCCGTTCGCGGCCCCCGCGCTCGACATGACCGGAAGCACCGTGCTCCAGGGTCTGACGATGGGGCTCGAGGGCCGCTGGTGATACCGAATCCTGTCGTCGTCGAAGTCAGCCGCGGCGATCGCGTGGAATCGTTCCACCGCGGTGCTGCCGTGGTGGTCGATGCACGTGGAACCGTCATCCACACGATTGGCGACACCAAGCGGCCGATCTACCCGCGATCGGCCGTCAAGCCGCTGCAGGCACTGCCGCTCGTGGCCAGCGGCGCTACAGACCGGCTCGGACTGTCGCTCGCGGAGATCGCGATTGCCTGTGGTTCGCATGCCGGCACCGCCCGTCACCTTTCCGTGGTCGAGGGGATGCTGCGCAAGGCCGGCTCCACACCGTCACAGTTGGAATGCGGCACTCACCGGCCTTTCGACGAGGCGTCCAGCCGTGACTTGGATGCCCGTGGGATGCCCGCGACACCGCTGCACAACAACTGTTCAGGCAAACACGCGGGCTTCCTCTGCGTGGCCCGTGCGTTAGACACCGATCCTACCGGCTACACTGAGTCAGAACACCCAGTCATGAGGGAAGTGAGACGAGCGCTGGCCGCGACGACAGGCGTCAGCCACGACGCCGGAAACCGCGGCACCGACGGCTGCTCCATCCCGACGTTTGCTATCCCACTCTTGGCGGTGGCCACCGGCTTCGCCAGATTGGGAACGGGGACAGGCCTCTCGGATACCCTCGCTCGCGCGGCAGCGCGGATCCGTGCGGCCGTCGCCGCCCACCCTGAGTGTGTGGCTGGCGCAGGCCGGTTCGACACGCTCGTTAACGCGGCCGGCGGCGGCACGATTCTCTGCAAGTGCGGAGCGGAGGGGACGGGAGCGGCCGCACTTCCCACACTGGGGCTGGGCATCGCCGTCAAAATCGACGATGGCGCCAGCCGCGCTGTCGAGGTCGTGATGGCAACGCTCCTCGGCAGCCTGTTGAGAGGGACGTCCGAGGTTGGCACCGTGCTCGATGGGCTGGCCGACCAGGCTTTGCAGAACTGGCGGGGCACCGTTATCGGCCGGGTGCAAGCCGCTCATCTCGTCGCACAAACGCTTTAAAATCCGTGGCGTGCTTTTCCCCCAGCGACGCTCACACTACCACCGGGCCCGACTCCGCGGAGAATACACTCAGCCCGGCGAGATTCTTCGCTGCGACACGGAAATCGTAGAGGCGACCGATCCGGAGACCCCGCAGGCTGCCCGCGGCAACGCTGGAACTGCCGTCGTTGTATGTCACCCAGCGGCTGCCTGACCCGCTGAGCCGATACTGGATCACGTAATCGGTCGCCCGACCACCCTGGTTGGCGGTCGCCGCCGTCCACGACAACGAAGCCCGGCCACCACCGCCGATCACCGTCAGCCCAGTCGGCGCCGACAGCACGGCACCCGGCAGATACGGGGTCAAGGTCACCGGGCAGACACCGGCGACTCCCGCCACACCGGTGGCACCCTTGGCTGCCACGCGGAACTGATAGCTCTTACCGAGGTCGAGCCCCCTCACGACAACATTCGTGGCGATGGATGCCGGCCGGCTGTAGACCTGCCAGGTGGGAGAGTTCACCTCCCGATACTCGATCTGGTAGTCGGTGACCCGCTGGCCCCGCGGCACCACCGGCGGCAGCCAGTTCAACTGCACCACGTCGCGGACAACCCGGCCCGAAATCCGCCGCGGCGCGGGCATTGCCCCCAGCGGCGTCACGGGCTGGGCCTCGCTCGTGGCGTAGCCGCTCGTGCCCACGCTGTTCACTGCGGCAACCCGGAACACAACCGGCACGCCATTCTTGAGCCCCGAGACCACCGCACTTGTAGACGTGGTGGCGGCATGCTGCAGCACCTTCCACGCCGAGGAAGTGGTCGCCCGATACTCGACTTGATAGTCCGAGACCGGCCGTCCGCCGTCGACCACCGGGGCCGTCCAGTTGAGCGTGACATTCCTGTCGCCAACAACGACCTGGAGCCCTGTCGGAGCATCCGGTGCGGTGGCTGCCACCGGCGTCACCGGAGCCGAGGTGCTCGACCATGCCCCGGAACCGACACCGTTGACGGCCTGCACGCGGAAGACGTACGCCGTGGCATTGGTGAGGCCCGTTACCGTCTGTGTGGTGGCAGTCGATGCGGCGTGCGGGAATGAAGTCCAGCTGGTGCCGCCGTTGCTACTGTATTCCACCTCGTAGTCAGTCACTGCGGAGCCGTTGGCCGCCGCCGCGGTCCAAGTGAGCGTCACCTGGCTCTCACCCTCGACGCCAACCAGATTGGTCGGCGCCGCGGGCGCTCCGATCGGCGTGACGGGAGCGGGAGTCGCCGACCCATAGGCACCGTTGCCAAACTGCGAGTGTGCCGCAACCTTGAAGTAATAGCTGGTGCCGTTGGTGAGACCCGTCACCGTTGCTGCCAGTGCCGTCGACGTACCATCGACGAACGTTGTCCAATTCACACCATCCGCACCGTATTGCACGACGTAATCGTCGATCGTGCCACCGTTCCCGGCTGCCGCGACCCAGGTCAGCGCCACCTGAGCGTCACCGGCAACCGCCTGCACTCCCGCGGGTGCCGAAGGCAACGCGTACGGCGTGACTGCCGCGGAAGGAGCGGTCCACTCACCTACGCCCACCACGTTGACGGCCCGCACGCGGAAGACATACGTCGTGGCATTGGTGAGGCCCGTTACCGTCTGCGTGGTGGCAGCCGATGCGGCGTGCGGGAATGAAGTCCAGCTGGTGCCGCCGTTGCTACTGTATTCCACCTCGTAGTCAGTCACTGCGGAGCCGTTGGCCGCCGCCGCCGACCAGGTGAGCACGGCCTGAGCATCACCCGCCGTGGGCACGACGCTGCCGGGCAGGCCAGGCACATCGGCCAGGGCGATGGCGAAGGAGGTGCTGCCGTTGGACTTGTTGGGCAACAGCGTGTTGTTGGCCAGGTCAGTCAGCAGGCCGGGAGTGCCGGGAGTGCCCGCCACAGCCGGCTGGGAAGTGGCGGTGATCACGTAGGCACCGCCCGAGAACACCGCCGGCGCCATGAAGACGACCTGATTGGTGTTTTCGTAATACTGGAACACGTAGTCGGTGCCGTCTTGCAGCACGACACCATCGCGGGTGACCTTGAACGCGGCCGCCACGACCGTGGTCTTGTCGATGCCCACGCCGACGTCGTCGAGTTGCAACACGATGCTCGTCAGGCTGCGGGCATCTTCTTTCTCCAGTCGCACGGCGTCGGCGCTGGAATCCTTATCCTTCGGCCCGCCGTCGAGCGGCTCGAGCAGCCCCAGCGACGGCTGTGAGAAATCGACCCGGTCAATCGCCCCGCGATCGATGAACGCGTTGTTTCCCAGGCCGGGCAGGCTGGCCTGACTGGGATCGTCACCGCGGAGCTGGCCAAAGAGATCACGAGAGGGGGCGATGATCGGCGACTGCGGAATGCCCACGGCCGACGTCACCACGACCGATGCCGGACGATCGGCAAGCGTGTTCAGGGAGCTATCGATCGCCTGCGAACCCGCGTTGAGATAGAAGTTGCCGCTGGACGCGTTGACGAACGGATCAGCTGCCAACGTGACCGACTGGCTCTGCGAGCCTCCCGCGACCTGAGTGGCGGTGTTCCAGTAGGCCGATGTGCCGACCACCGTATTCGCCAGACTGGTGCCATCGACGCTGATGCCCGTCGCGAGATTGGCAAACACGTTGTTCAGCAGCGTTGGCCCGGCATTTTCAGTGACGGCCACGCCCACACCGGCCGCCTTGGTGCCGCCGTAGATCGTGTTGTTGACGATCCGGCCGTAGGGCACGGCCGCCAGTGGAACATTGCCCGTGTTCGGATCGCCACTGAAGAGGATAGCGGCGGTGCCGCTGGAGGCGATGATGTTGTTGGAGACCACCACGCCCGGCACGAGCCGGGCCGAGTTGAGCACCGGCAGGCTCGCCGTCACACCCTGGTTGGGTGCGTTGGTGCCGACATCGCGCAGGCCGGCGTCGATGCTGATGCCGTAGGTGAGGGCGTTGCTGACCGAGTTGCCCTCGATCAAGAACTGCCCCTGCTGGCGGGGCTGGTTGGCATCGCCAAGGACCCCAACAAGCGCCCCGTTGCTTGCCACCAGGTCGGCGTTGGTGTCGACCGTCTGGTACATAATGTAGTCAGACTTGGTCGGGTTGATCTGTGCCGCATATTCCGTGCCCCGGCGGATCTCAAGCTGGTAGCTGCCCTGCAGGCTCTGCGTGGGGACGGTCGGCGACGGGCCTGGCGTGCCTGCCGCGAAGAAGTCGGTCTGGCCGGCGACGGCGCCGGTGACCATCTCGCCCCGCTCCGCGAAGCCGACGATGATATCGTCGATGTAGAAGCCCTCGTAGCCGTTGTTCTGGCCGCGAGTGGGCTTGTCGAAGTCGCCGGCAGTGCCGGCGACGCCGTTGATGTCATTGATGAGGTTGCCGCTGGCATCCCGCTGCGTCGCGTCCATTTCGCCGGCGGTGCTGAAGTCGAATCGCAGGCGGAGGTCGGCCTCGTTGGCATAGCCTCCCAGATCGATCCGGGCCTGCCGCCACGACCCGCTGTTGAACAGCTGCTGGACGTTCTGGTTGGGGTTGGTCGACATGTTGGCCGACACCGAGGTGAACGTCGGCAGTTCGGCATCCGATTTGTCCACGGCGGAGCGAGTCGTGTCGTTGGTCGCTACGACGGTCCACGTCACGCCGCGGTCCTTCGAGATGAAGGCCCGGGCACTGTCCACCATGCCGCCTTTGTCGGTGCCTGCGGTGTTGGCTTCGGTCTGCAACCAGTAGTTGAAATAGAGCGTCGGCTTTTCGGTTTTCTGGTAGCCGGAGAGGCTGAAGGAATTCGTCGTCAGACTGCCGTAGGCGCCGCCGGGGAGGTTGTAGGTGTTTTTAATCGTCGCGTTGGAGGAGAGATCCTCCTGCCAGGCGCCATCCAGAACACCGTACTGCCCGTCCTCGGACTGGTAGTTGAGGTACCCGGCCCCATACCCCTCGAGACCGAAGTGCATGCTCACGCCGCCCGCGGATTCGGCGGTCTCAATATCGTTGCCCTGTCCATCGGTGACCGTCCGCAGGGCGGCACCGTCCCGTGTGTTGTCGGGGGCGACACTGATGCCGTGGCCGGCGTCGCCTCCCCGTGTGGCCGTGGTATGCCAGAGGTTGATGTCGAGTGGCGAGAAGGCGAGGCCCGTGGCGCCGAAGACGCCGGTGGAAATGTGGTACGCATCGGCGACACCGCTCCCAGTGCTGTCGAACACCTGCAGGAGGGTGGCGGTGGCGGGAGCACCGGCCGTGACCGAGAAGGCCCGCAGCCTGCCGGCACTGTCGATCGCAAACAGCGAGTCTTTCAGCGCCCCGTTGTAGAGATTCTGGGGGCCGAGCGCGAGTCCGCTGAACCGCACGGCGCTGCCAGTCGCGTCTTGGTCGCCGTTTCCATCAACCAGCAGCGGGTCAGCGAACCCAGGCGTCGAGGGATCGAGGTCGATCAGCGTGGCGACACCGGTGCCGGTGTTGATCGTGAAGAAATAGCCGTTGGTATCGACGCCGTAAAGCTTGCCATTCATGAACTGCATGCCGGTGACAACGCCGAGGAGGTTGGTGCCCGGAACCTGAATGGTATTTCCCTTGCGGCCCCACGGCTGCCCCGCGACGGCGGCGGCGGAGCCATTGGCCGGATTCGCCTGGTAGAGCCGTGAGCCGGTGCCGGTGTTGACCGAGTAGAAGAGGTTGTCATACGTGGCAGGTCCGGTCCGCCCCCAGGCGATGGCATCGACAGCGTCTGTGGTGAGGGCGTCGGGGGAACCTGTGAAGTTGTAGGTGATCGTCGCCAGACTGACGCTGGCCGTCTTGGCGGCGGTGTCCCAGACGATGGAAAGCTGACCCGACCCGGTGTTGACGTTGCTGATGCCACTCTGTGGCTGCGGCAGGCCGGCCGGGATGCCGCCGACGGCTGTGAACGTGATCACGCCGTTCAAGCCGGCCGTAAACGTCCACGTGCCCGACCCGAGAACGGCGTCCGTGTAATTGATCGTTCCAGCCGTAATCGCCGTGATGCCGGTCCTCGCCAGCGCGAACGTGGTGTTGACCACTGCTCCAGCCTGCTGAGGAGAAAGGTTCGTTTCCGTGTTGATGGTGCTCGCCGGCACATCGGGAATCGAGTCGTTGCCAAACGTCGTCAGTGCGCCGGTGCCGGCATCGACCTGGCTGACCTGACCGGCGGTGTTGGCCGCGCCGGAGAGCCCACGGTAGCTGTAGAGCTTGCCGTCGGAACGCATGGCGAGATCGGACGTGGTGCCGCCACCGAACGAGGACGAGATCGTCGTCTCGACGCCGCCCCGCATCGCATCGACCGTCTGCAGGCTGCCACTCGTCGACACGAAGAGCGTCACGTCGCTGAGCGTGAACGGCGTGACATGCGTCGAGAGGTTCAGCGTGTTGATCAAGGCGCCGGTCGTGGGGGCTACCGTCGCACTGGATGCCTTGGTGCCTGTCGTGTAGCCGGTGAAGCCGATGTGGTCCTCGGCGACGCGGGTTACCGAATCAATCGGTTCCATCCGCACGAGCGTGTTGCTGGCAGCGTTCTTGAACGTGGCGTTGAGCTGCGAGGGCAGCTGCTCATTGCTCGATACGGCGACGTAATACCGCAGCTGCTTCGTGGGGTCGGGCGGCGTGGCCGTGCCGCCCGATTCGCCGCCGGCGGTGCCGGTCGGGTTGCCAGCCGGCAGCTGTGCCGAACCGATGAAGGGATCGAGCTTGCCGAGCGAGCCGCGTGAGAGGTCATCCACGTCGCTGCCCTGGCCGGCGGCCGGCTGGTCGGACTCCACGTTCGAATCGCGGCCCGCATAGATCAGCTTTCCGGTCGAGTCGAACAGCCAGAGGCTCAAGTCGCCTCGGAAACCGTCGCCGTAATCAATATCGAGGACAGTGGCCCAACTCTTCCTGCCATCGCTGGAGCCGCCGATGACCTGAATCTGCTCGTAGTTCAAGGCGAACGTATACCAGTCGACGTCGTTCTGGCCGCTGATAGTGCCAGCGACGCTGATCGTGTTGCGGTCGGTCTCGAGCAGGTTGCCGACGTACTGGGCCGAGCCGAAGGCGCCGTTGGCGTCGGTCGCGTTCTCTCCATTCTCGCCGGTGAGCAGCGAATTGTGCGGCAGTCCCTGCACGTCGATGCCGATCGTGGGATAGCGGATGTCGGCATACCGCACCGTCGACCCCGGCTTCTCGTCTTGCTGACGGAGACGGATCCGCAGTTCATAGGCACCACTCGTGGCGCCGCTGGCAACCTTGGCCGGGTCGGCGAGATCTGCCTCGTACGACGGCTTCGTGGTGGTCGCATCGTACCGCGGCTGGCTACGAACGCGAACGTAATACTGCGCCTGCGTGCCTGAGGGCTGACCGGCCAACGGCAGCACGACCCGCATTCCCGCATCCCGCGGATTGGTCGTGTAGAAATCGCCGCCCCGCCAGGCATCCTTTTGCATGTCGAGAGCGACGCCGACCGTCGCGGGAGAAAGAGCGGCATCGGACTGGCTGTCAGCCGACCTGGCCAGCACGTTGCCGTTGGCATCGAGCAGTTCGAGCATGGAGTCGAGCGCCGTGCTCGTCTTGTCGATGTCGATCCAGACCTCACTGCCGGCGTACCCGACGAAGCTGTAGACGTCGACGTCGGCGGAGGAGTCGAGAGCGACGTGACCATGCACCTGGAAGCCAAGCCGGCGGTTATCGTCGCCGCTCTTCTCCTGGGCCGATTCGCTGGAATTGGTACCGGTGGCGTAGTTGGGCGCGAGCACACCGAGCACCTCGGCAGTCGACGGGGTGGAATTCCTGTCGATTCCACCAGTCTGGGCCTTCTCCGCCTCCTGGATGATCGACACATTGCGATCGTTCGAGAGGGGCAGGAACTTCAGGCTCCGCCAGTCGCCGGCGGAGGGTGTCGATGCAGCATCGTCGGAGTTCGTGTCCTTCGTCGGCAGACCGACGGCGTCGAGACTCGCGCCGACCGAGTCGTCCTTGAGCGACGTCAGGATCACGGGACGGCCGGGCTGGCCGACCACCTGAACGGTGCCGCCGATCCGGTCGAGTATGTCGAGTCCGTAGCCGGCCGCCGTGAAACCGGCGGCTGGGCCGGCGAGCTTGACGACCAGGCTGGCATCGGACTGGCTCATGAGCCGGATGCCGGTGGCGGTGTGGAAGTTCTGGACGATGATCTCGTTTTGGAGCACGTGGACGATGTCGGCGTCGTCCCAGACGCTTTCCACCGTGATCTCCTCGCCACGAACCAGCAGGCCTCCGATGGCGCCGCCGGCAGGCCGGCCTGCCGCCGCATTGACCGCGTAGGAGATGCGGTTATCGCGAACGAGCGGGCCACGATTGTCGTCGTAGCGGGAGTCGCGGTCGATGCCGCCCGTGCTACGGCCCGAATCGGGCCGCGCAACATCGGTGAGCGAGTTGGCGTTGACGCTGACGATTGCCCCGCGATTGTCACGGAAATCGTTGCCCAGGATCACGGGCTGTCCACCGCGGACAAAGATCGTGGCAGCGACGTTCGTGCCTCGGCCGTCCCGGTTGGAACTGGCCGCCCCGTCGGCGTTGTTCTCGATCCGACTGTGGGCCACGCGGAGATCACCCTGATGCACCTCGATCACGTTGAACCGGTCGAATCCGCCCTCGATCGGCGTCTGCCCGCCGCCAAAGGCGATGTACGCGTGGTCGATGCTCGCCTTCGCGCCAGCCTGTACGACGAAGCCGCCCCAGTCGCCCGCGATCCGGACGTCGGGCAGGTTACCATTGGTGTCGAACGAGCCGCCAGCACCGAAACGATTGTCGCCCAGGCTCGTAAAGATGACCGGCTTGGCGGCCGTGCCCTCGGCAATCAACTGCGACGTGCCCCGCTCCAGTTCGATCCGCGACCCCTGCATTTTCACGATCGCACCCGGATCGACCGTGAGTCGGCCGCTGCGGCGGGCGAATCCATTCGGGTCCTTGAACTTCAGGGCGACGCCGCTGGCGGTGGCCGATGGCCTGAGGGAGAGCGTGACGGCCGCGGGCCCGTCGATGCTCGCGATTGTCGTGCCGTTCGCGATGCCCGCGCCACTGACCGCCATGCCCACCCGCAGGTCAGAGGTCTTGGCGAGATTGGTCACCTGAAACGAGGCCGCGCTCGTGGAGCCGGTCCGCTCGAGCCGATCGATATAGCCGCCCACGCCACCGTCGACGAGCAGGTTTTCCTGCAGCACGTAGACGATGTCGGTGCTCTTGAGCCTGGCCGGCACGTCGAGCTTGTCGATCACGCTGCCCAACTGCGTGCGGATATTCACGAACAGGCCGTTGATCGAGTTGCTGAGCAGTCGATTGCCGCGGATTTCCGGTCCGGTGCGGCCGTCACTCTCCTCGAAACTGTTGGGGTCGGCCGCGATGCCGGCCCCGGCACTGTTGGTGATCGTGTTGAAGGCGAGCGTCGGCCGCGTGCTCTCCAATTGGATCGGTGCGTAGGAGCCGAGCTGGGAATCGACGAGCACCTGACCGCCGCCGTAGGTGACTGTGGCCCCGCTGACGCTGTTCAGGAATACCTTCTTCGTTGCCGAGTCGGAGTCAGCTCGCATCACGATGCCGCCCCACTGTCCGCCAGCCACAGCCGGACCGACACCATCGGAATTACCACCGACGGCGTCGTCGTGGTAGGAGGTGAACGTCACGTTCTTGGTGGGGGTGCCGAGAACCTGGAGTGCAGCCGAGGCCCGCGACGAGATCGAACCGGACGATGTGCCGACGTCGAGAATGGCGGCGCGGAACTTCAGAACCGCTCCCTCGTCGATCATCACCGTCACGCCCTTCGGCACGTTGAATGTCTTGCCGTCGGCCAGGTCGGCTCCCTGGAGAGTGGTACCGATGAGGTAGGGCAGGTTGGAGTCGTTGCCGACAATGCGGATGACCGTCTTGGAGCCGATGTTGGTGATCGCGGACTGGATCGTGTTGTAGGGCGTGGCAAGCGTGCCGTTGCCACCATTCGCTGCGGCCTTGTCGACGTAGACCGTGTTCGCCGCCGAGGCGGTGTTGAACCAGAAGTGAAAGGCACCGCCAGCCTGTCCGTCGCGATCGCCGTCGAGCGTGGTGCCCGAGGTGTCTACGATCGTGGTGGCCGCTGTGCTCGTGGGCTCGAAGCCCACTTGGAGACGGTAGGCACCGTCGGTCCGCCCGCCGTAGCCGCTGTCGCTGACGTCGGGATCGAAGGCGGTGTTGCCGGTGCTCGAAACCGACAGGAAATAGGTGCCGGCGGTGACGTTGAGGCCAACGAAGGAATCGCGGCCGAAGGAGTCGTCGTTGCGGGCGATCATGGTGCGAACGGGCTGGCCGCCGACGATGTCCTCCCGATAGAGCGTGATCACACTATCGAGCTTGCTCGCGGCGACCTGTCCCGGACGGGCGATGATCGTTTCAGCCGAAAGCATTCCGGGCTTGTCGAGCGTGAACGAGTACATGTCCACATCCGACCCGTTGGTCGGATAATACTGAATCATCTGCTCGATGTCGTAGTCGCCGGCGAAGACAGGCTCACCCGTCAGCCCACCGCCCATGATGGACGGCAGATCATAGGAATGTTCCAGCCCGAGCATGTGGCCGATCTCATGGAGCGCCACCTGGAACCAACTGCCACCGTACTCGCTGGAACCCCAGTCGAAATTCGAGTTCATGACCGCGGCACTGCCTGCAATGCCCGCGACTGCCGTCGGCTGGATGCTTGGATCGACAGCCCGGGGATCGCCCGTCGCCACCGTCATGCCGGCAGCCTCCGTCTCCTCGAAACGGACGCCCGTGTACCGGCTGAAGATCTCGAAGACCTCGCGAGCCCGCTGCTTTTGTTCCGGCGTGATCGCGTTGTAGAGGGTGTTGCCCGAGGGATCTCTGCCGTAGACGTCGCGGAAGTTGTATTGCACGACCGGGATGGTGGCACCTGGCGACGTCGTCAGCGAGCCATTGCCATGCTGGGTGGCTCGCACGGGAATCTCGCGGTGGCCGGGCTCATCGACCGAGCCGGGCTGAACCGGGTAATTCAGACTGCCCGCCGGCGTGAAGACCGTGCGACCAGCGCCGCTGATCACAGCCGTGACGGTGGCGCCGCCGGAGGTGATCGCTCCAAGATTCGCCGCCGCGGCGAAGCTCGAGTTGCTGTCGGTAAAGTCCACTCCCTCCTGCTTCACGGCAGGGGCGGCGACGGCGGCCGAAGCGTCACCGATTTGCAGCCTGTATTGCTTGTCGTCGGCAATGAGTCCCGAGGCAAACGTCAGCACGGCCTTCCCGGTAGCCGGGTCGTAGCTGACCGAGGCGGGGTTCGCCGCGGCGACAGGCTTGTCGAGCCCGGTGGCCGGATCGATCTCAAACAGCTGGTAGGAAGAAACTGCCTGAGCCGATGCCTGACTGAGCGGATCCTCGCGGTTGAAGTAGACCGCGATCGAGTTGCGGTCCTGCGTGAGGCCGTTGACGCCGCGAGTGATGGGCTGTGGCACAACCGACATCACGAACGCCCCGAGATCGAGGCGGAAGTCGATGTTCGCCGAGTTGCCATTGCGGAATGACTCAGGCTGTGCCGAACCCTGAGCCACGGTCTTCAGACCGGCGCGAATCTCGATCCGATAGCTGTCGTCTGGCAGGGTTTCCTTGAAACGGATCACCACCTGGTTCTGGTTCGGCGCATCGTCAACGAGCAGGCTGCCCGGATCGATGGTGAAATCCAGCTTCGTGCCACTGGCACCAAAGAGATCCCCGGCGCCGCCACTGCGGACGACCGTGATGTTGCTCGCGACGGTGGCT
>JBIIFB010000163.1:0-8993 GCA_044237545.1 Pirellulales bacterium
AGGGTGAGTTGCTGCGGTGCCTCATTCAGCGTGTCAGCCGTCTGCCCTGCCACGAAGAATGGCGTCGCACTGCTGGCGTAGGCCGACACGACGTCGAACGCCATCACGCGCCGCTCCTCGAGTTTCTCCATGTGTTGATTGCCGGCAGTCCCTGCCCTTTCGCTCCGCCGCCTCCGTGACGTCATCGAAGTCCGCATAGCCCGCCGAGGGCCCTGAGACGCGAACACTTCTTTCACCGAAGTCAACCAGGACGACTTGACCATGAGATTCACCCGCAAGAGAAAAGGCGTGGGAAGGGAGAGAGGAAAGCACCGACCTTTGGTAGAGGACGCTCGGCAGGCGGCAAAGTTTCGCTACCCGTCAATTCTTCACCATGTTTTGTGACCGCGAACTCGTCGACAATTGACTTCCCTGCCGGTTGAGAGAGGGATGCCGAATGCTTGACTCCCCAGAATACGCGGCTGAAAACCGTCTGGTTCGAGCGTATCACAGGATTTTTCGGGTAGCAAAGGAATTGCGCGGCCATAACGCCCCGCCGTGCTGGTCGTGCCGGTCGTGCTGGTCGTGCCGACAGCGCCGCCCCGACCACCTCCGGCGCCCGCCCCCGGCGGCCCCCTTTCTCCCCCTAGCCAGCGTTTCCCACCACCTCGCTGCCACCTCCTTCGGTGGCACGGGTGAAGCGGATGTCGAGTGTCCTTAAATAGGTGTGCAGTCCCGCGTCCTGGATCGGCAGGATGTGGGCCGGATGCCCCGACTCGTTATGGTGGGAGTGCCACAGGCCCGGCGGCGTCACAAACACCGCATGCGGCTGCCAGTCGAATCGCTCGCCGTCCTTGATGCGTCCGTCCGGCCCCAGTGTCTTTCCCACCAGCGTGTAGCAGCCTGGCTTCGCATCGACGACCAGGTCGACCGCCACCGACTGGTGCCGGTGCGGAGCCTGCACCGCCCCGACCGGCAGGCGGCCGAACATCGCCCAGATCACGTGCGTGATCGTCATCGTCTGGGGGAAGAGCTGGTTGCCGAGCAACACGCTCAGCCGGTTGGCATGCGCACTGGTGGGATCTCGGATCACGGCCTCGAGTGCCTCGTGAATCGATTCCCGCTTGTAGAGCGTCGGCGAAAACTGCCGCCGGGTTGCCTCCACGCCCAGGTAGCGCAGGAGCGGTTCGTCGTGCACCCAGTAGACCGCGGCGTCGTCGCTCGCCACGTGCATCGCCCGGCTCCCTGCCGGCAGGATGAAGAGGTCGCCCGCCTGCCACGCGATCTCCCCGCCGCCAGCCGCCGCCGCGGCATCAGCATCCACGCGGGTCGTCCCCGTGCCCCGCATCACGAAAAACAGCTGGCTCGTGGCATTGGCATCGGTGATGATCGCGTCGCCCGGACAGATATGGATGAAGTTGGCACAGAGCCCGGGCGACGTCGCCGGACCGGGGCAGCCAAGGATGGAACTCGTGTCGAGCGGAAGCGTCCGCGTCATCCCCTGCTCATGAAGCTCAGCCCCGAAGCGGGCCCCGGGAATCGCCCCGAGCGTGCCGTCGGCGATCGGGTTGGAGGCATAGCGGTAGTCATGAAACCGGGCCGCCTCCGTCAGCCGATCTTCATTGATACGTGCCTCGATATGGACGGGATTTACCATTCAAACACTCCTTAAGACAGGCTTTTTCAGAGTATCAGCGCAACTCAGTAGACATCCTCATGACTCCCGATCGCCAGCAGCGCAACCGTCTCGCTGGCATCCTCGGCAGTTCTTGGAACGAGGCGAAACACGATGCGAATGTCATATCCACCGCTGCATGCCCAGGAACCCGCGAGTTCCCCTTTCAACTTGTGAGTCCGCAGACGGGGATCGAAAAGATCTGTCTCCATGAGTTCGAGCGTGATTGCGACTGGTTCCACGGCTTCGGGATGCCGTTTCAAGAATCGGTTCGCTGCTCGCACGAATGCGGGAGTTTGAAGCAACTCCCGTTTCATGACATCAGGTCGCGCATGAGGTCGCGGGCGGTTGTACGTTCACCTTTACCCGCTGCAAGATCCGACTCCGCCGCATGAACATCCGCGATCAACTCCTGCCGCCGCAGCACTGCAAGCCGTTTCCTGACGACTTCGACAAGGTCAGCTTGTTGCTCCGGAGGAAGCTGACCGATGGCGTCAAGCAGGCTGTCGAATGTAGGAATGGAAATCATCGGCATGACCGTGTCAGTGAGGGAAGCTCGCAGTCGCTCCAGCCGTTTATTCTACGCGGCAAATACGCCCGAACAAAGCTGGTATATTTCCCTCTGTAGCTTCGCTATCCGGCCTTCGTGGTCATCGATGGACTCGGACTCATGAACCCAGGCCTCCTCTCTCCCCGCATCGTGTCGCTCCTGCCGGCTGCCACGGAGATCGTGGCCCGCCTGGGCCTCCGTGAAAATCTCGTCGGTCGGTCGCACGAATGCGATGAGCCGGCCGATGTGGCCGCCCTGCCCGCCCTGACGGCCGCCCGCATCGATGCCGCAGCCCCGAGCCGCGCGATCCATGAACAGGTGACGGAGGTGGGCCGGGCACTGGGCGTGCTGTCGTCGCAGGCCCCGGCCGGCACAGCCTGCCACACCGGCGCCTCAGCCGCCCTCTTCACGCTCGATATAGAGATGCTCGCCGCCCTCAAGCCTGATCTCATCCTCACGCAGGCGGCCTGTGATGTCTGTGCGATCTCCGCTGCCGACGTGGATGCCGCGGTGCGGAAGGCGGCGGTGGACACACGGGTGCTGCCACTCTCGCCGGTCACGCTCGCCGATCTCTTCTCCGACATCCTCGCCGTCGGCAAGGCGACCGGGCGGCTGGCAGAGGCCCGTGAACTCGTGGCCCGACTCCGCGCACGGATCGACTCGCTGGTATGCCGCGTGGGAACGCTCCCCAATCGGCCCCGCGTCGCCGTGATCGAGTGGCTCGACCCGCCGATGGTCGCCGGCAACTGGGTGCCGGAGATGGTCCGCCTGGCCGGCGGCGTCGACGTGCTTGGCAAGGCGGGCGATCATTCCCACTGGATCACATGGGACGACGTCGCCGCCGCCGATCCCGACGTCGTGATCCTCGTGCCGTGTGGATTCACACTCGACCGCGTGGTCGCCGAGGCTCACTCGGCAGCCGTGCGGCCACACCTCGAGAAGCTGCGGGCCTGCCGCGACGGGAAGGTCTTCGCCATCGACGGCCACCACCTCTTCAACCGCCCCGGCCCGCGGCTCATCGATTCACTCGAAGTGCTCGCGGAGATTCTTCACCCGGGCGGGTTCGCATTTGCCGCAACCCGCCGGTTTGCTGCATCGCTACCGCTCAGGGGCTGACAAGTCGCCGGGTTGCGTTAGGGGGGAGTTTTCTCCCCGTGGCCGGGAGTTTTCTTCGTGGCCGTAGCTTTTCTTCGTGACCGTGGCTTTTCCTCGTGGCCGTAGCTTTTCTTCGTGACCGTGGCTTTTCCTCGTGGCCGTAGCTTTTCTTCGTGACCGTGGCTTTTCTTCGTGGCCGTGGCTTTTCTTCGTGGCCGCGAGTTTTTAACTTGCGGAATCCGTGCCGATTCACAACAAGATAAAATCTTGTCGCCACGGGGGAGCCAGCTCACGACGCGACAAAATCGTGTCGCCACGGGGGGCCGGGCCTACCTGAGATCCTCGGGCTTAACGCCCTTCTTCGCGCCGTTGAAGCCGAACTTTGTCGGCTCGAACGTGCCTACGAGATCGACAGCCATCGCCGATGGAATCTGGCTCTCAAGACCCGCCGCCCAGTAGCAGGCGTTGACGAGCATCCGCCGCACACCCTGGCTCGCCATATCGGTCGATGAGCCCATCGTCGTCGTGAACACCCGGCCCGTCGGACCGCCCTCCACGCTGTAGGTCTTAGTCCACGCCACCGGCATCATCGGTTCGTTTTTCTTGGCGTCTTCCCCTGCGACCACCGGCGAATCGGGCGTCATCCCCTCGAGCACCTGCCCCAGCACCAGCGGCTTTGAGTCGCCCGGCAACGGCAGCCGCACGCCATACACATCCGTCGGCCCCCAGATGTCGCCGTCTTTGATGCCGCGAAGAATCGGATGATCCTTGGCGTCGGGGGCAAGAAGCCCCCGGGTGCTCTCATGGCCGTGGTGGCCGTGGTGGCTGATCCAGTGCTCGCCGAGCACGAGTCTCCCGAAGCCATCGTGCCACTCCTTCTTCTCGCCGTTGTAGCCGTTGCCGTAGTGCGTGTAGGCCCGGTCCTTGGGAATGTTGAAGGCATGGGTCGCCGTCCGCATGCCGATCACCGGCTTGCCCGCCTTGAGATAGTCGTCGATCTCCTTCATCTGCTCGTCGGGCAGATTACGAAACCGGGTGGCGATCACCAGCAGGTCGGCTTTCCGCAGCGACTCAAGGCCAGGAATATTGTCGCCCTTGTTCGGACTGATCTCACCGGTGGCCGGGTCGATCGCATACAGCACCGTGCAGGTGAAGCCATGGTGCGTGGCGAGCATCTTCGCCAACTGCGTGAGGGCTTCCTCGCTGCGGTATTCCTCGTCGCCGCTAACGAGCACCACCTGCTTCCCCTTTCCCGGCCCCTCCTCCCCTGCGAGCGTCAGCCAGGGATCAGCCGCCGGTGCGGCACAGCAGGCGAGCAGGACGATCAAAGCGGCGTACAGGCGAATCATGAAGCAGGCTCCTCGTGGACGCGGGCCAATGGGGGGATCACCGACTCACGACAGAATACCCCGTACCACATGCCCGTGCACATCGGTGAGCCGGAAGTCACGCCCTTGGGAGCGGAACGTGAGCCGCTCGTGATCGAGGCCCAGGCAGTGCAGGATCGTGGCCTGCAGGTCGTGCACATGCACCTCGTCGCGGGCGATGTGAAAGCCCAGTTCGTCGGTCTCGCCGTAGCTGACCCCCCCCTTCACGCCACCGCCGGCCAGCCACATCGTGTAGGCGTTGGGATGGTGGTCGCGGCCCATCGACCGGCCGAGCACGGCGCTGGCCTCCACCATCGGCGTGCGGCCGAACTCACCTCCCCAGACGACCAGCGTGCTGTCGAGCAGGCCCCGCCGCTTCAGATCGGCCACGAGCGCCGCCGAGGCCCGGTCGGTCTTCGCGGCGTTGTTCTTCACGTTGCCGGCGACGTCCGAATGACCGTCCCAGCCCTCGTGGTAGATCGTTACGAACCGTACGCCCCGTTCCACCAGCCGCCGCGCGATCAGGCAGGCCCGGGCAAAGCTCGCCTCCTCAGGCTTGCAGCCGTAGAGGCCGAGCGTCTCGGCCGTCTCGTCGGCCAGATCCATCAGGTCCGGCGCGGAGGTCTGCAGGCGGTGGGCCATTTCGTAGCTGGCGATCCGCGTCGCGATCTCAGGATCGCCATCGGCCGCGAGCCGCCGCCGGTTGAGCGACGAGACGATATCGAGCGTGTCGCCCGCCAGCCGCCTGTCGGCCCCGTCGGGCGACTCCACATTCAGGATCGGCGAGCCGGCGTTGCGAAACCGCGTGCCCGTGTAGAGGCTCGGCATGAAGCCGCTCGACCAGTTGGCCGCCCCACCGCTGATGCCTGATCCCGTGCTCATCACGATGAAGGCCGGCAGCTGATCGCTCTCACTGCCCAGACCATAGGTCACCCACGATCCGAGGCTCGGCCGGCCCGGCTGGGCGAAGCCGCAGTTCATGAAGATCTGGGCCGGTGCATGGTTGAACTGGTCGGTGCGGCAGCTCTTCACGATCGCGATGTCGTCGACCACCGTCGCCAGATGCGGCAGCACCTCGGAGAGTTCCGCCCCACACTGGCCGTGACGTGAAAACCTGAACCGCGGACCCAGCACGGCCGCGTCCGGCCGGATGAACGCATACCGCTGCCCGCCGATCACCTCCGGCGGAATCGGCTTGCCTTCGATCGCCGCCAGCTTCGGCTTGTGGTCGAACATGTCGAGCTGGCTCGGCGCGCCCGCCATGAAGAGCTGGATGACGGCCTTGGCCTTGCCGGGGAAATGCGGCGGCCGGGCCGCAAGCGACGCGGCGGCCGGGTCGAGCCCGCGGCCGTCGGCAGATTTTCCCAGCGAGTCGGCCAGCAGCCCGGCCAGCGCGATCTTGCCGACGCCCACACCGCACTGTTCGAAGAAGTGCCGCCGGGTGATGTCGAGGAGGTTCAGGCCCTTGGCATTCATAGGTCAGAGTCCTTTGCTACCGTTTCACGATCGCTTCATCGAGGTTCATGACCGCCCGGGCCGTGAGCATCCACGCGGCCAGCTCCACTCCGTCGAGACTGCCCTCGGCCTGCGATCCGGCAGCCACGCCGGACAGCTTGGCGGCATCCAGTTCGCCCGCCGCAAGCCGCCGCCGCTGGATGTTGAGAAAGTCGATGAGTGCCCGCTGTTCGTCGGCGTCGAACTCCCGCGAGAGCAGCCGCCGGGCCAGATCCCGCAGCCGGGCGACGTCGTCGGCCCCGGCCGCGAGTGCCGTTTTCCCCAGCGCCTGCGACACCTCCACAAACATCGGATCGTTGAGCAGCGTGAGGGCCTGCAGCGGCGAGTTGGAGACCTCGCGACGGGCGATGCAGGCCTCGCCGCTGGGCCCGTCGAACGTGGTGGCAAACGCGAACGGCGCCGTCCGCTTCTGATAGGTGTAGATGCTGCGGCGAAACCGGTCTTCGCCTGTGCTCTGGTTCCACTTCGGCGCCCCGTAGGCCACCTCCGTCACTCCCTCGGGCTGCGGTGGCCGCACACCCGGACCATACATTTTCGCCGACAAGAGCCCGGCCGCCGCCAAGGCCGAATCACGGATGACCTCGGCCTCAAGGCGAACCCGCGGACCACGCGCAAGCAGGATGTTTTTCGGATCCCGATCGGCCAGCGACGGCGCCATGGCCGATGCCTGCCGGTAGGTGGCGCTGGTGACCATGAGCCGGTGCAGCCGCTTCATCGACCAGCCCAGGCCCCCGCCGGCAAAATCGGCTGTGACTGGATTCGCCGTGACTGGATCGGCTGTGAACAGGACGGCGAGCCAGTCGAGCAGTTCGGGATGGCTTGGCGGATCACTCTGGTAGCCGAAGTCCTCGACGGTCGCGACCAGCCCGCGGCCGAAGAGCGTATGCCACTGGCGGTTGACCGCGACCCGCGGCGTGAGCGGGTTGTCGGCGGAGACGAGCCAGTCTGCCAGCGCCAGCCGATTGGCTGGCCCGTCCGGAGGCAGTTGCGGGAGGAACGAGGGCACGGCAGCCGGCACCTCCTGCTTGGGCTGCGTGTATTCGCCACGGTTGTGGAGAAACGTCTTCCGCGGATTGTCGGCGGGCCTCTCCCGTAGCACGAGGGTCGTCTGTCCGCTCCGAAGGCTGTTCTCCAGATCGCGGATCTGCTTGACGGGCTCGGCAAGCTCCGGAGCACTGGCCAGAAAGCTTCGAAACAACTGCTCCCGCTCGGGGGCGGACCGCTGCTCGGCTGCCTTGGCAAGCGCCACTTCGACGTCGGCCGCATGGCCTCTGGCCTCCGCATGGTCATCCGCAGTGACCGAAAGCCTGAAGCAGCCGAGACCGCAGGCGAAATGCCGCTCGAACCGCATGACGATTTTCAGTGGAGTGCCCGCGGCCAGTGGCTCGGCCAGCTGGAACACGGCCGCATGGGCCCTGCCCTGCCCGCCGCTTGTGCTCCAGCCGCTCGACATCTCGCCGTCGATCGCCTTCGCGGCGGCGCTTCCGGCCTTGTTGTTGTTCTTGCTCTTGTTCCCGACCGTGCTCCCGACCTTGTTCCCGACCTTGTTTCCGACCGGGCTTGTGACGACTGTGCCACTGAATGAATCGGTTGCATGCGTCAGCGTCACCCGTCTGCCATCCGCTGTCGCTTCCAGTTCCGACAAGAAAAAATCCCCCTTCGGCCCCTCGTAGGAGCAGAGGCCGGGCCCGTGGCCGGGGAGGCTCTCGTCGGGCAGCACCTCCAGCCGGATGGCCGTGACCGGCTGATTCGAGGGGGGGAGTTCAAGCTCGTAGACATCGCTCTTGGTGATGTCGCCGCTGCCGAGGATCGAGGCATCGTCACGGACGACGAGGTGCGGCATGCTGGTCTTGAGCGTGGTCGGCCGCACGATCCGCCAGTCGATGGCCCGGTCCGACTCCTCGCGGTTCCACGCATCAAACCGTGTATCACGGGAGAGTTCCCGCTTCAAATCGGACGACCGCGGCGGCACAGGAGGCTCGTCTGATCCGCTGGCGGCCAGCTGCTCCGCGCTGGTCTCGGAGGGCACCGGCCACTTCCCCGGCAGCTCCGTCCAGAGCGACTCGATCCGCCGTGCTGTCTCCAGCCGCTGCCGCTGGCGGTCGACGTCTGGGATGAGCCACTCGGGCTCGTCGGCGTTGTTGAGCAGGGCCATCAGTGAGAAGTAATCGGTGTGGAGAATCGGATCGAACTTGTGCGTGTGACACTGGGCGCAGGCGGTGGTCAGCCCCAGCCAGGTCGTGCCCGTCGTGCCCACCCGATCGACCATCGCGAGGTAGCGGAACTCGAGCGGATCGATGCCGCCCTCCTCGTTGAGCATCGTGTTGCGGTGGAAGCCGGTGGCGATGACGTCGTCGGTGGTAGCCCCGGGCAGCAGGTCGCCGGCGATCTGACGGATCGTGAACTGGTCGAATGGCATGTCGGCGTTCAGACTGCGGATCACCCAGTCGCGATACGGCCAGATCTGACGGTCGCGGTCCTTCTCATACCCGTTGGTGTCGGCATACCGGGCGAGGTCGAGCCACCGCCGCGCCCATCGTTCGCCATACCGCGGGCTGGCGACGAGTCGATCGACGAGTTTTTCATAGGCGTCGGGCGAGGCATCCGCGAGGAATGCGTCCAGGTCCGCCGGCGATGGCGGCAGACCGACGAGATCGAGATGGACGCGACGGCAGAGCGTGGCCCGGTCGGCCTCGGGGCTGGGCGAGAGCCCTTCCTCTTCGAGCCGCGCCAGCACAAACCGGTCGATGTCGTTCTTCGGCCAGTCGGAGTTGGCCGTGGTCGGCACGGCTGGCCGGAGGGGCTTCACGAA
>JBIIFB010000157.1:0-9272 GCA_044237545.1 Pirellulales bacterium
TCCAGTCATGCCCGGGCGGCGATGCGGGCTGCCTATGCCAACCGACCTTAGAATCGTCCCGCGAGAATCCGGTTTGGAATCGCGATCCGCGTGGCCGCCGCCCTGAGGAGCGATTCCCGGGCCGCAATAATCTCCTTGATGCGTTGCCGCGTCTTGGACTGGCTGGCGGCCTGGCTCTTGGCCTGACTGGCGGCCTGACTGGCGGCCTGACTCTTGGCCTGGCTGGCGGCCTGTTCTGCGAGCGAATCCTGCCTCCGCCAACGCCGCAGTTGAATCTGAGCGGCCAGAATGATCTGAACGGGATCCTTTTCATGACGGGAAATCCGCAGCACACGGTGTGGTTCCGACCGCACCGATTCAGGGGCATGAACGAGGTTTGCCGGCCATCCCAGCGGCAAACTCGAATTCGTAAACCTTGAATTTTCTACTGGAATCATTGGCAAAGCCGAGGGAAAATATGACGTTGCTTGAGGAAGCCACGCGGCCACCGCTACTAGATATGGCGAGAGCCATGCCCTCGAGGGGCAAAAGCGGATAAACTTCCCGACTAACCCCCTGAAATCCGCTGCATTTTGACGACTGCTGTTTGAGCCCGTCCATTTCCCGCGAGCCACCCCCCCCTGTCGCATGGATACCGACGACACGATTTCACCGGCCCTCAATGCCTGCCTGGAGCAACTCTCCCGGGGAGACCTCTCCGCCCGCGATCGGATCATCGAACTCTGCTCCGACCGCCTCCGCCGCCTGGCCCACCGGATGCTTGGCCGCTACCCCGGCGTTCGCCGCTGGGAAGATACGGATGACGTCTTCCAGAATGCAGCCATGCGGCTCCACCGAGCCTTGGGCGCGATGCAGTTTGATTCCCCCCGCTCGGTCATGGCACTGGCGGCCACGCAACTCCACCGTGAACTGATCGATCTCGCGCGGCGGCATGGGGGGCCGGCCTCGTATGCGGCCAATCACGGCACCAACGTGATGCCGTCCACCCCCGGAGACAGGCCCGAACATTACGTTGACCGGAGTCCGGCGGCCGATTCCAGCCTCGACCGCTGGACCCTCTTTCATGAGGCGATCGGCAGCCTGCCCGAGGACGAACGCGAGATGTTCCATCTCGTCTGGTATCTGGGGGCCGACCAAAAGACGATCGCCAGACTTCTGGACTGTTCCGAACGCACCGTGAAAACCCGGTGGCGGGCGGCCCGGGAGGCCGTTCGCGCAGCGCTCGGAGGGAAGCCGCCGTCGTCCTGATTGCCACGGCCGTCGATGCCGCCACTGAGAGCCCCGGCCATCAACGCGGGGCCGGAATCCGACGTTCAGCATTGAACGGCGGCGGCCCCTCGCCTGGCAGCGGCACCTGCGACGGGTGCCGCAGGTAGGCGATGAGGTCGCGGGCGGCAGCGGGGGAAAGCTGTGCGAGCTGGTTCTCCGGCATCAACGACTGTGGTGAAAGCACCCGGGTCTCGATATCGTCGAGCGGCACCGTCACCTGCTCGGTCGGTGTCTGGAGCGTCACGCTCGTCGGCGTCTCCTTGACCACGATTCCGGCGATCGATCGGCCGTCGTCAGTCACCACGATCGTCGTCTGGTAGTCGCGGCCCACAAGAGCGCTCGGGTCGAGCAGATTCGCCAACAGGTATTCGAGGTCGGCCCGATTCGATCCCGTCAGGTTTGGCCCAATTTGTCCGCCCTGGCCATGCAACTGGTGGCAGGCACCACAGGTCTTTGCGAACGTCGCCCGGCCGTGCGAGAGATCGGCCTGCTTCATGGCTGCCGGATTGAGCGCAGTCCGCCACCGCTCGAAGTCAGCTTTTCGGTCGGCGGGGGTCACTCGGATCGTGCCCCAGACCTCGTTGAGCCGCGCGATCACCTTCGGGTCGGCCGATTGGGCGAGCCGGCCGACGGTGAACGCCGAAAGGTCGCCACGGGGCACCGCGTTGGCAGCAACCGCGTCGAGGAGCGCGAGCGTCCAGGCGGGCCGCGACGTGAGCGTGGCGATCGCCGCCTGCCGGCAGTCCGCCGGCAGACCCTCGTAGGCGGTCACGAGCGCGGCGGGCGTACCGTCGCTGGGAACGGCGGCGAGGCCGTCGATCGCCTGCTTTTGAATGGTGGGATCGTCCACGAGCCGCTGGAGAACCGGCGGCAGTCCGTCGTCGCGGGAGCTGACGAGTGCCTGCAGGGCCTCGAGCCGCTGGCCGCGGTCAGCATCCGGGTTGGCCACCAGTGACCGCAGCTGCGGCACGACCCGTGGATCGCCAAACCGCACCGCTGTCAGATCCGCAAGCCTGCGGACAGCCTCATCCGGGTCGGCGCGGAGCTGCTCGTAGCCCTGCTGCCAAGCCCTCGGCGCCGGCAGACGGCCGCGGGCGGCCAGTGCCGCCACGATCTCCTCCAGCATCCACTTCCGCGTCGGCGAGTCGCCGGCCGCCAACTCCGCCACCAGCGGCTCGTAGCACTTCTCGTCAGAGGCGGCGCGGCGGACGATGAATCGCGCCACGATGGGGATGCGGCTCGCGGCGGCGATCTCCAGTGCCCGGGCCGGATCGAGCGGCACGAGTGGCTCTATTGAATACCAGTTCATGAGCGGGAGGTTGTGGTCATCGGCGTCCTCCGCATGCGCGACGAGCGCCGCCGCGATCGGCCAGCGGTCTCCAAGTGGCAGCCGCTGCAGGGCCGAGCAGATCGCCAGGCGAACCACCGGCGATGGATCGTCTGCGGCGAGCCGCTGGAGCCGCTCGAGCAGAGGTGGCGATGCGTCGCCCCGCTCGACGGCCAGCTGAATCACCCAGCCCCGGACCGCCGGATCGGCGTCGTCGAGCAGCCGCTCGACATGGGCAGCCGAGAGTTGTCCTGTGACGTGCATCGCCCAGATCACCCGCAGGCGCTTGGGCACGGTCGTGGCGGCGGCGAGCTTCGCTTCAAGCAGCCGCGGAGTCTCGGCGGCGAGCCGGCCGGCAGCGGCCCGCTCCTGCAGGAGCCGACGGGCATGACGCACGAACCAGTCGTTGTCATGACCGAGCAGATCGACCAGCGTTGCGTCGCTCTCGCGGCCGAGGTTGACCTTCGTCGGCGCCGGTGCCGCCCGATCGTAGATCACCTTGAAGATTCGCCCATTGCCCCGATCGTGCTTCTCGTCCTCATGGGAATGGCATTGAGTGCGGTCGTACCAGTCGATGAGCACCATCTGCCCGTCCGGCCCGACCTGCAGCGAGATGAACTGCGACCACGAGTCGTTGGCGAAGAGAAAGTCGGGCTCGCCGTCCCCCACGTAGCCTGAGCCCGCGGGCGTGAGCCGGTCTTCGTTGATTCGCGCCCCGTGGATGTTGTTCATGAACAGCCGTCCGCGGTAGCGATCGGGCCATGAGCCACCCAGATAGATGCAGGCGCCGGCATGAGCGTGGCCGCCGCCGACCGAGTCGTCGGCGCCCTCGCTGCGTGCGCGGGGGTTCCATGTAGCGCCGGTCCAGTGCCGGTGACGGGCGATCGTCTTGATGTCGTCAAACGAATAGGGATTGAAGTGCTGTCCCGCCTGACGCTGGTACCGCGCTCCTGGAATCACGTGGTAGAGGTGCGGGATCACGCAGGCCGTCTGAAACGCATGGCCCAGGTCGTTGAAGTCCACGCCCCACGGATTGCTCGTGCCCTCGGAAAAGACCTCGAAGACGTGCCGCACCGGATGGTATCGCCAGATGCCGGCGTTGATCCGCGTGCGGTCGGCCTCGGGCGTACCGGGTTTTCCGACGGCGGAGTGCGTAAACACGCCGTGGCAGCCGTAGAGCCAGCCGTCGGGCCCCCAGATAAAGGCGTTGAGCGTCTCATGGGTGTCCTGCGCGCCCCAGCCGTCGAGCAGCACCGTCGGTTCGCCGTCGGGGACGTCGTCGCCATCGGCGTCTGGAATGAACATGAACTCGGGGGCTGCGCCCACCCACACGCCTCCAAACCCAACCGCCAGACCGCTGACGAGGTTGAGCCCCTCCTTGAAGATCTTCCGGGAGTCGAGCACGTGATCGCCATCGGTATCCTCGAAGATGAGGATCCTGTCGCGGGCATCCTCGGCTGCGACCTTTTGTGGATAGGCGTAGCACTCGGCCACCCAGAGGCGGCCGCGGTCGTCGAAGCACATCGCGATCGGCTGGCGGACCTCGGGTTCGGCTGCGAGGAGTTTGACGGAGAATCCGGGGGGGCCCGACATCGCCTTGGCCGCCTCCTGCGGCGTGAGGCCATTGGCCATCGGCTTCCGCTGCCGCGGCTGGGCCTCCTCCCCCCGGGCGGATGCCATACAAGCTGTCACACAAGCCATCACGAGGGCGGTGATACCGACAGCGACACGCAGACTCACGCGGAGAGGCACAAGCGATGTCATGGGACGCATCCTGCAGCCGTTCTCAAATTTATCGAACAGAGTTCTCGAAGGTGCACAATGATCCCGCGCAGCGGCCCCCAATGCCATAAGGATTTGCACCGGTTGCTTGAGAACTTTCACCGCAGCGAAAACGCGTTCACCAGTCGACAGCTGTCTCACTCGTCAGCTTCGTTCTCGAGGGCCAACTCGCGGAGAATCGCGATCGCCTCGTCGAGTGACACGGCGTCGTAGCCGCGGACGCAGGCCTTGCGATCGCACTCGGCCAGCAGCAACGCGTCGAGAAAATCAGGATGCGACTCGAGCCGCTGCCGGGCCCGTGCGCCGAGCGTGTGGTTGCCGTGCGC
Organism: Pirellulales bacterium; assembly: GCA_044237545.1. GTDB lineage: Bacteria > Planctomycetota > Planctomycetia > Pirellulales > UBA1268 > CAMCQY01. Next base: position 4,705 of record JBIIFB010000157.1, read on the forward strand.
TGCGGCGTCTGCCAGCGACTCGATGAGCCAGCGTGTTCGCTCCGTGATCAGATCGGCAAGAACAGACACGCCACTGGAAACCGGATCGGCGCGGTCGATCGCCCGGCCCACGTCGTGCACCAGTGCCGCCGTCAGCAACTCCTCGTCAAACGGCCGCTCTTCATACACTCGATCGAAGACCTGCAGCGTGTGTTCGAGCACGTCCCCCTCAGGATGCTTCACCCGATCCTGCTTCACGTTTTCGAGCACTCGCACAAGCTCAGCGATCCGGTCGAAACGATCACCAGCCAGGTGCGCGAGGCCACCGGCGGGATCGCTGCCGCGGGTCACCTCGCGACGAATCTCGTCGTGGCTGGGCAGCTGCTCCTCGGGCACCCAGCCGCGGGCCACCTGGCGGGCGGCACGAAACCGGGACTTGGTCGAGTCGCTCCCCTGAGCCACCATGCGGGCCGCCTCCTCGGCGATCCGCTGCCGCAGCTTGTCGGCACCCGCGTCCCGCGGCTCATCGCTCATGGCTGTTTTCCTGCGGCAGGTAGCGGCCGCCAGCGGATGTTTTTGACGAGCGCCGTTGTCGCGTAGGTGGCGATACCCAGCGGCCGCGAAGGCAGCACCTCGTCGCGGATCGAGAGCTTCTTGTCGGCCAGCGGCTGATCGACCACTTGCTCGTCGTCGATGAAGCAGACGATCCGCTCAGGGCTCACCCGCACGCGGATCGCATACCACCGGCCAGTCTTAAACTCCTTGAACGTCGTCGTGCCATTGTGCGCCGCATCCTCGCCATCGATGCTCGACAGCCCAACTACACCGCCCCCCCAGCCACCCACGATCAGGCTGCAGGGATCCTCCCCCACCGGAAATGTCAGCCCACAGAAAAAATCGTTGCCGTCGGCCCGCTGGGCGTCGAGCGAAATCTCGTAGTCCTGCCGCGGCACCTCGCCGCTCCATGTGATGCCGCTCAAGTCGACGCCCATACCGATGCGGATTGCGCCGTCCTCCACCATGATTTCCCCCTCGCCACCAAAACCGGTCGGCTTCCACTTACCAAGCGTCTTGCCGTCGAAGAGCGGCCGCCAGGTGTCTTCCGGAGCGGCCTGTGCGCCGGCGGTGCCGCCAGCACCACCGCCGAGCAGTTCGGCCACGAGCGTGTCGGCGGCATACACCTTGCGCAGCGCAGCGATGATGCCCGCCGCGTCCACCGACACGGCCCGCGCCTGCGTGTCGTCGTAGGCGATGTCAAGCACGAGCGACTGGATGTTACCGTCGAAGATGAGTCCCACGAGTTCGCCGGCCGTATCGACGACGGGGCTGCCCGAGTTGCCACCGATGATGTCCGCCGTGGAGACGAAGTTGAACGGGGTCTTCAGGAACGCGTCGTCGCGTTCCAACTGCGGCCGCAGTTTTTCCCAACGCGGCGGCAGGTCGAACGGCGGCGCGTTTCCCTTCGACCGGGCCCGCTCGAAGAGACCCGCATAGGTCGTGATCGCCGGCACCTGCTTTCCTGCGTCTTCATATCCTTGCACCGTGCCGTAGGCGAGCCGCAGCGTGAACGTGGCATCGGGGTAGACGCTTTCTCCCTCACGCGCGAACACTGCCTGGGTGATCTCCGCATGCGCCTGCCGCTTGATCTCACCTGCCGCCTCGACGATTTTTCGCAGCGACCGCGACTCCTCATCGATCATGCGTGCCAGAGCGAGCATCGGATCGGTCGACGCGGCGACCGCCGCCTGACCGCCCTCGTAGAGGCTGCGTCGCGTGTCGGGCTTTGCAACGTCTGCACCTCCCCGCTTACCGAGGCCGGTACCACGGACGAGTTCCGCCGCCCGTTCCCTCGGCGATTTTCCTGCGAGCACCTTCTGAACCAGCGGATCATCGGGGCCGAGTGACGTCGCCAGATAGGTGAGCGAGTCGGCCAGCTTCACGATCTCGAAGGCGTCGTAGACAGGCTCGTCGGAGAAGAGCGCAAGCTCCAGAGATTCACGATTGGAGTCGCGGTATTCCCGCAGCCGCTCGCCGCTCGGTTTTCCCGACTCGGCCGCAGCCCGCAGCAGCGTGCGGGCGTTCCCGAAATACTGGCAGTTGAAACCGACCGCCCCTTCGAGCAGATTGTGCCGCAGGGCGGCGGCGGCGATTTGGTCCTCCGCCTGCTCGATCCGATCGAACGGCGATGGCCGCGACGGGGATGCTGCTCCGGCAGCCCGCTTCGCCACCAGCTCGCGAAGCTCAGCCTCTGATGCCCGCTTCCGCGCGATGAACTTCGGACCGAGCAGCCCCGCGAGAATTCCCTCGCGGGCCTTGCGGCTGTTCTGCACGCCGAACAGATCGCCCATCGCCTGACGCCTCTCTTCCGGCCCCTCGTCGGCATAGGCGGCGAGCATCACCTCGAGCCGGTTGAGCATGGCGAGCGAAAACGGTAGTTGCCGGTCCCGCATCGCGATCAGTTCGCGGAGCGTGCTTCCCCGATCCGTATGGCCGGGGTGGCCCGAGACAAAGACGAGATCCCCCGCCGTGACCGGCCGCCGACTCCATGTGAGATGGTGCGGCACCCGCGCTGGCCTACCATCTTCGTAGGCCCGAAAGAAGCAGACGTCGAGGTTGTATCGCGGAAACTCGAAGTTGTCGGCATCGCCGCCGAAGAACGCGATCTGCTGTTCCGGCGCGAAGACGAGCCGGACATCGGTGTATTTCTTGGCTCTATAGAGATGGTAGAGACCGCCCTGATGAAGCGTGACCACATCGCTCCGCAGGCCCGTGGCGGCGAGCGACTCCTTCTCGATCTCCGCCATCATCTTGCGGCGGGCGGCAAACGCCTCGGCCGCAGGCATGCCCGCCGTGACGGCCCCCTGCACGCGGGCGGTGACATCCTCGATCGAAACGAGCACGTTGAGTTCGAGGTCGTGGCACTTGAGTTCGTCGGCCTGCGTCGCAGCTGCAAATCCATCACGGTAGTAGTTGTGCTGCTCGGTGCCGAGCTTCTGCAGGCTGTCGGCACCGACATGGTGGTTGGTCACCACGAGACCGTCAGCCGATACGAAGGAGCCCGACCCGCCCGAGTTAAATCGCACCGACGACTGCTGGAGGTGCGTGAGCCATTCTGGCGAGAGCTTTACCCCCTTGAGCGTGGCCGCATGTTCCTTTTCCAGTCGCTCGAGCGGCGGATGGCTGAAGAGCCACATCCCCTCGTCGCCGCGGCCAACGGCCGCGACCAACGCGCCGACCGTCGAGAAGGCGACAAGGCTCCGACGGAAAAGGGTCTGGATCAGGCGGGTGTGCGTTGGCTGGATCGTCTGCATGGTGAATGTCATTCCTCGGCTACCAGTGGCATCTCTTGTCCCCAAAGCCTATCGCAAACCCGTGGGCGGGTGGCCCTACGGGGCTACCTACCGCAGAGAGGGCCGGCCATGCCTAGCGTAGGAAGGGCTTGATGTTTTCGGTATGCTCTTTCTGTACGGTTGGGCATGGTGCCTTCCGACCCTCCCGCGAGAGGTTCCGCCGTGGCCGTCGAGCTTCAGCCCTTTTCCTGGCAGAGGATGATCGAAGCCGTGCAAGCCGTTCGCGACCGGGCGCTGCGGGCGACCGCGGCCCTTGAAAAGGCTGGGATCCCTTACGCCGTGGCCGGCGGCAACGCCGTCGCCGCGTGGGTGGCGCGTGTCGATCGGGCTGCTGTCCGCAACACGCAGGATGTCGACATCCTCGTCCGCCGCAGCGATCTGCCCGCGGTGCAGACGGCGCTCGAGGGCGTTGGATTCGAGCGGGCGACCGTGATGGGAGTCGAGTGCTTCATCGACGGGCCGCAGGGGAGTCCGCGTGATGCCATCCATCTTCTGTTTGCCAATGAAAAGGTCCGCGAGTCGTATCTGCTCCCCACGGCCGACGTCACCGAGCGGGTGGAGGCGGACGACTACTCGATCGTGACGCTCGAGGCGCTGGTGCGGATGAAACTCAACTCAAACCGCGACAAGGATCGCACGCATCTTCGCGACATGCTGTCGCTGGGCCTGATCGACGCCTCCTGGCTGCCGCGGCTCATTCCAGAGCATGCCGCCAGACTCCAGCAACTCATCGACGACCCCGACGGTTAGCTGGCCAAAAGGCCATAAAAGGGGACGCAGCCAGTAGTGTTCGGCACGATACGTGCTGTTCCCCGTGGCGGCAAGTTTTTAACTTGTCCGTGGAGAGCGTGCCGGTGATGGCGTGCTGTGGTCAGCTCGCCGGCTGCGGCATGCTCGTCGCCGGCGGATTCTGCTACAGGAGGCTCTTGGACGAATCGTGTATCGCTCGTGAGTCGCAGAATTCACCGGCTCCCTGTGGGGGCGAGTTTTTAACTTGTCCCCTCCGACCGGCTCCTCAGCATCGGGAGCGGGAAACGAAAATGGGGACGGGAGCAGTCCTGTTCGGCACGATACGTGCCTCTCTCCCGTGGCGGCGAGTTTTCAACTTGCCGTATACACGAGAAACACGACATCGTGTCGTTTTCTCTTGGCCGACCTCCGTCGGCTGGTGCTCAACCGGCCATCCAGGCCTGACCTTCTGCACGACTCCCGTGGCGGCGAGTTTTCAACTTGCCGTAT
>JBIIFB010000277.1:0-3049 GCA_044237545.1 Pirellulales bacterium
CAAGGCCGGTATCCGCGCGGCGGCTATCCATGGCAACAAGAGCCAGAATCAGCGAGAGAAGGCGCTGGCGTCGTTCAAGTCGCAACACCCTCCGGTGCTGATCGCCACCGACATCGCTGCCCGCGGGATCGATGTCGACAACGTGTCGCACGTGGTCAACTTCGAACTGCCGCACGAACCGGAAACCTACGTCCATCGCATCGGCCGCACAGGGCGGGCGGGCATGACAGGCAAGGCAGTCTCCCTGTGCGACCACGAGGAGAGGCCGCGACTGCAGGCGATCGAGCGGCTGCTCCGAAAGACGATCCCGGTTCGCAACGACCTGCCGGAACTGCCGCACGTGGAGGCGGGCAGCGAGCCGCGGGAGCGGCAGGGGGGCGGCGGCCGCTCGCCGCAGGGCAGGACTGGGCACGACCGTTCGGGCCAAGGTGGCGCGTCCCGAGGCAGGGGAGGCAGGAGCGACGGCCGCCGTGCATCAGGCGGACAACAGCAACGCCCGGGGGCTCAAGGCTCGCGGCGGCCGCGGAGCGAAGCCTCGCAGACAGAGAGCAGGCCGGCCGGCACGGCGACCGCCCCACCTCCGGCAGCCCCGGCTGTCCGGAAGATCAAAAAGCACCGGCGGGCGCTTTAGACCAGTCGGGCTCCCGAAACCAGCGAGGCTGCACGCGTGTCGGATTGTGCTCGCAGCCCCCGACTGAAAGCCCGCGACTCAAATGCCTCCCCCCAGGAATCCAGCATGACACCCTCGCCTCTCCTCCAGCCCTTTCAGCTCCGCGACCTTACGCTGCCCAACCGGGTCGTGATGGCGCCGCTGACGCGGTCACGGGCCGGCGGAGACCGCATTCCAAACGCGACCATGGCTGAGTACTACTCCCAGCGGAGCTCGGCCGGGCTGATTGTCTCCGAGGCGACGACGATCTCAGAGCAGGCCAACGGTTGGCTGGAATCACCCGGCATCTACTCCGATGCCATGAGCGAGGGCTGGCGGCTCATCACCGACGCCGTCCATGCCCGGGGGGGCCGCATCTTCCTTCAGTTGTGGACAAGCCCCCGACGATGACGTCGGCCTCCCGATCGGCCTCGGTTTTGCCGCTAGAACGCGGAGCTGTCTTCACCACTACCCGCAGAGAGCGTAGTGCCGCGTTGACCTCGGCGGGATCCGCCTTCAGTAGGACGTCCTCCAATGCCCGTAGGCCCTTGATAGCCTCGCGGATGGCCTTGGTGACGCTAGGCTCCCTGGCAGGTTCCAAGGCTTCCAGGCGGCCTTCCAGACGGCTGCGGGCTGCGGCCCGCTCATCGAGGGTCTTGAGGAATCCCGGAAGGATGGCCGCCGGGATCATCGGGATCCGCTCGGTGCCGGCGGCGATCTCCGCGTTGATCTTGCGGAGCTGGTCGCCGAGCCGCTTCCGCTCGACGTCTGGATCCTCATCGGCCGAGGTGAGCATTTCCCGGATCCGCTTCTCGATCTTCGCGGTGACCTTGGGGGCCAGGAGATGCTTTCGGATGCCGGCGACAACGGCCGCCAGGAGCGGCCCGGTCGAAACTCGCGATCCCGAGCACCCGGTGACGATGGCGGCCGTTGATCTCGGGCACCGCATCAATCCCGCGCCGTCGCTGTGCATAGGCTTCCCGCAGTGTGCACAGTGCACGATCCCGGTGAGGGGCCGTACCTTCGCCGGGGATCGGCGTTGCTGCTGCCGCTCGATCATGAGCGTCTGCACCCGGGCGAACAGGTCGCGAGTGACGATTGCCGGAACAGCGTCTGCATGGACGATCGGGTCATGCCATTCGACATCGGAGTGCGATAGCCTTTTGACGATCTCCGCTCCGCTTCGAGTGTGATACTTGCCCGTGGCCCGCCGGCCCCAGACCGCATCGCCAACGTAGACCCGGTTGGTGAGAATGCGGAGAGCGGAGCTTCTTCGCCACTGGCCTCCGCCTTCCGGCGGCGGTACGTGCTCCATGTTGAGCATTCGGACAACGCCCTGGAGAGACGCGGCAGGCCCGGCGTATGCCGCGAACATCCTCGCGACGATCGGGGCCGTTATGTCATTGAGTGAGAGCGTCGAGACTCGATTCCGGCCTTCGACACGAGTCGTTCGGTCGTAGCCGTATGGGGTCTTGCCGCCGGTATAGCCTCTGTTCTCCATCGCCTTCGCCGTGAGCCCTCGGGTAGTGGCTAGGGAGAGATCGACAACGAAGGCGTGCTTCCCTTCCTGCTCGACTATGCCGTTGATCCGGCCTCCGAAGCTGTCGAGATCGACAATCCCATCGGCTACGGTCTCCAGGATGACCCTGGCCTTCCGCAGCGGGGCCATCACTTCCCCGAAGCCGATAGCGTCGAACCGTCCGAAACGGGATCGGTCATAGCAGACGATCCGGGCAAACTGCTTCCGCTGAGCGTCCGCCAGCATCTTCTCGAAACCCGGTCGTACCGCTCGATCGCCGGAGATGCCGAGATCGGAGTATTCGGCGACGACCGTATGCCCATGCTTCGAGCAGTGCGCGGCAATCGCCGCTCGCTGTTGCTCGGGCGATTGATCCTGCTTCGCCGTCGACATTCGCACGTAGGTTGCGATCCGCATGAAAGGCTCCCTCCTTGGATGGCTGAATAGGCCGCCTGAGTCTACCGCGCCCCCCTTGCCAAGGGGAACCCTAGCACGGCCGCGCCATGCGATCTGCCTCGCCGCTGCCGCTGCCATGCCGACCTGCTCCGAGGATCGGCCGGCCGCTACTTGGCAGCGGCCGCCGCATCGCGGTCGGCCTTCATTGCCGCCAGGTTTTCTCGGATCTGAATTGTGTCTGGATGGTCTGCGCCAAGGGCTCTCTCATAGATTTCCAAGGCGCGCTTGTAGAGAGGTTCAGCTAGGTCGTACTTGCCTTGGGTTTTGGAGAGAACGGCAAGGTTGTTCAAGCTCGTGGCTGTCTTTGGATGGTCTGGGCCGAGCGATTGCTCACGGATTGCCAAGGCTCTTTTTAATAGAGGCTCGGCTAGGTCGTACTTGCCTTGGCTCTCGTAGAGCGAGGCAAGGTTGTTCAAGCTCGTGGC
>JBIIFB010000278.1:0-3029 GCA_044237545.1 Pirellulales bacterium
TGTTCGACCGTAACCAGGGCAACATCCGCTCCGCCCGCGCCGACATCGCCGCCTCGCGTGCGAATCTCCGCACCGTGGAGCTCGACCTGGCCACGCAGACGGCGGAGGCGGTCGCCTCCTACCGCACATCGCAACGCCTCGTCGAGTGGTATGAGCAGTACATCCTCCCGAAGGCCCGGGAAACGGTGCAGCTCACGCAGACGCTCTACGCACGGGGCGAGGTGACATTTCTCAGCCTCTTGCAGGCCCAGCGAATCCTCACCGAAACAGAACTGGTCTTCGTCGAGTCGCAGGCCGACCGCTGGAACAGCGCGGTGGCGATCGCCAGTCTGCTGCAGTTGGAGCAGTTTCCTCCGCAGGCAGACGCGCCCGCTGTGGTCGATGCCGACGGCTTCGACAGTGAGGTCAATCCGCAGCCGCCTCAGCAGCCCAGCCTTCCGGCACCAGCGGCCGCCCTCGAGCCAGCCCGACTCCCCGCAGCAGGTGCCCAGATCCAGCCGCTGCCTGCCCCGTGATGGACTATTCGCGACTGGCGGCCCGTGCTCAACGCGGGCCGATTTCCATCGGCAGGCTCGCGTGGGCGGTGCGGCCCGCGATCATGTCACTTGCGATGACTTCCAACCTGCAGCGCCCGGGATCGATTGTCGCGGGCAACTCCACCAGATACCGGGCGAAGTAGTCACGGCGGTGGCCACGGCAGGTCTCCTCGAGCGGTTCGAAGGTCCACTCGTGAATCCGACGGCCGTCTTCCCCGACGAGCCGCAGCACCGCATCAACGCGGGTGGTATGCCCGTCGGGCGACTCCCGTGAGGAGAGCTGATCAAGTTCGAAGTAGACGATCAGTTCCTGCCCGGCATCGAACTGCGACGTTTCAAATCGATCGACAACGCCCCAGGCCCGCACGCGGGAGGCGAAGCAGGCGTTTTGCACGGCGAACACCGCTGGGCGATCTGCAGGCGCCGGCTGCTTTTCAGACTCCGCGACAGCGGGCTCTGGGACCGTGGCGGGCGGCAGCGGGGCGACAGGTTCTGCGGCCGCGGCAGGAGGCACTGTCTCCAACTCCGCTGCGGCAGCCAAGACGTTCTCAGGTTGGGCGGCAGGCTGGGCTGGAGATTTCTCGGTGGTGGCCGCGCCGCCCAGAGGCATGCCGTTGTCGGCATGGGCTGCGGCCAACGCTGCGGTGAACTCCTCGATCACGATCAGCCAGTCTTGACGGGGCGTGCTCTTGAGCATGGCGATCAACGTGCCACGGGCGGCCTCGCTCAGCCCGCCCGATTGCGACAGGGCGCGTTCCGCTTCGGCGACCGCCTCATCGAGCGTTGCGGGCGACCAGACGGCCACCGGGGAAACGTCAGCGGCGTCGCGACTTCCGACCGATTCCGCGTCGGCGTCCGTCACCTGGTCGGCATCGTCTCTGGCTTTTCCGTCGGAGGCCCGACCGACACGGCCCGGCTCGTTCTCCTCAGCAGATCTCCCGGCGGTGGGCGTCGTCTCGGCGGCATGCTCCACCGCATCGAGCCAGGCCTCACGGAGATAGGCTGAACCGATGACGGACGTGCAGCCGGAGGATGCCATCAGGCATGCCACGGCGGCCAGAGTCATCCAGGAGCCCTGAGAATGTGCCGGGGTGATTGTCATACAGTCTCTCATCGCTGCCGGACTGGTCGTGCGGCCGACTGCGACCGCGAACCTCGTAGGATGCTCGGGGCGGGAGGGTAAATTTTTCCCCTGTTTCGGGAAAGGCCAACAGAACGGGGCCAGACCGCGACGCCCGGGGGATGCGCGGTCGCTCCCGCGGGAGCGGAAAAAACCGGTTCAAACTGCTACACTTCGCCCGCGCCCAGGGCCCACGGCGGTTCGGCCGCCAGCAACCAGACTGCCCATTTTCTCATGACGCCAGCAACGATTCAGTCCGAACACGTCCCCGCCGGCTGGCAGCATCGCCACCTGCTCGATCTGGAGCGGCTGACGGCCGCCGAGATCCGTCTCTTGCTCGATACGGCGGCGCTCTTCAAGGAGGCGACCGGCAACTGCCGCCGGAAACTCGCTGTTCTCACCGGCTCGACGGTCGTCAATCTGTTCTTCGAGAATTCGACCCGCACGCGGACCAGCTTCTCGCTGGCGGCCCGACGCCTAGGCGCCGACGTCGTCGACTTCTCAGCCTCGACGAGCAGCCTCTCGAAAGGCGAATCGTTCATCGACACCGCCCGCAACCTCGAAGCCATGGGCATCGACGCCGTGATTGTCAGGCACAGCACGCCCGGCACCCCGCACCTGCTGGCCCAGCACCTCGACGTCGGCGTGATCAACGCCGGCGACGGACCGCACGAGCATCCGACGCAGGGGCTGCTCGACATCTTTTCCATTCGTGAACGGCTCGGTGATCTTACGGGCGTGACGGTCGGCCTCGTCGGCGACATCGCCCACAGCCGTACGGCGCGGTCAAACCTCTGGGGTCTGCTCAAGCTCGGTGCAAAGGTCATTCTCTGCGGACCTCCGACACTCGTCTCGGAGCGCTGGCGGGAATTGGGCGTCGAGGTGTCGCACAACCTCGACGAGATCGTGCCGCGGTGCGACGTGCTCAACCTGCTGCGGATCCAATTTGAGCGGCAGAACATGCGGCCATTTCCTTCCGTGCGCGAGTATGCCCACCTCTACGCCATGACCAGAGACCGGCTCACCCGCGCCAAACGGGACCTGCTCATCCTCGCCCCGGGGCCGATCAACCGTGGCGTGGAGATGACGGCCGAGGTGGCCGACTGCCGCCAGTCGCTGATTCTCGACCAGGTCACCAACGGGCTGGCCGTCCGCATGGCCGCGCTCTGGCTGACCTGCGGGCCACGCGAGCCGGGGGGCGGACCAGCCGCCGCGACCGCGAACAGCCCGACGACGCCCGCCCTGAAGAGGAGCCTCTGACTAGAACGCTGACTAGAACGCTGACTGGAACGCTGATGGCAACACTGATGGCAAACCTGATAGAGAGACCGATGGGCACACTTCTCATTCGAGGCGGCAGGGTGATCGATCCC
>JBIIFB010000021.1:0-28980 GCA_044237545.1 Pirellulales bacterium
CGGCATGCGTAACGATCCGACTCGCGACAGTGGGGGCGACCGCCAACGTTCACGTCGACACGCTGGCGGCAGCGACGCGGGCCCTGCCATCACACTGTCACAGGTTTTGCCCGACGCCACGTTCTTCGCCTGCGATGACATTGTCGCAACAGGCTGCTCCGACGACCCCGACCGGTGCGGGCCCGGAGATGTGTTTGTCGCGCGGCTGACTGCCGAAGGGGATGGCCATGAAGCGGTCGAGCGGGCCCTCGAACGTGGTGTTGCCGGGGTGGTCGCGGAACGCATCATCCCGACCTTCGGCACGCCCTTGTGCCTCGTCGAAGAAAGCAGTTGGGCGTTCGCCCGCCTCACGCATGCCTTCACCGGCGACCCGGCCCGGACGCTGCGGGTGATCGCCATCACGGGCACCAGCGGTAAGACGACCACGGCCTGGCTGGCGGCGTCGGTGCTCACCGAAGCGGGGCTCCGCGTTGGGGTGCTCTCGGATCTGGGGTGCCTGACGGCCGACGACACCGAGCCGACCAAGGCCGATCTGAGCCGCCCGGGAGTGCTGGCCGAGTGGCTTCGCCGGCTCCACGAAGACGGCTGCACGCATGCGGTCGTCGAGGTGTCGAGCGTCATGCTCGCCGCGCACTGCCTGGCAGGCGTCATCTGCGATACGGTCGTGGTCACGAACCTCGGCTCGACGCATCTCGACATGCATGGCACGTCGGCCGCCTATCATGCGGTCAAATCCAGGATTCTGGACTGCCTTGGCCCGGAAGGCTGCCTCATCGCCACCGCCGACGACGAGCGGGTGCGGCGCCTCATCGACCGCCGCGCGACGGCCGGCGGTCGGGCCGCCTTGATCACCGCGGGCATCACCTCCCCAGCCGATGTCACCGCCACTCCCGTCGAGCGGACGCTCTTCGGCCAGACGTTCCTCGTCCAGACGGGCGGCCACACAATGCCGGTGTCGGTGTCGAATCCCGTCGCATCGTTCGTTCGCGACAGCCTGCTGGCGGTCGCCGTCGGGCTTCGCTACCGCGTTCCGCTGGAGCGGATTGCGCGGGGCATCGAGGCCTGCGGCAGCGTGTCCGGGCGTCTCGAGAGGATCGACCGGGGGCAGGAACATGCCGCCTTTGTCGACCACCCGACCAGTGGCCACGCGTTGGCCACCACGCTGGCCGGGCTCCGACGCCTGACCCGGGGCCGACTGGTCGTGCTTGCGGAAACGGCCTGTGCCGAGCGGCTGGTGGCCGACTGCCGCGGCGCAGCGGCGTTGCTCCGGGATGTCGATGGACAGGCCGTCGATCGACGCCTGGCCGCCACGTTCAATCGTCGCACCGGGCGGTGGGCCGACGCCTGCCTGGTGGTCCCAGGAACACTCATGGACGAGACCGGCAGAGCCGCTGACGTCATGGCATACGCAAGAATCGACCGGCTGCTGTCGTCGCTCGGAGAGCACGACTGCCTCCTCGTGCTGGGCGACGTTCGCAGCACGGGTCAGGGGTCGTTTGATCCGGACGACGACCCGCTTTCGCTCGCGGCCGTCGTCGATGGCTGGCTGCAGCTGGCCAATGCTCCGCAGCCGTTTGCGTCGGGACGGCATGCGGCATGAAGGCCCGATCCGTTGCCGGATAGACGCCGCCGCGGTGCTTCGGGCACAATACGGCCCACGTCCCGCTCCGGGGAGCGAGGCCCTGCACGACTGGCACCAGGTGTTTTTCATGAAGTCTCGTCACAGCGGCATGGCATCCGAAACACTGCCTTCCGATCCGCACGGCGGCGGCACGCCGTTCGACGACCTGGGGCTGGCGGTGTCCAGCCACGAACCACTCGCCCACCACACGTGGCTGGGGGTTGGCGGCGCGGCCGGTTATTTCTGCGAACCGGTTGATATCGAGGCTCTCTCCCGGCTGGCTGAACGGTGCCATGCCCACAGCGTGCCGCTGAGGGTCATCGGAGGCGGTTCAAACATTCTCGTGCCCGCCGCGGGCTTTTCTGGCATGGTTGTCCGGCTCTCAGCACCGGCCTTCTGTGGCATCAACGCAGAGCGTCCGATGCTCCGCGTGGGGGCAGGTGCCAAGCTTGTCCACGTCGTCTCCGCGGCGGTGCAGGCGGGTCTCTCCGGCCTCGAAACGCTCGTGGGGATTCCGGGCACGGTCGGCGGGGCCCTCGTGGGCAACGCCGGCGGCCATGGTGGCGACATCGGCGAACGTGTTCGCGAGGTGAGTGTGATGCTGCCCGATGGCACGACCGAAACCCGCACGGGCGCCGGTCTGGCCTTCGAGTCGCGGTGGAGCAATCTCGACGACTGCATCGTCATTGGCTGCCGGTTTGAGCTCGACCAGGACGATCCCGAACGGCTCACCAAACGAATGCAGAAGCAGTGGATCGTATCCCGTTCGGAACAGCCCTCCGGAACGCGGACTGTGGCCATGATGTTCAAGGATCCCAATGGAAGTTCTGCCGAGTCGCTGGTGGTGCAGTCGGGTGGCCGCGAACTTCGGGTTGGTGGGGCAGCGGTCTACGCGGCCCATGCCAACTACGTGGTGGCATCGGCGGATTGTCCAAGCGACGACGTGCGGGCGTTGATCGAATCGGTGCGGGCGAGAGTTCGCGAGCGGTTGGGTGTGGAATTGACGCCGCAGATCGAAGTCTGGTGAAGGGGGCGTTGACATGGGTGCCCCTCCGCGTCGCGGCCGTCCGCTCCCCATCGAAGAGCCTGAGTCTGGCGGCCTCGGTGCTTTCCTCGCAGAGCATCGGGCCGGACTCGGTGCTGTGGCTGTGGCGGCGGCGGCGGCCCTCGCCGGCTGGGCGATCTGGTCGCAGGTCTCCGATTCGGTGCGGATTCATCCAGACCTCGTGCTGACCCCGGACGCGGTGGAATTGCGGGGGGTAGCACCATGGGTGCGGTGCGATCTCAAGGCGGAGGCCCTCCGGAATGCGAGCCTCGACGGTGGGCTGCCCCTCGATGATCCAGAACTCTCTCGCCGGCTGGCGCGGGCCTTCGAAATGCATCCCTGGGTGCGGCTGGTCGTTGACGTGAGTCCGCGGCATCCCGCCGCTGCGACCGTCGAAATCCAATGCCGTGAACCGGTGGCGATGGTGGGCGTGCAGGGGGGATTGCTGGCCATTGATGCCGATGGCGTCGTGCTGCCGAGCGCCGACTTCACGGCTGAATCGGCCGCCCTCTATCCGCGGATTTCGGGTGTCGAGTCGAGTCCGCGGGGGCCGGAGGGTTCGGCGTGGGGAGATCCGGTTGTTGAGGAGGCCGCGGCTCTGGCTGTCGCGGTCGGTCCCGAATGGAAGCCGCTGGGGCTGACCGAATGCCGGCCCGTGGGCAGGCATGGGCTGCGGCGATGGGAACTCGTCGGACCGCCGCCGCGGACGATTCTCTTTGGTTCAGCGCCGGGCCGCGAGGCTCCGGGTGAGCCCTCGGCAGCCGCGAAGATCGTGAGACTCAAAAAACTGGCCGCAGAGACCGGCTCGCCAACCGAGGACGCCCTGCTGGATCTCACCATTGAGCCCGAGGCGACCAGCGACGCCAATCAATCCGCGCTGCCTTCTATTCCATCTCCCTGAATGCCGCCCGCAACGCTCTGTGAGTGTGTCGGAGCAGGGCCGAGCCCGCCCGTGGTATTCAAAGCACGAGTTTCCTGACAGCCTGAAACTGCGGGTGCTCGGCTGAGCGGCACCATTCAAAGATCGCGGCTTCGGTGGTCGTGAGGATCGCGCCGGAGGATTCCAGACGACGCAGGGCGATCTCGTGATCAATTTTATGGCGGGAGCCGACGGCATCGACGGCGATGAACAGGGTCAGTCCGCGGGCGAGCAGATCGAGGGCGGTCTGCTGGATGCAGATATGGGTTTCCAGCCCGCAGAGCAGGATCGATTCGATATCACCGGCAAGAGACCGGGCAAAGGCCTCGCTGCCGCAGCAACTGAAGGACATCTTGGAGACCGCCGGCGGCAGTCTGGCGGCGAGGTCTGCGGGCGTGGGGCCAAGTCCATGTGGGTACTGCTCCGTGAGGATGCTGCGGACGCCCAGCAGCGTAGCTGCATCGGCGAGCCGAGCCGCCATGGCCGTCACCCGTGCGCCATCGGGCACGGCAGGCAGCAGGCGTTCCTGGATATCGACGACGCAGAGCAGGGAGGTGGGGGCATGAAGTCGCATGAGATTCTCGGGGGGTTCGGTGCCTGCGAGCATAGCACCTGTCGGTCGGCCAGACTCTTGCCAGGGTCGCACGGGGCGGCCTTCCCGAATACCTGCGTCGCGTCGGGGTGGCCGATAACGCCCTCACGATTGGATCAACGTGAAGGCTCCACGTGGCACAAACCGGAACGTGCGGCAGGTCTCAGAATCGATGCTGATTGAGACGTCGAGCCGGTCGGCAGGGAGGGCACGGGCAATCCGCTGCGGCCACTCGACGAACACCCAGCACTGCCCCGCGGTCGCGTCCTCCCAGCCAATCTCCGCCAGGTCGCCGGCGCCGGCGAGACGGTAGAGATCGGCATGCACGAGATGCACGGGTGTTTCGCCGGGCGGGCGGTCGCGGGCTGCGGGCACGTCATGGAGATGGACCAGCCCGAAGGTCGGGCTGACCACGTCAGTCGGGTCGATGCCGATGGCCGCGGCCACCGCCTTCACAAACGTCGTCTTGCCCGCACCGAGATCCCCCTCGAGTGCCACGAAGGCACGCGGCGGCAGCGACGCCGCCAGCCACCGGGCCAACGGCGCGAGGGCGGTTTCGTCCGCAACCACCACAGCGTCTGGCAGCGGCGGATCGCCGTCAGCCCTCGAAGGCATGAACGTAACCCCGGGGTGTGAGTGTGGTGCGTTCGCCGTGAGCATCCTCGGCCACGAGGCCCGGTTCTGCGGTCAACTCGCCGATAATCGTGATCGGCAGGTCGAGTGGGGCCTGGCCCGCCGCGGCGACGAGTGCATGCGCCGCCTCTGCAGGCATGGCGAGGATGAGTTCAAAATCCTCGCCGTCGGAGAGCGCGTGGTCGAGGGGCGATCTGGTGTCTCCGGGCAGCTGGCTCATCCGCCGGGCGTCGGCGTGGATCGGCACGTCGGCCAACCGCACGATGGCGCCCAGGCCGCTGGCCTTCAGCAGCCGCGAGAGGTCGAGCGACAGGCCGTCGCTGACATCGATAGCGGCATGCACGTCGAACCGCCCGGCGATCGCCAAAGCCTCACGGACCCGGGGTTGCACGGCCAGATGCCGGCCCAGCAGGCTGCCGCCGCAGGCGCCCGTCACCACGAGCAGGTCACCGGGGCGGCCGCCGTCACGCCGCCAGGCGCACCCCGGCAGCACGCTGCCGATGGCCGTGACGCTCACGACCAGCGGGCCGTCCCAGGAGTTGGTGTCGCCGCCGGCCAACGTGCAGCCATAGTCGGCAGTGATCGCCTCAATTCCTTCCAGAAGCCCATGGGCGATCGCGTCGCCACCGGACCGTGGCAGGCAGACGGCCACAAACACCGCCTCGGGCCGCGATCCCATCGCCGCCAGGTCGCTCAGGCTCACGGCCACGGCCTTATGGCCGACCGCCCGCGGCGGGCAGTCGGGACCGAGCACGAAGTCCACGCCCTCGGTCAGCATGTCGACGGTGACGACCGTCCGCCGCATGGCCGGCGGCCGCAGCACGGCGGCATCATCGCCGGGGGGCACCTCCAGCCGCGGGTCGGGCGGGATGCGGTCGAGCAGCCAGTTGACGAAGTCGGTTTCCACGTCGACCATACTACAACAGACCGACGGGGCAGCCATGGCAGGAGCGGCGTTCTTTTGCACTGGGCCACCGTCGCCACCTTGCCGGGGCCCAGACAGAATCAATTTTTCCCAGGACCCGTCGCTCATGATCACGACCAGTGTCAGGACCAGCATCACGACCAGCATGAAGATTGTGCATCTGCTGGTGTGCGGAGGCGTGGCGATGCTGTGCGGGACCGCGGCGGCGGCTGCCCCCACTCCCAACGTATTGTTTGTCATCGCCGACGATGCCTCGTGCCATTTCGGTGAGACCTACGGATGCCGGTGGGCCCGCACGCCCGCCATCGACCGGCTGGCGCACGACGGAATCGCCTTCGACAACGCCTACGTGCCGACGTCGAAGTGCGCTCCTTGTCGCGCGGCGATCCTCACCGGCCGAAACCCCTGGCAGCTCGAGGCGGCCGCCAACCACTGGCCGACCTTTCCGCCCCGCTTCATGGCATTTACCGAAGTGCTCGCGACCGCCGGCATTCTCTGTGGATCGTCGGGGAAAGTCTGGGGACCGGGCGACGCCTTGACGGCGGATGGCAGGCGCCGAACCTGGGGGCTGACGCCGGCGGCAAAACAGTCCAAGGGCGCGACTCCAGGAGCGGTGTTTCAGGAGTTTCTGTCGGGACGGAAGCCTGGTCAGCCATTTTTCTACTGGTATGGAAGCACGAATCCGCACCGTACCTACCAGCCTGACGCCGGCCTCGCGGCTGGAAAGAAGCCGTCTGATATCGATCGGGTGCCGGCCTGCTGGCCCGATTCCGACGTCGTGCGGCGGGACATGCTTGACTACGCGACCGAAAGCGAGGCCTTTGATGCGGAGGTCGGGTCGCTGCTGGAGGCGCTCGCCGCGGCAGGAGAGGTGGACAACACGCTGGTGGTCGTGACGAGCGACCATGGCATGCCGTTTCCACGGGTGAAGGGGCACACGTTTGACCTCGCGCACCGCGTGCCGCTGGTGGTCCGCTGGCCCCAGGGCATCGTCCACCCGGGCCGCCGTGTGGAAGCCTTCACCAGCCTGATCGACTTCGCCCCGACCGTGCTCGACGTCTTCGGCATCGATGGCCCGGCCCGTGGCATGCAGCCGATCACGGGAGCGAGTCTTGCCGACCTCTTGCGAGACGCGCCGACAGGGCCGCGGGAGAGCGTGATCCTTGGCCGCGAGCGGAACGACGTTCGATGCCGGCCCGGAACCGAGTCGGGCCTAGGGTATCCGGCCCGGGCAATCCGTCGCGGCGACCTTTTCTATGTTCACAACTTTGCCCCCGACCGCTGGCCCTGTGGCGACCCCGACCTCGGTCTCGCCGACACCGACGCAGGGCCGACCAAGGCCTTGATCGAGGCTGCCGGGCCGGGCGACCGCTTCTGGCAGCTCTGCTTTGGCAAGCGGCCGGCCGACGAACTCTACGATCTGGCGTCTGACCCCGACTGCGTGACGAACGTCGCTGGTGATGCCGCCCGGGGGGACGACGTCCGCCGTCTGCGGACGGAACTGTTCGCAGAGCTCACGCGGCAGGAGGACCCGCGGGTGCTCGGCCACGGCGACAGGTTTGACGCCTATCCTTCACCGCAGCCCATGCCGAAGTCCAAACCGCAGCCCGAGCCGCAGCCCGAGCCGCAGCCCAAGCCGCAGCCCAAGCCCAGAGCATGAGGCGGCAGTCGGCAGGCACAAGCCCGTCCGCCGTGCCTCTGGACCGCCATGAAAAGTGGCGGCAAGTTTGTAACGTGTCCGTGACCCACATCCGCCAACCGCATCCGCGCATCGTGGCGGCAAGTTTGTAACTTGTCCGTGAGTTGACAAAGCGTCGCCCCACGGGCCGCACCTCGCCCCGCGCATCGTGGCGGCAAGTTTGTAACTTGTCCGTGAGTTGACAAAGCGTCGCCCCACGGGCCGCACCTCGCCCGTCCACCGGCGTGTGCCTGCACCCGTCCGCGTCACTGGCCGCCGGCTACTTCGACCCGGCTCGGCGAGCCCTTCGTCTTGCGGACCTCGACCCTCACCTCCTGTCCCTCGCTCGCCGTAGTGGGCACGCGGAGCGTGAGCCTGTTGCCCCCGCTCGCGAGCGGCACTGCGGCCGTCGCCGTCAGGTCGAGCCGGGTGCCGCCGATCCGGGTGCCGCCGATCCAGGCGGCCGTGCCCGCGGGCGCCGTGATCCGCAGGTCTACCGGGCCGTCTGCGTTGAGGCTGATCTCCCCCTGGAGCCAGAGCGGCTGCTGGCCCGAACTGCCGGGCACAACGAGTTCGTCGAGCGGCAGGCCTCCGGCAGTCTTGCCGTAGGCGGATTTCCAGCGGAGGCCCGATCCCTTCAGGACAAACTTCGTGAACAGTTCGTCCGTGGGAATTGCGTCGGCTGCGGCCTTGGCGAGGTCAGCCGGCGGATTCTCGAGGACCTTCCAGCGCTGGACCGTCGGCGTCGAGCGGATCGCGTAGGGGCCCGGCTTGCCGAGTTCCGATACGAAGCGGGCGAGATCAAGAAATTCCTGCTGCGTGAGGAATGTCGTCAGCCCCTTGGGCATCAGCGATTTGCCCTCGATCTCCTCTTCGATTTCGGCGGTCGGAATCGTGAGCACCTTGCCCGTCGCATCGCGGAGCCGCACCCGCAGTTCGTCGCGGTCGACGAGGATGCCGGTGTGCACCTCCCCCGCGTCGGTGATGATGTTACGGGTGACATAGGCCTCCTTGATCGAAGCGTCTGGGTTCAAAATCGACGCCACGACATATTCCGGCGGCGAGATCGAGCCCACGGCCGAAAGCTCCGGACCGATGTTGCCCCCGGCCTTGGCGATGGCATGGCATTTCATGCAGGCGATCTCCGACCGCCGAAAAATTGCCTCGCCGCGGGCCGGATCTCCCTTCGCCACGACCTCGGCTGCG
The DNA here is from genome assembly GCA_044237545.1 of Pirellulales bacterium. Lineage (GTDB taxonomy): Bacteria > Planctomycetota > Planctomycetia > Pirellulales > UBA1268 > CAMCQY01. The sequence goes on from JBIIFB010000021.1 coordinate 8,620, forward strand.
ATCTTCACGATCTCATCCTGAGTCGGCACCGGTGGGTTTGCCGCGATGCCCGCGGCCTTGGTGAGCGCATCGGCGACGGCCGGCTCCGTGCGGCCGGTGGCGTACATGTGTCGTAAAACCATCTTTGCAACATCGGCCGATGGCGGGCGGGACGTGATCGCCGCGGCGAGTTTCACTGGGCCGTCACGCCGGTCGAGCAGAGCGTCGAGCATCTCCGTCGTCGGCTTGCCTGCTGCATCGGATGCTTGCGAGGGAGTTTGCGCGAGCACGTCAGCCGCACGGGCCGCAGCGGCGGCCGTATCGAGCCGGGCGAGCGCCGCGATTGCAAACAAACGCAACGGCTCCGGCCGGTCAGCGGTTGAGAGCGATTCGATCGTGGCCTGTGCCTCGGGCGTTCCGAGTGTCGCGAGTGCGAGAATCGCCTGTCGCTGCTGCTCGCCACCGGCCCGCTCGCCCGCGGCGAGCGACTGCAAGGCCGGGGTCATCGAACGCTCCCGCCAGGCCGCCGCAAGCTTGATTGCCGGAATCTGAAGGCCGCGGTCCGGCCCTTCCAGAATGGGCAGCAGGGCGTTGAGACTGCCGGCGGGTTTGATTCCCCGTTCGACCGCCGCCTGCATGAGTCCGGCGGCGATCGTGCTCCGCTGATTGCCGGCGATTTTCTTGCGATCGAGATCGGGCTCGAGAAACTCGGCGAAAAGCCAGGCCAGCTCATCCGGTCCACCCCGTTGGAGAAGCATGCTGACGGCATCGGCAACGCGGTTCTCAGGGAGCCGACCGCTTTCGATGAGCGTCACGAGCGGCCGTGCCGATCCAGACGCGCCGCCCGCCGTCACTGCGGGCACCCTTCTGGAAAGCGTCTGCATGGTCTCGCGAAATACATAGGAGAGATAGTCGTCCTGCGGCAAGACGAGCGACTCGATGGCGATGTTGATCGCCTCCTGGTCGCGGAAGAAGCTCAGGGCCCGCACCGCCTCGAGCCTGACCAACGGGTGCTCGTCGGCCACGAGTTTTCGCAGCCTGCCGAAGACGTCTCCCGCCCGGTCTCGCCAGAACGACAGCACGCGGGTGGCGGCCGCCCGGGCCTTCGGCTCGGGTGAGGCGAGGATCTGATCGAGCAGCGGTTCGTTCACCACGTCCTGCGCCTGGTAGGCCCAGAGCCCTTCGACGAGATGGTGCTGGAAGTCGGGGCCCTTCGGGTCGAGCCCGGCCAACCAGTGTTCGAGTGCGGGAATCACCTCGGAAGCCGGCCGTGAGCGAAGTTCGGCCCGGGCCCGATACCGCATGCGGTCTTCGTAGGCCTCAAGCGCTCCGACCACCGCTGCCGCCGGCTCACCGGCGATCTTCGTCGGGACGACGAGGGGACGGCCCTTTGCCTTGACCCGCCAGATGCGGCCATGGAAGTGGTCGCGATTCGGGTCGCGGAGCGAGTGCTGCATGTGGCCGACGAGCGGGTTGTACCAGTCGACCACATAGAGGCAGCCGTCGGCTCCAAACTCCAGATCGACGGGCCGGAAGTTCGGGTCGTTCGACTTCAGCAGCGGATCGACCGGATCCGCCGCGAACCCGGAGCCATCGTCCCGCATCTTGTACTGGAGGACGCCCTGAAACCCGATGCAGTTGTTGAGCAGGTAGTTGCCCTGGGCCTCGTCGGGGAACTGCCGACTGCTGACAAACTCACAGCCGGAGGTGGGCCGCCACTGCTTCTGGAGAAACTGCTTCAGCCCGCCATGCTTGTGCGGATAGTCGAGGTCACCCGAGAAGGCGGTGCCAAAGTAGTTGGCGCCGCCCGAGGCGTCCGCCACGAAATACTGCCCCCAGCGGTCGAAGGTCTGCCCCCAGGGATTCGCGAAGCCGTACGACACGAAGACGTCAAACTGCTCACGCCTGCGGTCGTAGCGATAGATGCCGGCATTGGAGCAACGCTTGGGACCGCGGATCGTCTCCACCGCCGTCTGGTGGAATGTGCCCTCCTCCATGAGCAGGCCCCCCGCGGGATCGCTCGCGAAGGCACCGATCGCATGATGCGAATCGGCTGAATCGAACCCGTCGAGCACGATCTCGCGGAGATCGGCCTTGTCGTCGCCATCAGTGTCTTTCAGGAAGACGAGATTCGGCTCCTGGGCGACGTAGAGTCCGCCGTCGGCGATCTCGAGACCAGTCGGCAGGTGGAGGCCCTCGGCAAAAACGGTCTGCTTGTCGGCTTTTCCATCACCGTCGGTGTCTTCGAAGATCAGGATCTTGTCGTTGACCGGTACGCCGGGAAAGTATTGCGGGTAGCCGGGCATCGTGGCGATCCAGAGCCGGCCCCTCGCGTCGAATGTCATCTGAACGGGGTTGGCCAGTTCAGGAAACTCGATTTCCGAGGCGAAGAGATTGACCTCGTAGCCCTCCTCGATCTCCATCTTCGCCAGAGACTCGTCCGGGGTGGTCGCGGGGGCGATTGTCTTCGCATTGGTCTCGATCGGCAATAGATTTCCGGTGCCCGTGTCGTCGATCGTGTCGGACACCTGTTTACCCTGGGCCACATCCCAGACGCGTCGGTCGCGGACGGCCGTCATCGCCCTGAGTTTCTTGAACTCCGCCGGGAAATTCACCGTGCCATAGGGATTCTTACGGCCGCCGTAGATGTAGCAGCCATTGACGCCGCGGTGGTCGTAGAAGAACTGCAGATTCTTCTCGTTGACGGCGGCGAGCAGTTTCGCCAGATCAACCGTGGCGGTCGCCGGCCTGGGGCCGAACAGTGCCTCGTCGAGGATCCGGCCCACCTCCCGATCGCCATACTCGTTCAAGTGGATGCCGTTGATCGTCCACGGCTCCTTGGAGTGTGCCATCTGGTCGCGGCTGGGCGTGAAGAGGTCGACGAAGACCACGGCCTCGCGGGCGGCCACCTTTCGCATGGCCTCGGTATAGACCGCAATGCGGGCGTTGTTTTCGGTGCCGTCGGGCAGGCTCGAACGCTTGAGGTTCTCGTGGGCGATGGGGGAGACGAGCACGAGTTGGCGGACTGGCTTCGCTGCCCGGCCTGCCGCTGTTTCGGCTCCCTTGGGATCCCAGTCGCCACCGGGCGACGTGTAGCGGTCGAGCGAGCAGGGATCCTTCACGAATGCCGTGAGGTCCTTCTCGAACTTTTCGACGCCCGCCGGACCGGCAAACGACTCGTTGAACCCGAACATGGCGATGACAACGTTGGGCGCGTGATCCACGAGGTTGCTCCCGTGGTCGTAGAACCCCTGCGACCGCAGGCGGATTGTGAGTTCGTCGGCCGACCAGCCGAGATTCCGCACGAACAGTTCTTGAGTCGGAAAGCGACTCTGCAACAAGGTCTCGAAGTGGCCGAAATATTGCATCCGTTCGGCGAGCGTGTTGCCGACCAGAACCACTCGGTCGTGCGGTTCGAGTGACAGCCGTGGCGAGTCGGCGGGGGCGGTGCCCACCAGGCCCACGCAGACCAGAACACATGCCGTGAACCCACCCACATGCAAACGAACGGCGGCCATCATGTCGGTCGCTCCAGTTGCCACTCAGGAATGCCCGCGGTCGTGTGGCCGCCGCGGTCTTGACCGGGCCTGCCACTGAAGCCCTCACGTGGGCCCCAGTCCGCGACTGGCAACAGTATACTCGGACAGCAGGCTTTGGCCGGCGCTTGACGTGACGCCGCATGTGGCGTCCGATCCCCTGGCTTACGCCGGGGGCTTGTATGGGGAGTGGGCATAGAAGCCCGGAGCGTGAGCGATGGGATCAGCACGGCGCTTCGTGCAACGCCATGAGTGGCTTCCGATCCCCCGGCTTGCGCCGGGGGCTTGTATGAGAGCATGCATAGAAGCCCGGACGACGAGGCAAGCCAGCGCGTAGGTGTCTTCGTAGATCGGGTCGCGTACACTGCAAGTGTTGCCGTCGTGGGATTCGCGAGCGCGTGCCAGCGCAACGGCGTCCGATCCCGCCGGTGGACCGCGATCGAGCGGCCGATGCCTTGGATTTGGCGACCGCGGCCGCGTCGTGTGGAGCCTGCCGAGCGATCACCTCCGGGAACATTTCATGTTGAATTCTGCCCGCCGCCGCTTGGCTGAGATTTTCGATCTCATCGACAGCCCGCCGGTTCGGGCCTGGCTCGAAACGACTGTGGTTGCTGCCGCCGCCGTGGGGTTTGTCGTTCACCTCGCGGTCATCGGCTTCGTCAAGCTCTTTCCCAACCTGCCGCAGACGCTCTTCAAGGGGCTCGATGAGAGCCCACTGCACGCCGTCTACACCCCCTTCAGTGTGATCCTGTTCTACGAGGTGATCATGCTGGTGTTCTCACTGGCCGCCTCGCACACCGGGGAGATTGCCAAGCAGTATGAGATCATCTCGCTGATCGTCGTCCGGCGGGTCTTCAAGGACATCGGGAGTTTCAGCGAGGTGGAAAATTGGCTTGCCGAGCCTGAGGCGGTGCGGGCGGTGCTCAACGATATGGGGGGCGCGGTCCTGATGTTCCTGATCGTCACCGCGTTCACACTCCTGCGGCATATGACGCCCGCGGTACCGATCCGTCGCGACCTGCAGGGATTCATTCAGCTCAAGAAGGCGGTCGCCGTCTTGCTCTTGGTCTTGCTCGTCGTGCTGGCGGCGATCAATTTCGGCAGTTGGCTGGGACTATTCGATCGGCTCTCGGGGGCCCTAACCGCACCGGCCGATGTCGACCTCTTCTTCTTCCCACGATTTTTCGAGTTCATGATTTTCACCGATGTCTTTCTACTGATCGTGTCGCTGGCCTATTACGACCGGTATGAGTATGTGTTTCGCAACGCCGGGTTCGTGATCTCCACCGTTCTGCTGCGGGTGTCTCTCTCGACCCCCAAGCCCTACGACCTTCTGCTTTCCCTGACCGCAATGCTGTACGGGCTGGCGGTGCTCGGGGTGTTCGTCTGCTTCTCCGCGATCGAGCGGAAACGGACCGCCCAGAAAGCCCACACCGCGGTGAGCGAGGACTGAGGCTCGCCAGCCCAAACTCGGAAGAGCAGGCCATGGCATCGGCCGGGGGAACGGGTCGGCGATCGCCGTGCAACGATCCGCATGTGCGGACGGGCTGCCTACCGGCGGATCGTCTCCGACACGAGATGGCCAAAGAGCGTCTCCCGACCGCGGAGGACGTAGAACTTGATCGGGTTCAGGTGCTCGTCCTCGGCCTTGTCGAGGATGTAGGAGATGTTGTCGGGCACGATGGTCTCCCAGACGTGCAGGCCGACCAGCACATCACCGGTCCGGATTCCCTGCTCCTGAGCGGGGCCGCCCTCGCGAACCTCACTCACCAGCAGGCCGCCACGGTAGCGGGACTGCAGTCGCTGCACCTTCGCCGCTGGTATCGCCTCCAATCGCAGGCCGATGTCGCGCCAGCAGCGGTCCTCGACCGACAGCGTATCCCGCCGCACCGCCGCCAGGGCGAGATCCAGCTTTTCCTCCCCGTCAGCCCGCATCACCGTCACACAGACGCTGTCTCCGGCACGGTGGCCGAGCAGACCCCGCTCGATGTCGAGCGGACGTGCCACGGGCATCCCGCCGATCTGGGTGATCACGTCGCCCGCCTTCACGCCCACGCTTTCGGCCGGGCTCTGGCGGTGTACCGCTTCGACGATCACGCCCCGCGGGCCATCGGTACGGGCCACGATGCCGTGCCACGTGCGGTCCACCCGCTCCACCGAAAGGAGGGCGGCCACCACCTCGAGCACTCGGTCAACCGGGATCGCAAACCCGATGCCCTGGGCGCCGGCCCGCACGGCCACGTTGATGCCGATCATCTCGCCATTGATGTTGAGCAGCGGACCACCAGAGTTGCCGGGGTTGATGCTGGCATCGGTCTGAATGAGATCGTCGTACCGCTGCGTGCGGCTCACCTCGACGTCGCGGTGGAGGGCCGAGACGATGCCGCGGGTCACCGTGTGCTCGTAACCGTAGGCATTGCCGAGCGCCAGCACCGTCTCGCCGATCATGAGATCGCAGGATGTGCCGATCGTGATCACCGGCAGCGGGCTGTCGTGCTCAAGTTTGATGACCGCGAGATCGGTCCGCGGATCGTGCGAGACGAGTGAGGCGGAGGTCGTCTTGCCTGAGGCGAGCGTGACTTCAATACGCCGAACTCCCTCCACGACATGGTAGTTGGTGACGACGTAGCCCCGGGGATCGACGACCACTCCGGTCCCCATCCCGTTGACCCGTTTCAATTCGCCGGCACTCTCGTCGTCGGCACTCGGCACGAGCTTCTGGCCGTGGATGTTGACCACGCTGTCCCGTTGCGACTCGATCGCCCTGACGATGGCTGTTCGCCGTGTCTCTTCGGCGTCGGCCGAGCCTGCCGCAGCGAACGCGAACAGCAGGGCGACGATTGAGGCGACAGGCCACGAACAGCGCATGAAGACCAGACTCCCAAAACGCCCCATCTTGTCCCCGGCTGCCCTCTGGCCGATCTGGCCACGACTGGGGGCTGCCTGTGCGGTGCGCGAAACGCCCGGCCGCTGGGCCAGTGTTTCCACCGCTCCCTGTGGGAATCGACCGGGCCGGCTCCGCGATTCACCGCCGTTGTGGTGGGGCGGCACAGGTTTCCCAGATGGTGGCCGGGGGCGGGGGAAAGGCTGCCGCGGGGCCGACCGTGACGGTCGCTGGAAAATTACTCACGCCGCCGCCGTGAGCCGGCCGCGCCGTCGTCGGCAGGGGGCATGCCAGGCACCGCCGGCCTGTTCCCCGCTGGCCTGGCACCGACCAGAAACGGCAGCACCTGCAAGATGAGAAAGAGCCCAAGAAAAGTAAGCACGACCTGGGGCCAGATGCCCGCGATACGTTCGCCCCATGCCCAGCGGGCCTCGCGGGCGATGCCGCCGACGAGGGTCGCCAGCACGAGCAGCAGAAGTGCCGCCAGCACGAGACCGCAGCCGAGCGAGGCCATCGTGCCGCGGAACGTGCCGAGCTCGGAAAACTCCTCCTGGTGCAGGTCGATCGCCCGGCCCTTGGTGAGGCTGCGGGGCACGGTCTCGGCCAGTTCGATGGCACGTGCCGCGTCGGACCATGCAGCCGGTAAAACCTCTCCCGCCGGTTGTGTGCCATGCAGTTCGTCCAGCATCACCGCCCCGCGGTTGAAGGCCGCCGTTTCATCGCGGTCCCCCGACCAGGTCCATGCTGGTGTCTGCGTGGCATCAGCGGCATCCTCCGGGATATCGACAACGCACGAGCCCTCGGCGTGGACGAGTGTGATCCGTAGCCCTGGCCGTTCACCGCGAACCACCTGCCACCGCACCGGCACCTGGGATGGTCCGCTGAAGCCCACGGCCAGTGTCTGCCAGGCGGACTCGGCATCGGCGGCGGTGAGCGTGGAGAGACGGGAGGGATCGCCCGCCAGGACCCGAACGAGGTCGGCGTCGACGGCAAGTGCCCGCAGCACCGCATCCCGCGAACGGTCGAGCAGTCGCCGCTCGAAGGTGATCGTCTCAACGGCCCCCCAGGGGCTGGCGTCTGCGAGCCCGGCTTCGATTCTTTCCTGGAGGCGACGGATGAACGGATGCAGCCGATCGGGCAGGAAGGGGATCAGCCGGCTGCCGGAGTCGCCGCGGATCATGTCGAGCTCGTAGGCCCAGAGCATTGAGAGCACGAGCGGATGCGAAAGCAGCAGCGTTCTGCCCGCCTGCACCAGTGCCCGAACCCCATCGGCCCGGGTGTCACTCCAGTCGTCGCCTCCCACCAGCACGGCATCGCAGATCCGTGAGTCGATCAGGCTCTCCCAGGACCGCTCGCGGGGCACGTCGGCCGGCACCACTGTGGCCAGCGGCCCTGATGCGGGCAGGTCACAGCCGATCGTGATCGTGTCGCCACGGGCGGTGGCCGCGGCAACCACCTCTGCGATCCGGGCGTCGATGCCAAGAAGTCCGAGTTTCATGCGAGTCATGAAGGTATTGTTTCCGGGGAGCCTGCATCCGACCAGCCCAGGCCTGTGCAGCGGGGTGTGCGTGGAGTATAGAGAGGTCATGGATGCGGAAGTGATTGCCATCGGCGACGAACTCACCACCGGGCAGCGGCTCGATACGAATAGCCAGTGGCTCTCCACCGAACTGGGCCTGCTCGGCATTCCGGTGCGGTTTCACACGACCGCCTGCGACACGCTCGAGGCCGGGGTCGAGGCCTTCCGTAACGCGGCCGCGCGGTGTGACGTGGTGGTGGCCACCGGCGGGCTGGGGCCTACGGCCGACGACCTGACAAGGGACGTGCTGGCGGCGGTTGCCAATGCGCCGCTCGAACTCTCGGTGGCGGCGCTCGAGGCCGTGGAGTCGCGGTTTGCGCGGCGGGCTGCGACCATGCCGGAGAGCAACCGGCGGCAGGCGATGTTTCCGCGTGGGAGCCGGATCATTCCCAATCCCGACGGCACCGCGCCGGGCATCGACCTCGACTTCCGTCGACCGGATGGAAGCATGAGCCGGATTTTCGCGCTGCCGGGAGTGCCATCCGAGATGCGGGTGATGTGGAACGGCACCGTGTCACGAGATCTGCTGGCGATGCAGCCCGAGATGGGCACGTTCGTGCACCGTCGGATCAAGTGTTTCGGGGCCGGCGAGAGCGCGCTCGAGGAGATGCTGCCCGACCTGATCCAACGCGGCCGTGATCCGCTCGTCGGCATCACGGCCCACGAGGCGACGATCACCCTGCGGATCGTCGCGCAGGGCCGCGACGAGGCGGAGTGTCTGGCGAAGATCGCCCCCACGGAAGCAACGATCCTGGAGTGCCTCGGCCAGATCGTCTACGGCAGAGAAGACGACGAGGTGGAGGATGCCGCGCTGCGGGCTCTCGTCGGCGCTGGAGCAACGCTGGGCACGATCGAGATCGCCACCGAGGGCCGGGTGGCCGCAGTTCTGGCGCAGGCGGAATCGCGGCGATGGCATGGTGCGATCCAGGATGTCGATGGTGCTGCCGCCTACCGCGGCGGCGCAGTGTGGCCAGCCGCAGTCGCGTCGGGCGGTCCGCTCGACTCAGCCGACGCCGTCAGGACGCTCGCGGAGCGGGCCCGAACCGATTTTGGGGCGGCGATGGGCCTTGCGGTCGGGGCGGCCAGTCCCGGATCCGATGGCCGCAGCATGGTGAGGATCGCCCTGTCTGACGGACACTCCGTCGAGCAGATCGAGCACGTGCTGGGGGGTGGCCGTGCGCTGGCGCAGGCACGGGCGACGAAGACCGCCATCGATCTTGTGCGGCGAAAGCTTGAGTTCCGGACAGCCTCGTCGTGAATTCGTTGATCCAGCCCACGCATCCCGCTGATCCCGACGGTGCCGCCAACTGGCGCACGCTGGCCTTGTTTGGAGGATTCGTGACGCTCGTTGGCCTGATTGCCTGGCCATCGATGGCCGGGCGGATCCAGTATGCGAAGACACGTGCTGAACTCTCGGCGATCCGCGATGCGGCGGCCGGCGCCGAGCTGAAATCGGTCGGCAAGCTGTTCACGACACTGGCGCGGGTCATCGGCCCGGCGGTGGTGAACGTCACCTCCAAGAAGCGGGTGCACACGCTCGCCGACGAGATCGCCTCGCTGCGGGGCGAGGTGTCGACCGGCGCCACCGACGAATCGGTAGGATCGGGGGTGATCGTGGAATCGGATGGTGTGATCGTCACCAACTACCATGTCGTCGCCCAGAGCGACGAGATCGATGTGACGCTGGCGGATGGCCGGCGGTTTCGGGCCGAGCTGCTGGGAGCCGACGCGGCCACCGATCTTGCTGTGTTGCGGGTCAATGCCACGGATCTGCCCAAGGCCGACTGGGCCGATAGCGACACCGTCGAAGTGGGGGAAATGGCCTGGGCGATCGGCAATCCGTTCGGCCTCGACCGGACGATCACCTACGGGATCGTCAGCGCCGTGGGCCGGCGGGGCGTCGTGGACAATCCTTTCCAGGAATTTCTGCAGACCGATGCCTCGATCAATCCGGGGAATTCGGGCGGACCGCTCGTCGACGTGCATGGCCACGTCATGGGGATCACGACCGCCATCGTGGGGAAGGGGTTCCGCGGCATCGGCTTTGCGATCCCGAGCAATACGGCCCGACGGGTCTGCGATGAGATCCGTGCGACGGGGCATGTGGAGCGAGGCTACCTGGGCATGGCGTTGCGGGGGCTCCCGGCCGGTCTTTCTGAAGGCCCCGGCGCCGTGGTGGCCGCCGTCGAACCGAAATCACCGGCGGCCGTCGCCGGGGTGAAGCCGGGCGACGTGGTGCTTCGTTTCGACGGCGAAGAGATCAACGAGCCTGCGACGCTCGTTCTGCTGCTGACCCGTGCTCCGATCGGAGCCGAGGTGCCGATGGAGATCGTCCGGAATGGCGAACAGCAGACGATCACTGTGCGTGTCGGCCGCCGGCCCCACGACACGTAAAAAGTGCCAGCCACCTTTTCACTCGGCCGGTGGTGAGCGTTCGGCAGGCGGCTCATCGAGAAACTTGGCAAAGTTGAACTCGTCCGCCCCGAAGCCGCCGCCGAGTCTGCCGGAAAAGCCGAGATCGTCAGCCGGGGAGGCGGTTGTCTTCGGCGCCGACGCGGCCGGAAGCCCTGCCGGTGTGCCTCCAGGCGCGGCTGCCGATCGATCGCCCGGTGTGCCCTGCGGCCGAGCCCGCATCGCGATCGACACCCCGGCCAGCCACTCGCCACCTGGGAAAGCATAGGGCCGGAACTTCTCGAGCGTGCCGGTCTCTTCATGGATGAAGAGGGCCCGCTGCGGGCCGAGTTTCACCGCCACGGGGCTGTCCACCAACTGGCTCGAATCCGAACCGCTCATCTGGAAGAGCACGCGAAGTTCGAACTCCTTGAGGGTGCCCCGCTCGAACGTACGCTGGAGGTTCGTAAGCGAATCGCACCAGATGAGCAGGTGGACCCCGACCGGCGGTCCGTCCTTGAGCAGGGTGACGAGGTTTTGGGCGGGTGTGGTCTTCTGCTCACCGCCGAAAGACGAATATCCGAAGTCGCTCTCGTTGCGGCGCATCTCGCGAAAGCGGGCCAGATCGCGGACGATCACGTAGACGGCCTCGCCGTCGAGCACCTGCTCGTCAATTCGCCGCCGCACCTCGTCGGCGAGTCGTTGGATCGCATCGCCCACGCCGAGCCGGCCGATCATCTCGGTCTCGTGCGGAATTGCGGGAACGAGGTTGGCGAGCAGGAGTTCGGGCTTTTCCTCGGCGATCGCCGGCTCAAAAACAACAAACCGTGCCGCCCTGCCGAGGCTGCCGTCCGGATGCGGATCGTGTGCGGCCGCAAGGCTGACCATCGACATGGCCAACAGACTCACGCCGAGGTCTTCCCGCTGACCGACGATCAGTAGATTGGCTCCGCCCTGGCGACGGAAGATTGCCGCCGTTGGATCCTTGATGGCAATCGCGTCGCCCAGCCACGCCAGCGGCGGCGATCCCGCCTTCCCCGCCACCGTGCCCGAGTGGAGCAGCTCGGTCAGCAGGGCGTTGCCGGCAGGGGCGGCAGCCTCATTCCCGTCGAACACCATCCGGGGCAGCGCTGGAATATCGGTCCGCCGGTCGGCCATCCGCCGGAGGGCCCCCAGATACCGTTCGCGGCGTTCGTCGTTCAGGAACACGACCTGAAAGGGATTGTTGCCGGCGACCATGCCGTTGGCGTCGTTGTAGATCGCCTCGCCGGGGCGGGTCAGCAGGCGGGCAGCGGTGTTTTCTTCGCTGAGAATCAGGCTGGAATCGGCCTCGTTGCACTGCAGGGCGATGCGAACCGCCATCTGCCCCATCGTCGCACGGGGCAGGCTGTAGGAGCCGCCCAGCGTCTGGGAGCCGAGCAGCACGTGCATGCCGAAGGCCCGCCCCTGGCGGACGAGGCGGTCGAGGATCAGGGCGGCATCCTGCGCGATCTTGTCATCCTCAACGAAGATTTCCTGAAACTCGTCGATGATCAACAGAATGCGGGGCATGGGATCGGCGTTGTCCGTCTGCCGGAAGCCGGCCACGTCCTGCACGGCGTGTTCGCGGAACAGGTCGCCTCGACGCTTCAGTTCGCGGTCGAGTTGCTCAAGCACCGAGAGGCCGAATTCGCGTTCGCTCTCGATGGCGATCACCCGCGCATGCGGAAGTCTGTAATGGTCGTACAGCTTGAACTCAACGCCCTTTTTGAAGTCGATCAGATAGAACTGGATTTCATTGGGGCTGTAGTTGAGGGCGAGGCTCGTGATCAATGCGTGCATGAGCGTCGACTTGCCGGAGCCGGTCTTGCCGGCGATCAAAGCGTGCTGGCTGGTGCCCTTGCCGAGCTTGATGTACTGCAGTTTCTTCGCGCCCGCGGGGCCGAGCGGCGCAAGCACTTCGGTCGCCGTAGAGCCCGTCCACCAATCCTCTTCCTTGGGCGCCACGCGGTCGAACGGCACCTCCACACGCTTCGCGGCCTTCGCCGCCTTGCCGACCCGCTGGATGATCCGGGTGAACATTTCATCCGACGGTGGCTGCTCGACCGCGAGTGGCCACTTCGAGCACTCGGGGTCGCTCCAGGTGAAGACGCCATTTTTCAGCGTCAGCACGGTGGCGTGTTGTTCCAAATCGCTGAGGCTGAAATTCGAGGGCATGCTCTGCGATGTGTCCACAGAGACGATCGTGTAGACGCCGCACCGCTGTCCGGAGGCGGCGATGCTGGCCAGTCGGCGGGCGCTCGTTTCGGTGAAGTTGGCCGGGAAGTTCGCCACCACGACGAATCGATAGGGCTCGGGTACCTCGGCATCGGCGTTGTAGTCGCCGATCGATTCGTATTCGTTGCGGAGATATTTCTGGATCACCAGTTCAATCTGCTCGGTGATGTCGACCAGGCACTGTTCGATCTGCGGCGGCTCCGTCCAGATCCGGCTGGTGACGAGGAGTTCGTCGTAGTCGGTCAGATGCATGAATCCCGCGAACTGTTTGCCGAGACCGAGCGGGTCGATGATCGTGAACCGACTCTGTCCGGCGGGGATGCCGCTGGCGATCCGCAGCATCAACGCCCCCATCATTTCCGACGCAATTTCCCGCTGGTCGCCGGTGGACTTGATGAGCAGGGAGGCGGCGGCAGGGAAGGGCACCAGTGCGGGCTGTGTCCACTCGATCGGCCCGAATGTGTTCAGTTCCGGCCGCGTCGACACGCCTCCGGGTACATGCTCCAGCGACATTGCCAGCTTTCCGAACCGCAGCCCCGGTGGCGGCACTGTCGGCAACGGACACTCCTCGGAGGCGAGTTGGTCCCAGGGCTTGAAGGCGTCCGCATCGATGGCGTTGGCCTGATCGTAGATGGATGCCGTTTCCGTGCGGGCTGCACGCCAGGCGTCGGTCATCTCCCGCCAGCGATCGTCGCGCCGCTGCTCGGCAGCGGCAAGTCGTTCGTCACGGCTCCGTGTCAGGATCGCCAGTTCCTCGTTCCGTCTGGCAGTCAGGGCCTCCAGGCGGGGAGGGTATTTCTGATCCGCTGCCTCGAGGATGGCCGTCAGTTTCTTTTCGATGGTCGTTCCTGCCGCGATGCACTTGGTATTGAGTTCGGCGAGGGCCTCGTCCCGCTTTGCAGCAGCGGCGGCCTTGTTGGCCTCGGCCTTCCGCTTCCGCTCCTGCAACTGCTCCGCGAAGGTGGCTTCAATCGCGGCGAGTTGCGCATCGTGCCGGTTCTTGACGAAGCCTGCGGTCGCAGCGAGGCAATGCCTGGTTCGCACGATGTCGACAACGAGTGCCTCCCTGAGGGCTCTGGCCGTCTCACCTGCGGCCCGCCGCATCCGGCCGACGAGCACCAGGCCGATCCCGATGCCCGTACCCGCGGTCACGACGAGTGCCGCGGCTGCCGCGGCAGCCCTGCGGGTCATGTCCGCCGCCGATGCCGGCACGGCGATGAAAACCGCGCCGGCTACCGCGAGCCCCAGCAGCAGCGGCAGAAGGATGGCTCCCATGCGGGTTCCGCCGGCAAAGGCGACAGCCGCTGACTTCAGTCCGAGAAGCGCCGTGGTCTGAGTTGCCACGGAACTGCGAAGCTGCTCCAGCAGCGTGAGGAGCGTGGCGTCTGTCGGCAGCGGCTCAGCCGGGGGCGCGTCTGACTGAACAGCCGGGGCATCGGCTGACTGGCCAACCGGGGTCTCAGACGACGCAGGTGTGGCGACCGCCGCGGGAAGCGCCATGGGAAGTACTTTGGCAGCCGGGGCCACCATGCGGCGATCGGTCAGAAACGCGAGGCTGCGGGCATCGGCCTCCTCGAGTTGTGTGGCGATGGCGGCGAGGTCCCTCTCACTCCGTCGCAGGATCAGGGCCGGCTCCTTCCGCTTGTCGCGAAACACCTCCTTCGCCGACACCTCGTCGAACTGAGCGTCTTCCTTCAGTTGCGCGTCCTGTTTTTCCCAGCTCCGCCTGATCGTCGAAACGCGGCTCTTCTGCAGGCCGTCAAGTTTCACACGATCCGCGGCTGCCTCGGCCTCGGCCTTCGCCTTCACCGCGGCGTACTCCTGCCGCGTGGCCGCAGAGGCCTTCGTGAACTTGCTGTCGAGAAGGGCAATCGCCGCCTCAGATTCCTGGCGGGCCGTTGTTGTCTCCACCGTGTGTTCGGAGACGATGTCCTCTTCCAGGTGGCTCCGGGTCGCGGCAGCCCTGCGGAGGCCGAGAATCTGCTCCCGGAGGAGGGTGCGGTCGTATGGGGTGGGGCTGGGGCTCACTGCTTCAGATCCAAATTGGGCTTGAGGTTGGGGCTTGAGGGGGTGGCTTCGGGCCGAAAAATTCTGGGATTCGGACTTCGGGGACGCGGCCGCTCGGGCTCAGGCGTCGTCGCCATCGCTCACGTCCCGGCAGGCGCGGGCGAGGACCTCCGCGAGCCTGCCGATGGCCTCGAGCGTCTCTTTGACCCGCGGAGCGAGGGGCTCGATGTGTTCCTTGTGAAAGGCCCTGCTCGTGCCGTCGTCCCATGTCTCCTTCGCTGATTCCCACTTGATGTGCAGGTGCTTGATGGCGAGTGCCATTTTTGAGGCACCGCTGGAGAGATCAGCGTTCATACGGCGGCCCCCTGCGCGTCGGGGCGCGACCCTTTCAACGATGCGTCGGTCGCTGCGGGCTGATGTGCCGCTGCTGCTTGCGCTTGATTCTGAGGTGTTGGAGCTTGCGCTGCTGGAGCTTGCGGTGCTGGAACGGATTCCTCCGCGTCGGCCGGCCTCGCGACCGACGCCTTCGTCATATCCGCGCCGCCGGAGGTTGTTCCGCGTGGTGACTGGGTGTGGGTGTAATGATCGAGGGAGATGAGCATGCGTTCGAGACGGGCCACCGCCTTTGGGCAGTCGACGTCGATCACCTCCCGGAAGCGGGTCATGCGGACGCCCGCCTCCTGAAACTGCTGGCGGACCACCGGCGTCCACCGCCGCACCGCCTCCGCCTTGGCTTCAGCCCGGGCGAGTTTTTTGCGGGCCTTCTCGAGCGCCTTCTTCTCCTCGATGCAGGAGGGCGCGTTGTCTCCCACTTTTTTGTAGGTGCGGCAGTGCTGCAGGTCTTTCATCGCCTGGTTGACGCCGTCCGCCGCCCGGCGGACCTCCGTTTTCCAGTGCGCGGCCTGTTGGATGCAGATCCAGTCGACCACCCGTTGCGCCTGAATTTCCACCTCGGCGAGCGATTGGCCGGTCTCGTGGCCAAACATCACAAGCGCCGCCTTCACGAAGGCCAGCGTGTCGATTGATTTGACTTCCGCCTGGGTCGACATGGTTCACCGGCAAGGGTGTCAGCGCTGCTGCTGGTATTGCTCGACCCGCTCGGCCTTGCGGATCAGGTATGGAACGTAATCCTCCGTCGCCTCAACGAATCGGCCGAAGGTGCTTAGTTGCTGTTCGAACTCTTCCGTGAACTTCTGCTGCTCACCGTCCCGCCAGGTGGCGCTGAGGGCCGCGAGTTGCTGTTGGACACCCCGCATCTGCGCTAGCACCTCTGTGCTGAAGAACCGGAGCCGCGACGCGAAACGACGGAGTTCCTCAGGATCGACGATCACCTGTCCCATGGTACCGGTCCTCTCTCTTCATGCGGGCGGCCGCAACTAGCAGGAATGACTGCCAGAATTGACCACTAGGAATGACCACCAGAAATGACTACGGCGATGACCGCGGCCAATTGTGAACGCGGATTGAAAAGGACGAAAACGAATCGGAATCGACCCGGCCCAGACCATGCCCAGACCGTGCCAGCCCGACCGTTGTATCGTAACGGTTCCGTGCCGAAAACGTACAGCATGCCGCCCGCCCTGACTCCACCGGCCGGCAAGGAACTGCAATCAAGGGGCCGCTGTGCGAGTGGAGGCTCCGGGCGTACACTGCCCCGGTGACGCGATGCGTCTTTTCCTGAGTTGCGGTCCGGGTTTTTGCCCGGCTCTGCGAGCGCGACTCATTCTCTTCTCCGGAGACGTGCACCGATGCAACCTACAGCCCTGCCCGGAACGGCCCCTGCGGTCGCCCCCGGCCGTCCCATGCCGCCCGCCGCTTCCGCCGGAGCGCAAGTCGGGCATGCCGGGCATCCCGCGCATCCCGGACAGCAGGCCAGCAGCGAGGTGTCGACGTCGCCGGCGCAGGGCTGGCATGTGAGCCACCTGTTCTATCGATTCGACCGATCGAGGCTTGCGGCCCTCACGCCCGAGGCGAGGGCGGAGGGGATGAGAATCTTCTGCGAGGCGCTCGATCCGGCAGGCCCCCTGGCTCCCACCCGACTCCAGCTCTGGCTCGTCCCCGGCCACAAGGCGGACTTCGGCGTGATGGCGATGGATCCCGCGCCGCTGAAGGTTGACGACGTGCATCAGCGGTTGCTGGCCGGGCCGCTGGGGCCGGCGATCGAGGCGACCTATTCCTTTGTCGGCCTGACGGAGGTGAGTGAATACGTGCCCACGGTAGAGCAGTTCGGGCAACGCCTCATCGATGAAGGGGAGACCCGTGACAGCGCCACCTGGCAGGCAAAGGTGCAGGGCTACGCCGGCCGCGAAGACCACATGCGTCGGGCACGGCTGGAGCCAGAACTGCCGCCGTGGCCGAACGCGTGCTTTTATCCGATGAACAAGAAACGCAAGGTTGGAGAGAACTGGTTTTCGCTGCCGTGGGCGGAACGCAGCCGACTGATGGCCGAGCATGGCCGGACAGGCATGACGTTCGGTGGCCGTGTGTCGCAGCTCATCACCGTCAGCGTGGGCCTCGACGACTGGGAGTGGGGCGTGACGCTCTGGGCGCGGCGGCCGGAGTTTCTCAAGGAGATCGTCTACACCATGCGGTTCGACGAGGCGAGTGCGCGGTATGCCGAGTTTGGGCCCTTCTACACGGGTTACATCAGCACGCCGGCCGAGATCCTCGCCCACTGTCACGTCTCGTAAACGCTGGTCATTCGCCGACGGCCGGCGCGGCTGTGAGGATCATCTCGACTGCTGTCCCCTGAGGCGGCACGCGGCCGTTGAAGGCGTCGAAGAGCAGTGCCTCGTTCGACTGCGAACTCTCGATCGGCAGGTCGAGCATGGCGGTGGGAAAGTTCGAAAGGCAGACAAGATCACCGCCATCGGCCTGGTAATACTCCTTGCCGTCGGAGGGATCGGTCCAGAAGGCGCTGCCGGCGAAGACCCAGTCTTCCTGCATCGGCCGGCCGGTTCGGGTGTCGCGGATCCACTCCTGAGCGGGGACCTCACGCACCACCCCTGCCACGTCCGTCCAACGCATCGTCACGCGAACCACCGGACCGGTGGCAGCCTTGTAGTCGGGGTCAAATGACACCGGCTTGCCGGGCACAAGTCCGATCGCCAGCAGCGCGGCGTGCACCAGTTGCGCGGTGGAGTTGGTGGCCACGATCGACTCGTGTTCCTTGGTCCCGTGGGGGCAGGCGAAATACTCGATCGCCCCCCGGTCCACCGCGATCGTGCCCCCCACGACCACACGTCTGCCCTGGAGATCGATCCAGACGTCTTCCTTGGGAGAGAGCCGCTTGAACTCCGGATGGCGATCGGCGCTGGCGGGCTCGGCGGCCGCGGCCAGGCTCGTCGCCAGGGCCATTGCGAGGATCATCACCGTCTTCAAAGCCGTGGTCATCGCCATAAAAATGGGCCTGAAAATTTGCCTCAGAGTGGGCATGAAAGTCGCCGTGAAAGGAGGCGTGACAGCAGGCATGAAAACGGCCCTTTGTAGCGGGGGAAATGCTTTCCTGCAGCGGTGGGAGGGGCTGGCATGCCAGCCGGCCGCCTGCAATGGGACTGCTGGCTCGGGGGTGCGGAACATCCGGCTGTCGGGAGGGGCATGAATGCGTTTGGCCTGAGGTCGTGGATGCCCGGGCCAGCGTCCGTTACGATACCTGACCTTCAGGACAGGTGCGAATCAGATTCAGCGTTCACTCTTTTCGAGTCACAGTTCGAGTCACAGTAGGTTTTCGAGTCACAGTATTTTTAGGCACGGAAGAATTCATGGTCACGACGAACACCAGCCAGACCCGCAACGGCAAGCCCAAATCCGGAGGAAAACAGTCCGGTGGAAAGCCGTCCGGTGGAAAGCCGTCCGGTGGAAAACGCGGCAAGGCCGGCACCGAGCCGCAGGCGGAGAGCGGCGCGGCGGCGGTTGACGCTGCCATGCACAGCGGTGGGGCCGTGGTCGAAGGGGCGAGCCCACCGCGACCGGAGGCCGGCCGCATGGCTGCGAAAGTGGGTGCGACCGCCGCCGGTCGGCGGATTCGCGGGCTCGCCGCGGTGAGCGAGTCGCTCGATGTCCGCCGCCGCCTCAGGCGGCTCTCTCGGCAGATCGAGCGGGGCTCGCAGGACGTGCAGCACATGACCTTCATCGAAGGCGCGATCAGCGATTGCCTCGACGATGCGGCCGTGACCCCGGCCGCGTGCGAACAGTGGCTTCTGTACGAAGCGGCGACCTGGGGGCTGGCCTGGATGGCGCGAACCCGCCGGGCTGGTGGTTCGGCGGGCGGGCTCCTCGAACGGCTCGTGAAGGCCGCGCGGTCGGCACAGCAACCCCTCGCGGCGGGCGACACGCTCGCGGCCAGGTTTGTGCTGGCCGTCGCCCGGCTGTTTTGCGATATCGAGGCCTGCAGGTGCCTGGAGCGTGATGCCGCAACGGCTCTCGCCGACGAGATCAGCCGGCTCGTCTCGGCCGAGGGAACGGTCAGCCTGCGGGGTTCGGCCGCAATGGTCGAACGGGTGGCGCGGTGGAGTGAGGCACGGGATGTGGGGCTCGCGACTGGATCCCTCCCGTGGGACGCCGCCACCGAGAAGCTGGTGTTGAAAGCCTCTGCCACATGCCTTCGGCTGCTTGGCGATCAGGGCCGTCTGCTGGTGGGCGCCGGCCGGATGCCGGCCGCGTTTTCCGATCCGGTGCTGGCCGTGGCGGCCGAATGCGATCGCAAGAAAGTGCGTCGCACCGCCGAGGCGGTGCAGGGGCTGGCGCAGCAACGCAGCCGATCCGGCGGTCGAGCCAAGGCCGACGGCAAACAGGACAGACTGCTCCCGCGGGATCTGCACGACGAGCCGGCCTCGGTGGCGGTCATCCGCTCCGGCTGGGAGCGGAATGCGATCCGCGTCCTGCTCGATTACCGTGACGCTGTGCCGCACCTGGAGATCGCCGTCGGCGATCGGCTGTTGATCAATGGACCCTGGCATTGGCGGGCCACGAAGGGTGGGCGTCCGCTCGCCATGGAGGGAGCGTGGAGCCTTTCCTGTTGGGAGTCGGACACGCAGGCAACCTACTTGGAGATCATTGCACCCCTGGCTGGTGGCCTGCAGATCGATCGGCAGATTGTGCTCCTGCCGCAGGACCGCGTCGTGCTGCTGGCCGACGCCATCACACACCAGTCCGGCGAGACTGCCGGTGGATCGGCGGCATTCGCGGTCACGGATCCCTTGCGGGCCTTTGCGGAGAGTGGGCTGAAGGTCGGGGCGGTGGTGCCTCTGGCTGCTTCGCTCGAGGGCGAACAGGCTGACGAAACTCGGGAGATTCTGGTCTACGACACGAAGCCGCGGCTGTTGGCGGTGCCGTTGTCGTTGCCCGAATGGAAGGCCGCCGGTCGCGGCAGCTTCGCGGCCACGCCCGAGGGGCTCGTGATCGAACATGAGTCTGCCGGGAGCCGCTGCTATGCGCCGCTCTGGCTCGATTTCGAGACCGCCCGGCAGGGACGACCGTTGACCTGGCGGCAGCTCACCGTGGCCGACACGCGTCAGAATCTGCCGCCGCATCAGGCCACGGGCTTCCGGATTCAAGAGGGCCTGGAACAGTGGCTCGTCTACCGCACGCTCGACGAGGCCCGAAACCGCACCGTGCTCGGCTGCAATATCTCCTGCGGGTTTGTCGTGGGCCGCATCGAGCGGACGGGCGCCGTGGAACGCATGATCGAAATTGACTGAGACGCTTGACTGAGACGCTGGACTGAGACG
>JBIIFB010000158.1:0-9142 GCA_044237545.1 Pirellulales bacterium
CGGCCCGGGCGGCGTCGTCGAGCGACGGGAGCCGACGGAACAGCCGGTCGAGCTCCATCTCGCCGGTCTCGCTCCAGCCCGCGCGGAGCCGTTCGATCACCGGCGCCGTCGAACGGTGGTGCAGGTCGCCCATGAACCGCTGCGTTTCCTCGTCGATGATCATCACCGCCGCGGGCATCTCACGCTGCCGGCTCTTGCGGTTGGCGTCGCAGGCCGCGGCGAGGTCGTCGACGGAATACAGCCACACACCAGGACGCGTGCCGATCCGTGGATCGAAGTCCCGCGGCACGGCGAGATCGAGCACAACCAGCGGCCGCCCGCCGCGCCGCGACTCCGCTCGGCCAAACAGCTCCGGCGACACGATCGGCTCCGTCGCCCCGGTCGTGCTGACCACGAGGTCGGCCGCGGCGAGTTCGGCCGAGAGGTCCTCAAACCGTCCGGCTCGGGCACCGAGACGCGTTGCCAGTTCGCCGGCACGGCCGGCGGTGCGATTGACGATGACGACGTCACGGGCTCCGGCCACCCGCAGGTAGCGGAGCGTCTCGGCCGCCATCTTGCCGGCGCCGATGAGCAGCACCCGCTTGTCGTCGAACCGCTCGAAGACGCCGCTGGCGAAGTCGGCAACGGCCACGCTGGGAATCGAGAGCCGCTCGCGACCGATGGCGGTCTCGGTGGCCACCCGTTTCGCCGTCCGCAGGGCGGCCTGAAACATCTCGCCGGTGAGCGGACCGGAGGTGCGGCTCTCCTGCGCCAGGCTCCACGCCTGCTTCACCTGCGCTACGATCTGCGGTTCACCCAGCACCATGCTGTCGAGGCCAGCCGCCACGCTGAAGAGATGGCGGGCGACCCCCTCGCCACGGTCTCCGGCGAGCACGGGCGTGAGGAGATCGGCATCGATGCCACGGCATTCGGCCAGAAAGGACACCAGCTGTTCCGGCGGCGGCGGCGGCACGTCCGCCCGACCGCCTGCGGCATAGAACTCGACCCGGTTGCACGTGGAAAGCAGCACGCCCTCCCGGCCTGGAAACCGTTCACGAAACCGGCCGAGCGCCTCGGCCGCCTGTTCGGCGGAGAAGGCCAGCCGTTCCCGCAGCGCCAATGGCACGGTGCGATGGGTGCCACCTACGAAGGCCAGCGTCATGGCGTGGCCTCCGGTGCGGCAGCGGATGCGGGACGAGCGGCAGCAGCGGGCGTGGGCCAGACTCGGGGCAGGGCAGCTTCGGACGTCTCCGACATGTCTCGCACCGGAGGCACGCCGTGCCGTGTTGTCCCAAACAGCCCCCACAGAATCGATGCCGTAAGCACGCCAAAACTCACCAGCGACAGCCAGGCGGCGATCCGCGGGCCATCGGCGCGGCGGCCCATCACCCGCACCACCACCGCCGCGGTTACCAGCCACGCCACCAAGCCCGCCATGCGAAGCACGACGGGATCGTTCCAGGGGACGGTCTCCAAAAGGCCGCGTTGCCGATTGACGGCGTTGAGCACCATCCCCGAGAGGAACCCGGCGGCGGCAGTCCAGGCGGCAATCGCAAGGGTGCGTTCGGTGGTGTGGGCGAGCCGCTCCAGGCTCGGCAGCCGGAAGCTGCGGAGCGGCGGCTGCTTGCGGCCCAGCCTGGCTGCCTGGATCAGCCAGAGCACGCCCGCCAGGGCACCGATGGCCACGGCCACGCTCGCTGCCAGGTTGAAGCTGCCGTGGATCGCTCCCCAGATCTGCGTGGCCGGACTCTGTGGAAAAGGAGATCGGCTGGAGACCTCGGCGGCACCGATCAGCCCCAGCACAACAGGCAACAGAAACAAACCCACGGGCGTGCGGGGGTTCGCGATCGTGAGCCAGAGATAGCCGCCCGCCAGCACCCAGGACGCCAGCAAATACCAGTCGAAGGCACTCGACAGGGGCACCGCTGGTTCGTTGGCCGCCCGCCAGACGAGGAACAGCGTGTGGGCCACCAGACCGGCGCCGGCGAAGCCAACCATCGCCGCGCCACGGACGCCCGAGCGGAAGAGAAGCCGGGAACCCTCGCAGACGAGCGCCACCGCGTAGCTCGCCGCGAAGCAGACGACAGAAATGCGGGATACGAATTCGATCATACTGCTCCCTGCGGTGACGGCCCTTTCATTCTAGTCTGCCGAAACGAGAGGGATGGGGGGCAGGGGTTTTCGGCAGCAGTTTCAAGCCCGAGACACCGGGAAATCCGGGAAGGGGGGTCTGTTGGTCGTCGCATTCATGGCCAAGCCGGCCCACCCCGAACCGGAGGTTTGCAAAAGATCTGCCGGTGATCGACATCCGCCGCGGCCCGCGCAGGGATCCTTCTCAATCGCTATTCTTTTTGCCGGACTTCATGCCGAGCGATTCCCCGATGCAGAAACCGATCCTATTGACACCCCCGAAACTGGTGCTGCCTGTCGCGGCGGTGCTCGCGGCCGTCTGTGGATTCAACGCGCAGGCCGACGACTCAGGCCGACAAAGCCCACAGAAAATGCTCGTCCTGCCGGGCGAGGTGTTCGATGTGGCAGGCCGCACGGCGTTTCTCTTCGGTCCCGCCGCACCCATGGCTACCGACACACCCAGGCCCTGGATCCTCTATTCCCCCACGCTTCAGGCCTACCCGGATGCGGCCGAAAACTGGATCCTCTATTCCCCCACGCTCCCGGCCTACCCGGATGCTGCCGAAAAATGGATGCATGAGCAGTTCATCGCCGCCGGCGTGTCGGTGGCGGGAGTCGACACGGGCGAGTCTTACGGTAGCCCCCAGGCCGTGCAAGCAGCCGAAGCACTCCACGCCGAGATGGTGCGGCGAGGCTATTCGACCAGGCCCGCGGTCCTCGGCCGCAGCCGCGGCGGGCTGTGGGCGAGCGCCTGGGCGATCGCCCACCCCGACCTCACGGCCGGCGTCGGCGGCATCTATCCCGTCTACGACTGGCGGACCTATCCCGGCCTCGTGAAGGCGGCACCGGCCTACGGACTCTCGACGGAGCAACTCGAGGCCCGGGCCGCTGACCTGTGCCCGATCGAGCGGATCGACGCGGCGGCGCGGGCGGGCGTTCCCTTCTGCATCATTCATGGCGACGACGACAAGGTCGTGCCGCTCGGCCCCAACTCGGCCGAGCTCAAAAAGCGCTATGAGGCGGTAGGCCAGGGCGAACTGGTGACGCTGATCGTCGTGCCGGGGCAGGGGCACTCGTTCTGGGAGGGCTTTTTCCGCTGCCAACCACTCGTCGATTTTCTCATCGCCCGGGCCAAGGCCGCGGCCCTGGCGGCTCCGTAGCCGTCCCTACTTCGGCTGCCGCGGCTCGGCGGCGTCTCCTTCCTGCAGCGCTTCGGTTCGGCGCTCAACCATCATGTGCACCTGCACGCATGCGTAAGCGACTGGGGCGAGCTCGCAACTGTTTGCCGAGCACGATCGCCAGCAGCCTGCCCTTAGCCCAAGGCCATTCCTACCGCCTCCCGCGGCCGCGGCCGTTCCTTCCTCCAGCGCCCGGCGCACCGACTCCCACGCCACGACGGACACCGACTCCCGGTGCGCCGACCCCCGGTGCGCCGACCCCCGGTGCGCCGACCCCCGGTGCGCCGACTCCCGGTGCGCCGACTCCTGCGCCGGGACGAACTCCCACTCCCGGTGCGCCGGCACCAGGCACGGCTCGAACGCCTGGCGTCACCGCCGTCCCCGGAACGACAACGGCTGCGCCTGGAACCACCGCCGCGCCGGGAACACCGACGCCGACACCCGGCACCACGCCAGGTCCAGGCGCGCCCACACCCGCACCGCGGGTGACGCCGGCACCCGGCGCACCGACTCCGGCGCCCGGCCGCACGCCAGCCCCCGGCGCTCCGGCTCCAACTCCCGCACCGCCGCGCGGCTGACGGGCTTCGGCAGTGGCACAGACGATCGCAGCGACCAGGGCCATGGCGACGGCCAGATTCTTTGACATGGACTTTCCTTATTCCTTATTCCTTGTTCCTTCATGAGTCATACGAGCGGGAACGATATCGCACGTTTTTTTGATGATATCGCGATTCTCTCGGTTCTGCCCGCCTTGGGTCGAGACTCAAGAAACGCCGGCCACTGTGCATCATTTTGCCGGGGTTCCTTCTGGAACCGGATACGATCCGATCCGCCGGGCGCGGATATGTTCTCCGCCGTTCCTAGTGAACTTCTCCACCGCTCCAACATTGCCCTCTGATCCCCGACGGAATCTATCGCGGCAGAATCATCATTCCCGGAATGTTTTGGCCGCCGGCCGGTTTCTATGCGAGACTCCAGACAGCGGTGCAGGGCCAAGGAACACCAATCCTGAGTCGAAGTGGAAATCCTCGACGCCATCATCGTGGGAGGGGGGCTGGGGGGCGTCGTCATGCTCGCTGAAGCCGTTCAGCAGCGATACACGAGGATTCTGCTGCTTGAGCGAGCCGAGTCGCTCGGAGGACTATGGGCACGCGTCCCATCATGGCAGACCATCCAGAACCATCCGCTCGATTTCTGCCTTCAGGGATTCACCACACGCAAGGCCGCGTGGCACGCACGTGACGTTCTGCATTTCATCGAGGAGTATGTTCGCGTGCAGAACCTGCAGCAATACATTCGATGTTCCCATGACGTGGTCGGTGGTTCATGGTCGGATGTAGAGGGGTGCTGGGTACTCCAGATCCTCGTCGGGTCCGGCCGTCGAGATGTCATCCGCTGCCGCAAGCTCGTGCTCTGCACGGGAAGGCACGCCTCGCCCATCGTGCCTCGAGTCGACACAGACGGCAGCGTGCCCGTGGTCCATTCGAGCCAGTTCGACCGATGGGAGGAGACGAGGGGGAAAAGGGTGGTCGTGGTTGGTGGCGGAGCGTCGGCTCTTGATCTCTGCGTGAACGTCCTTCGCACACAGGAGAACGACGACCCTCGCGGGCAGCTGCACTGGGTAGTTCGGTCACCACGATTCTTTTCCGGATCGGAGTCTCTCCGCGTGTGGCCGATGACGATTCTTCAATTGCTTTGTGGCATGACCGTAAGCACGTTCATCCTCAATGCCCTCATCAACGCTCAAGCCGTGATCACGTTTGGGCGGCGGGGGCTCCGCTCCTGGCTGCCGCCACGACGATTCGATCTTCGCGACGACCAGTATGTTCCTGGTCGCAGTTCTCTCCTGAGAAACTCGCGACGCATCCGCCGGTACGCGGGAGTCGGGATAGAGACCGTTCGGAGTCGTGCGGTGACCCTGACGGACGGCACCATCATCGAAAACGTCGACCTCATGCTGCTGGGAACCGGCTACGCCCGTCCCGCGCATCCGGCTGGGGTTGGCACTCTCGACGGCCTCTCACTGAAGAGCTGCGCTGCAGACGAACATCAGGGACGGCTCTTCCTCGTGGGGGAGGAATTGCTCGACACGACTGGCGCGGCACCCGCTCTCTATCACGTCTTCGGTCGGGTGTTTTGGACGCTCGTGCGCGACGAGCAGTGTCTTCAGCAGTTGCCGCTCCTCGATCTTGCGACGAGTCGTCCGCCCGGGAATCTCAACAACATGGATGTCATCAATCACATCGTCTCTCGAGCGAGTGGCAATCGGGTCCTGCGGCCTGTCATTCGGAGCATCTTTCCGTTTTTTACCTGGAGAATCAGGATGTGTTGCGTCTTTATCTATTACTCGTGGCTGTACCGCACCACGGTGTTTTTTTCCGACCGCGTGCTGGGCCACATGATGAGCCTCGACGGCGCGACGCACCGTGCTCATTGCGCGGGTCGTCGCCTGTAAGCCGGACCGTGCGTGAGGCCGAACAACCATGCGCGAGTCATGAGGATCCGGCCTCGTTGCCTGGGAGCAGGTCGACCTGCGGATCCCGTAGAACCGCTCTGGATCCGAAATCTCATCCGCCGCGGACCGGGACCTCTGGCGGTGGCACAAGTTTGTCGAGCCGCGACCGCATGGCCGCGGCACGCTCAGGGTGTTCGCGAACCACATTTGTCTTCTGCTGCGGATCGTCGGCGAGATTATAGAGTTGATCCGCCGGAGCGGTCGGCTTGATGTGCCCTTTTTCGTCGACGTCGCTATTCACATTCCCGATCACGGGGTAAGGGTCCCATCCCGGACGTGCAGGCACCGTGAACCCGAGCGAACCCTGCTGTGGCAGATAGACCCAATCACCTTGCCGAAACGCATATCCACGGGCTCCCTGTGACAGCATCTCCTGACGAACAGCAGGAGCGGTTTCAGGGTCCTGAAGGACGGAAAGCTGGCTCATGCTGTCCTCTGCAGCTCCAGCCGGCACAGCCACTTTCGTTGCCTCGCAGATTGTCGCGAGTAAGTCCGTTTGGCAGAGGAGTCGTTCGCACGTCCGGCCCTTCGGTATGCGGCCGGGCCAACTTGCGATAAACGGCACACGATGCCCCCCCTCCCACGCATCCGTCTTCTGCCCGATGAATGAACCATTGGGGCGATGATGGGCGACCAGAGCGTCTCCTGTGTAGGTTGCACCGTTATCGCTCACAAACAAAACGATCGTGTTTTCGGCAAGGCCCTGTGCGTGCACCGCATCGAGAACCTTGCCAACGCAGGCATCGAGCTGCTGAATGAAATCCCCGTAGCTCGCAACCCCGCTCCCGCCTTGAAACTCGGGGGCCGACGCGTGCGGCACGTGCGGAGCGAGAAAGGCAAGGTACAAAAAGAAGGGATCGGGCGATTTGCTGGAGATGAACTCCACGGCCTTATCCGCGAGGATCAGGTCGATGCGGTCCTGCGGGCGGGCGGCGTGCGCCGCGGCCGCGCCTTCGCTGATGCCATGGCCAAACCCCTTTTTCGTGTCGGACTTGGGAACAATACGGATCGGATCGGCGGGGTCGTGACCGACCATGCGATGGTTCTCGACAAAAACGAACGGCGGCTCGTTGTGCGTACGCGGGCAGCCAAAGAAGGTGTCGAAGCCGATTTCGAGAGGTCCGGGCTTCAGCTCAGCGTTGTAATCCGGGTCACCGTCGCGGCCGAAGCCCAAGTGCCATTTGCCGATGGCGGCTGTGCGATACCCGGCCGCTTGCATCAGCGAAGGCAACGTCACTTCCCCCTCGTGGAAGTACAGCGTTTGCCTCCCTTGCCGCTTGGCTCGCATGAGGTACTTTCCCGCCAGAATCGCATACCGCGATGGCTGGCAAAAGGCGGCCGATGAGTGGGCGTCCGTGAACCGGACCCCGGCAGCAGCAAGCTGGTCGATGCTTGGCGTCTTGATCTTTGTTGCGCCGTAACAGCCAAGGTCGCCATAACCAAGGTCATCGGCCACGATAACGATCACGTTGGGCCTTGCCTCGCGATTTTCGGGTGCCGCGTACACGGCGGTCAACGACCAACTCAACTGGCTGAACACCACGACACACCAGACAAGCCTTTGGGCATGGACTTTGGCCGTATCCAGCGACGAGCGATGATCCGAGCCGATGTCACTCATTGGTGGTCTGCTGCCCTAAAAAAAAGACGGGGGACTTCGGGATGCGTCACGCGACCGAATAACAAGGGCACTTGAGTGGCGAACGCGAATGGCCTGCCAACGATCTGCTCATACTCCCGCGTATAGACATCCCCCAGCGACGCGGCCCCGTCATAGCTGCGCCCGATGCCCCCCGCCTGAGTTGTTGCGCCGTAGTGGAGCTGATGAAAGGTCCCCTCGCCCACGAGCATGACGAAGCCTTCGCCTGCCGCCTCCAAGGCCCTCCGGAAAAAGTCAAAACTAGCCAGCCCACCGCCAAGCTGCACAAATCGTTCGTCATAGCCATTGATCTCATGAAACAGGGCCGTTTTCATGACACAAAACGTTGTCTCCGAAGGCACTTTGAGGACGCCATAGATGTAGCTTCCGCCGAGCGCGGACACCTCAAACAGCCGATAGCCGTCCCTCGGCCAACCAATACTGGCCAGCAGGCTGTCCTCAATCTCGCGGGTATACCCTTCGGTCACCGAAACCTGTTGCACTTTCGGCCCGAGGTGGAATCCCAAGGTCGCGACAAAGCTCCTCGGATGAATACCGGCGGCGGACAGTGCAGTTTTCACCAACCCCGGCGAGGCCATCCTGGCGCCGTCGATGACAACGGCAATGTGTTCGGCACGCGCAAGCCTTGCACCCTCGTTGATCGCCATGCACGGCGACGCGCCTCCCCCCTCGACCCGCTCGACTCGGATGGCTGCTTCCTCTGGAAACCAGTCGCGGCACACGGGTTCGGCCGAGCCGTTATCGACGACGATGATCTCAACCTCATCATGGTGAACGCCCTGTTGATAGGGCGGAAGCAGAGAAACAACCGTGCGAGGCAGTTCCCGCTTCATGTCGAAGCCGATCACGACGATCGATAGCCGCAGAGCCATTACGAGGCGATCTCCAGAAGTTTGTTCCACAGGGCAGCAACCGTTTCTTGCTGCTGCTGAATGACGCCGTGATGATTCAATTCGTTCGACCGGAACGCAAGCGGTCGATCTGCGGAGAGGCCGAGATCTGTCGCGACCCGCCGCACCGTCTGCTCATAATGCGGATCGTCGTAATTGACGACTGCGCAGCCCGTCAGCGAATGCCAACGCAACACGTCGCGGTTGTATCGCTCCCAGAGTGAGAACGACCGCTCTTCACCGAAGCCATTCCTTGCGGCGAGAGATTGCGCGACGGCCACGGGATGTCGGATCGACGCGACGAGCCTCAGACGAGGAACAATGGGAAACCAGCCGTCCAAGAGCAGCGTGATGCGAGGGTCCTTGAATCCCCAGGGCTCCGGAAGCGGCTGATAGCCCTTCAAGAATTGCCTCATGGCTATTGTCTGCTCCGGCGCCCACGACACGATACCGTCAGGCGGATTGTCCCATGCGGCACCTACTCGACTCAGTATCGCGTCATGAATCGGCCAAATATCAGGATTCTCTCGATTGCCCTTCTGGTTATACGGCGCAGAAGTGATCACGTTGCCCAGTTGCAGCCCCAGTTCCTCGAGGCAGCCAGCCAGGCAGGATGTGCCAGAGCGGTGCATCCCAAAAATCACGACCGGCTGCACATGTGCCAGTTCGTCGTGCTGATCGAATGATGGCGACATACAAACAGCGTCCAATTTGCGCCCGTGTCAGCTTTCATTGGCTGCGAGCGACTCGGTGATCATAATTCCTCAGCATACTCATCAGGATCTGCAGC
>JBIIFB010000159.1:0-9137 GCA_044237545.1 Pirellulales bacterium
TGGCAATACGGTCTCGGTCGGCTCACCCGGCATCGTGGTCTCGGTGGTCGGCGCTCGTCGGGGTGGCTGCAGGGCAGGCTTCCGTTGGCGGATCGGCCGCAGGTAGGGGCGCATCGCGGCGAGTGTCGCCGGCCCGATGCCGGGCACGTCCAGCAATCCGTCGAGCGTGGCAAAGGGGCCGTGCTCCCGACGGTGGTCGATGATCCTCCGGGCCATGGTCGCCCCCAGGCCCGGCAGTTGGGCCAGCTCGGTCTCGCTGGTTGCGTTGATGTTGATCGTGAAACGGTTGTCGACCGTGGGGGCTGCGTCGTGATGGACCAGCTGTCCGGTCAGCCCGCCCGCGGCCACAAACCAGATCGCTCCGGCGACAAGAAAGGTTGTCGTGGCCGCCGCAATCAACGGCTGCAAGTGTGCGGTGATCAGAGGCTTGGCGGGGCCGCGGGGAGGCATGGTGTGGTCACGGTTTCCCGGATGTCGCCCAAACAGTTTTGGGCAAGACGGTTTTGAGAGAGACGGTGTTGGGCGACGTTTTCTGGAAAAAGATACCTGTCGGAGAAGCCCTTCGCTCGGACGCTTCGTTTTCGAACGCTTCGTTTTTCGAACGCCTCCCTTTTCGGAGAACACTCTTTATAGAATACCCGCCTCGAGCTGCCGCTGGTCGGCGGTCGTTCTCAAGTGCGTGCCCGTGGAAGGTTCAGGAGTGCCCATGTCGTCGAAGCAGCGCGAATTTCGGCAATCGCAGTGGGATGACCATCTTGCCGCCCATGTGGCCGCGCAGGCCATCGACTGGTTGGCGGAGGATCTGGGCCACGAGTGCGACTGGACGAGCGTGGGCCTGATTGACCGTTCGGCCCGCAGCGAGTTGACCGTGGTGGCGAGACGGCCCGGAGTGATCGCGGGGCTGAAAGCGGCGGGAATCGTGGCCCACGCGGTGGATGCCGATCTCGAGTGGCGGCCGTTGGTGGACGATGCCACAACGGTCGAGGCCGGTATGGGGGTGGCTGTCCTGGCAGGGGCCACCCGGAGCGTGCTCGCCGCCGAACGCGTGCTGCTCAATCTCATCGGTAGAATGTCGGGCGTGGCGACCGCGACCCGCCGTCTTGTCGATGCCGTGGCCGGCACCCGCTGCCAGGTCTACGACACCCGCAAAACCCTGCCGGGCTGGCGACTGCTCGATAAATACGCTGTCCGCATGGGGGGAGGCTGGAATCACCGGATGGGTCTCTATGACGCCATCCTGATCAAGGACAACCATCTGGCTGCCCTGGCGACTGCCGGTATCTCGGCCGCAGAGGCCGTGCGACGGGCCCGCAGCTTCGTGGCAAAAACGTTTCCGCCGTCGCGGGCCGACGCCATGGTGGTGGAGATCGAGATCGATGCGGTGGAGACGCTCGAGTCAGTGCTCGAGGCCGGCCCCGACATTGTCCTGCTCGATAACATGACTCTCGTGCAGTTGGAATCCTGCGTGGCGGTCAGGGCCGCGACCAGACCAGACGTGGTGCTCGAGGCCTCGGGGGGCATTCGCCCGGAGACGGTAGCCAAGATCGCCCACACGGGCATCGACCGTGTCAGCACCGGTTGGCCAACTCATGACGGCCCGTGGCTCGATGTCGCCCTCGACTGGGGCGCATAACACCAGCCTGCATGGGCTCGGCAACCCACAGGCAACTCGCGTGTTTACAGAACGCCAGGGTGACTCTTGTCTTTCGACGCAGAGTCTTTAGACGCCGAGCAGACGGTTCCGCTTGGTGCGGCGTTCGGCGCGGAGGCGGGCACGACGCTTTGTCTCACTGGGCTTCTCGAAGAACTCCCGGCGGCGCATCTCTTTCTTGATGCCGCTCCGCTCGACCAGTTTACGGAAGCGACGAACCGCCTCCTGAATGCTCTCGCGTTCACGAACCGTCAGTTTGACCATACTTGTTCCAGATCGTCTCGGCTTGAAGAAAGTGTTGCCGCGGACCGCTCCGCGGAGGCCATCATGGTAGAAAAAGTCGTCCTCCGCGTCTATCCGGCCAAGGTTGACACGGCGTTTTTGCCCCCAAGAGCCGGCTTCGGGGTTTGTCGATGACCCCCTATCCGGGCACAATCTCCGCCGGGCCCAGTTTCCGCCGGGACCAGTTCCCGACGATTGGCGCCATGGCGGTGGTGTCGCCAGTGCTGAGCCCTGTATCGCCGACCGATTCGCGAACTGCATGAACACCATGAACACGACCGCCAATAGCGGACTCAGCACGATCCTTGCCGCGTTGTCGGGTGCGGGCGAAGCCGATCTGGGCCGCCAGTTGATCGTGGCGTTGGTGGCGTTGGCGGCCTTCATCTTTTCGTCGCCGCGGGGCCGTCGCTGGCTGGCATGGGGTCCGGCCGCGCTGCTCGTATTCAGCCCCCTGCCGCTGGCTGTGGCGGCACTGTTTCCTGACGCCGAAGAAGGGCCCGGCATCGCGCTGTTTGGCATCCGCTTCTTTCTGCTGGCATCGCTCCTGCAGTCGGTGCTGCTGGTGATCGTAGTGTCGGTCTGGGAGCGGCTCAGCCGGCCCATCCCCAAAATTTTTCTCGATGTGCTCCGGTTGCTCACGGTCGTCGCCGCGCTGATCGCCATCCTCTTCGAAGCGGGCGTGAAGGCCGAAAACCTGTTCACAGGATCGGCCGTCATCACGGCTGTTCTCGGCTTTGCCCTCAAGGACACCCTCGGCAATGTATTCGCCGGGCTGGCCATCCATGCCGAACATCCTTTTGAACTCGGAGACTGGATCCAGTACGACGCCAATCCCGCGCACATTGGCAAGGTGATGGAGATCAACTGGCGGGCCACCAAGGTGATCACCCTCGACGAGGCCTACGTGATCATCCCCAACGGACAGCTCGCGCAGGCGTCGATTCGTAATTTCACCAAGCCGGAGCCCTGGTCGCGTCGCTCGCTTTTCGTGATCGCTCCCTATGACGTCTCGCCGCAACGCGTCCAGAGGATCATCCTCGACGCCATCCGCGGCAGCTTCGGCGTGCTCGACCATCCCGCCGCGTCGGTGGTCACCAACGACTTCAAGGATCGCGGCGTCGAATACTGGGTGCGGCTCTTCACCTCTGATTTCGACAAACGTGACCGCGTGGACGGCATGGCCCGCGACCGGATCTGGTATGCGCTCGCCCGGCACGGAATCGAAATCCCGGTGGCCACGCAGCAGATTCGGCTGACGCAGTTGCCCCCGGCTGTCATGGAGTCGACTGCCACGGCCATCGAGCGGCGTGCCGCGGCCCTGCGGCGGATTCCGATGCTCTCGCCGCTCATTCCCGGGCAAATCGATCGGCTGGCGGAGGAGAACGAGGAGCGGGTCTACGCGGCCGGCGAGCCGGTCATCCGGCAGGGCGATCCTGGCGACAGCCTGTTTGTGATCCTCCGCGGACGGGTCGAAGTGACGGCGCATCAGGGAGACTCGCCGCCCGTCCGTCTGGCCACGCTCAACGAAGGCGATTACTTCGGCGAGATGTCGCTCATGACGGGCGAGCCCCGTTCGGCAACGGTCACTCCCCTCGTCGAAACCCAACTGCTGGAAGTGGGAAAGGAGTCGTTTCGGCGGATGCTTGCCGCCCAGCCCGACCTCGTGCAGCAGCTTGGCGCGGCCCTGCAGCAGCGGTTAGACGAACGGGCTCAGGCGATGGCGGGCGTGGGCCGTGCCAGCCCGGAGTCGCAGGATGTGTTTCAAAGGATGCGAGACTTCTTTGCGATGTGAACACTTTTCACCGGCTGTGACTGCCGTCCCCCGCCCCACCCCAGCCAACTCAATCAGCACGCCAGCACGCCAGCACGAGAGGCCAATCCACCATGCGAGTCGAGCTTCTGCACTCAAGTGTTCCCCCATCCGATCGACAGTTTCTGGTGACGTTTCTCGTCAACGACGAGGTGGCGATCGACGCCGGTTCGCTCGGAATTCTCGGCGATCTGCAGCGGCAGCGGCGGGTCAGGCATGTCTTCATCACGCACGAACACATGGATCACATCGCCACGCTGCCGATTTTTCTGGAAAATGTGTACGAGCCCGGGCCGGACTGCGTCGAGGTGCTGGCGTCGCAGGAGGTGCTCGGCTTTCTACATGCCGATCTCTTCAATGGCCGCGTGTGGCCCGATTTCATCGGGCTGTCGCGTGAGAGCGACGCCTTTGTGCGAACAACAGCCATCGAGTTCCTTCAGCCGGTCACTCGGGCCGGGCTCACCATCACACCCGTGCCGGTGTCGCACGGGGTCGATACCCTCGGGCTGATCGTGGACGACGGCGAGTCTGTCGTGGCCTTTCCGTCAGACACTGGCCCCACCGAGGCCTTCTGGCAGCATCTCGCCTCAGTCGACCGGCTCAAGGCGGTGTTTCTGGAGGTCACATTCCCGCAGTCGCTCGCCGGTCTGGCCACTCTCACGGGGCACCATTCGCCCGCGACCTTCGCCGCTGAAATCCGGAAGCTGCCCGACACGCTTTCCCGAACGGTCCGTTGGATCGTCGTGCACCGCAAGGCCCGCTATGCCGACCAGATCGCGCTGGAGCTCGAAGCCCTTGAGCTTGAAACGCTTGGTATCGCCACCATGGAGCTTGTCAGGCCGGGCCACACCTACGAGCTCTAAAAGCTGGTTTGGAGTGAAGTCCCCGATCCCCCGGCTGACGCCGAGGGCTTGTATGGGAGGGGTTCATACAAGCCCGGAGCATGAGCGATGGGACGCCCCGTCGTGGAATGCGAAGCCCGGAGCGTAAGCCGTATCAGGAAGCCGTATCAGACAGGCGCCTTCTGCCGGGAAACCTTCCGTCGCTCGTGTTCGGAAAGCAGGATTTTCCGCAAACGGATAACGGCCGGCGTCACCTCCACGAGTTCGTCCTCCTCGATGTATTCGAGCGACTCCTCCAGCGACATCCGCCGCGGTGGCTTCAGGAGAATGTTTCGGTCGCTGCCACTGGCCCGCATGTTGGTGAGTTTTTTCTCCTTGGTGGGATTGACCACCATGTCGTCACTGCGGGCATTCTCACCGCAGATCATCCCCTCGTAGACCTCGTCACCCGGTTCAATGAACAGATCGGCCCGCTCCTGCAGGCCGTCGAGCCCGAAGGCCACGGCCTTCCCCGGCAGCATGGAGACGAGCACGCCATTGGCCCGGCCCGCCAGGTCGCCTTCGAGTTCACGCCAGGCCTCGAAGCGGTGGTGCATGATGGCGGTGCCCTGGGTGGCGTTGAGCACCCGCGTGCGCAGGCCGATCAGCCCCCGGGCGGGGATCGAGAAGACGGCATGGGCAAACTCACCTCGTGAGCCCATGTGCACCAGTTGCCCTCGCCGCGAACCGGTGAGTTCCATGACGGGGCCGAGTTTGTCGTGAGGCACCTCCACGACGAGGGTCTCGAACGGCTCGAGCGTCTTGTTTTCCTCCTTGCGAAGGATCACGCGGGGCTTGCCAATCGACAGTTCGTAGCCCTCGCGACGCATCGTTTCGATCAGCACGGAGAGGTGTAGCAGGCCTCGGCCCGACACGGAGAACTGTTCCGTCCCCAGGATCGGATCGACCCGCAGGGCGACATTCCGTTCCAGCTCTTTGGTGAGCCGGTCGCGGAGATGTCGGGTGGTGAGAAACTTGCCCGACTTGCCCACCAGCGGCGAGGTGTTGATGCCAAACACCATGCTGAGGGTCGGCTCGTCGACGGAGAGCCGGGGCAGCGGACGCGGGTCTTCGACAGCGCAGATCGTGTCACCGATCTCCACGTTCTCCAGCCCGCTGACGGCGGCGATGTCGCCGGCGGTCGCCTCCTCGACGTCCACGCGGCCCAGTTTGTCGAATACCTGCAGTCCCACCACCTTGGCGGGCACGAGGCCACCGGCGGCGTTTGAGCGAATGACGGCGCCCCCCTTGATCAGCTTCCCCGACTCGAGTCTGCCGATGGCGATCTTGCCGACGTAGTCAGACCACCCCAGCGTGGTGACGAGCATCTGCAGGGGCGCGGTCTCGTCGATGACGGGGCCGGGGATTTTCTCGAGCACCAGGTCGAGGAGCGCTTCCATCGTGCCCTCCCTGACCGCCGGATCGTGCGAGGCGAATCCGTGGCGGCTCGACGCATACACGAACGGGAAGTCGGCGAGTTCGTCGTCGGCCCCGAGTTCGAGGAACAGCCCGAGAATCTCGTCGAGCACTTCCAGCGGCCGCGCGTCGGGCCGATCGACCTTGTTGACCACGACGACAGGACGGAGTTTGCTCTCGAGGGCCTTGCCGAGCACGAACCGCGTCTGCGGCATCGGACCCTCGGCCGCATCGACGAGCACGAGTGCTCCGTCGGCCATGCGGAGCACCCGCTCCACCTCACCGCCGAAGTCGGCATGGCCGGGGGTGTCGATGAGGTTGATCTTCACGCCCTTCCATTCGACGGCAATGTTCTTGGCCAGAATGGTGATGCCGCGTTCTTTTTCCAGATCATTGGAGTCGAGAATCCTCTCGCCGGAGAGTTGGCTGGCCCTGAATTGGCCGCTCTGCCGCAGCAGGCAGTCGACGAGGGTGGTCTTGCCGTGGTCGACGTGGGCGATGATGGCGACGTTGCGGATGTCTTTGCGGCGGGTGCCTCCGACTGCCGACAGGGAGTGGGAGGCCGTGGGTTCGCTGGCAAAAGACATGGGGAATCCGGTGCTTGAGGGCTTGTGGGCGGGAAAACTTGTTGGCGGGAAAACTGGCGGCGGGAAGAAGGACTGGCGGCGGGAAGAAGGACTGGCGGCGGGAAGAAGGACTGGCGGCGGACGGAGGACAGCCAGCGTGGACGAGATCACTTGAAAAAGAGGAAGTCACGAAACGAAGGGGTGCGTTGGCCAGAGTCGCAGCCAAAGCCAGAGCCCCACAGCGTGATTGAACACGGGGAAAGAGCAACCGTGGGAACCTGGCATTATTCAGCAACGACGCAGTGTTGCATAGAGGCGCTCAATCAGTCGGCCTGGTGTATCGTCGTCGAGAACCGCCACAGAGGCCGCCCGCAGTGGCGGCCGTGCTAACCCGTCGCCCAGTTCGCGGGCTGCCAGAGCGGCCTGCTGGGCCGCATCGGGACCGTAAAAGACCGCGACGAGTTCGTCCCCCCCAAGCCGTGCCAAAAGGCTGGCGGAGCCCGCGGATTTCTGAAGCCTTTCGGCGGCGGCGCGGAGGATCGCATCGCCAGCCAGGAAGCCATCCCGTTCGTTGACCGTCTTCAGCCCGACAACATCCAGAATGGTCAGAGCCATTGGGAGCCGGGCCTGCCGCGGTTCCATCGTAGTCGGCATGGCAGCGATGCCGCAGTCTCTGGCAAGCGTGGCTTCAAGCACACCCCGCGGTTCCAGCCCTGTGACGTGATCTTTCATGACTGGCATGGACCGGCATGACTTGTCGCTCTGAATCCGCAGAGCATGCACAGAGCCACCTGCTGGGGCCTGGGCCGCCGAACGGCCTAAAAAGTGGAGACGAAGGGGATCGAACCCTCAACCCCCGCCTTGCAAAGGCGGTGCTCTCCCAATTGAGCTACGTCCCCGAGAGCGGATACCGCCGCAGTTCCAGGCCCTCATGGCCCTGGCCACAACGGCAGGCAGTCGGTCGGATCAGAGTGCGCGCGCCAAGATTCGAACTTGGGACCTCTACCTTATCAGGGTAGCGCTCTAACCAGCTGAGCTACGCGCGCGGTATTGGCATTATCTGGCAGCCCCTCACGCCGGAGCATGAGAATTCGCCAAGACGACAGTGTAGATGCAGGTGGGGCGTTTTCAAAGGGGTGCGCCGCCGCAGGGGCCGCCTGCCGCGGCTAGAAAATGGGGCAGGCGCAGCGCGGCGTTCCGGCTAGCTTGTTCAGACTCTCAAACCCCAGAGGAACATGAACATGTCGAGGAATCGTGCCGCCGCGTCGGAGGCTTTTCTGAACGGTGGTTTTCGGCCGCGGTTTTCCCCCCTTGTATCGCCTGTGTCGGTTGTGTCGCGGTCGTGCCAAGCGGGCTTCGCGGCCGGCTGCCGGGCGGGCTGCGCTGCGGTCGTTGTCGTGGGGCTGAGCCTTTCGGCTCCTGTGGAGGCCGCGGGCCCCACGGTTGAATACGCTCTCGGCCTGCAGCCGAGCCAAAAGGACGTCGACTACGACCGTCCCGAGGGGGATGCGGCAAAAAACTCCACGATCAAAACCGAGAAGTCGGCCGGAGCATCGGCATTCGTCGTGCGTGGCCCGACCGGCGAGATGCTCCGGGTCTTTGCCGACACCAACGCCGATCGGGTCGTCGACCGCTGGAGCTATTTCAAGGACGGCGTCGAAGTGTTCCGCGACATCGACTCCAACCACAACACAAAGGTCGATCAGTCACGTTGGCTCAATTCAGCCGGCAGCCGCTGGGGGATCGATGAGGACGAAAACGGTCTGATCGAATCCTGGAAGACGATTTCTCCCGAGGAGGTTTGTCGGGAACTGGTGGAGGCGATCAAGGCCCGCGACGCGGCGGCTTTCCAGCGTCTTCTGCCCACCAAGGCCGAACTCGAGGCGGCCGGCTTCGAGGGGGAGCGATTGGTCGAACTTTCTGCTCGCGTCGCTGCTGCCCCCGCTGAATTTGCTCGGCTCGCCGCAGCCCAGAAGCAACTCGGCCCCGAGGCCAAATGGAGCACCATGATGACGCCCCAGTCGGCCGGCACGCTGCCGGCCGGCAGCGACGGCGTTACCCGCGACGTGCTCGCCTACGACAACGTGTTGGCGATCGTCGAAAACGGCACGCGGAACGGCCAGGTCTTCGTCGGATCCTTGGTGCGGTGTGGCGATGCCTGGCGGGCGGTGGCGGCGCCGCAGGTGTCTGGCGAACAGGGGGAAGTGGCGGAGTCCGTCGGG
Source organism: Pirellulales bacterium (assembly GCA_044237545.1). Classification (GTDB taxonomy): domain Bacteria; phylum Planctomycetota; class Planctomycetia; order Pirellulales; family UBA1268; genus CAMCQY01. Next base: position 8,829 of record JBIIFB010000159.1, read on the forward strand.
TTCTTCACCCCTCCCGGGAGTTCCTCGCAACAGTCTGACACGGGCCCCCAGGCGAGTGAGCGGCTCAAGCCTCTGCTCGTCAGGCTGCGGGAACTGGAGGCCAAGCTGAGCGGTGCCGACGCCGACGGCCGCAAGAAGTTCGCTGAGGAGCAGGCCAATCTTCTCGGTGAGGTCGTGGAGGCTGCGGAGGCCGGCGAGCGGTCGTTCTGGGTGCGGCAGTATGCCGAGACGCTGGCAGCAGGCGTCCAGGACAACTCGCTCCCCGAGGGAACTGCCAGGCTCGAAAAGCTCGCTGCGACCGTAGCCGCC
>JBIIFB010000160.1:0-9122 GCA_044237545.1 Pirellulales bacterium
GGCTGGGCCTCCCCACGCATGGTTCTCAGCACGCGGACAAGCGTCGGTTCGTCGACGTTGAAGTAGACGTGCATCGGGTCGATCGAGACGACTGTTGAGAGCGTCGTCGTGTCCTGATTGATGAGGTTGCCGACCTGCAACTGCGTGCGGCCGATCTGGCCGTCGATGGGGGAGGTGATCGTGCAGAACTCGACGTTCAACCGTGCGAACTCGACCTGCCCGCGGGCCGCAGCCACGCCGCCCGTATTCTCCTCGAGCTTCGCCTTCCAGGTCTCAAACTCCTGAACGCTGGCGGCGCCCTTGGCCGAGAGTTTCTCAAACCGGGCCACCTGCACCTCGGCGAACCGCCGCTCGCCGAGCAGCCTGTCGAGGGTGCCCTGCGCCTCGGCGAGCTGTGCGACATAGGGGCGGGGGTCGATCTCGTAGAGTTGCTCGCCCGTCTTCACATACTGACCGTCGCGGAAGAATATTTTCGTCAGATAGCCTGTGATCCGGCTGCGGATATCGACTACCCGCACGGCCTCGATGCGGCCGGTCACCTCCAGATAGTCTGGGAGCTGTCGGGTTTCGAAGGTGCAGACCGTGACATCGGGCGGCTTGACCGGCCCGGCTCCCGGAGCCGCCGGCTTGGCCGCTTGCCCGCATCCGACGAGCATGGCGACGACCACCGCCACAGCTGCCGAGCCTGGCGAGCCGCCGGTCATTTTGATGGCCGTCATTGAGTAGATTCCGGCCCGGCAGCTGCCGGCTTCTTGCCGTTCCAGAGACCGACCCCGACGAAATACCAGCCATCGGGTGTCGACTGCATGCTCATGCCGTTCACGCCGAAATACTGCCGGATCTGCTCAAATTCTGGCAGCGAACTGCCATCGACCTGCTGCTTTCGTGGCCCCGCGTCCTGCCGCTTGCCGGCCTGCTGGGGATCGTTGTCGAAGAGTCTTGTCAGCAGCGTACCCGCGAGGCTCTTGCTCTCCGGCAGCCGGCCGGCACGGAGGAGTTCATAGGCCGGCCGCACGAGCCGCTCCGTACGGTTGAAGGAACTCAGGGCCCGTTCATCCCCGAGCAACTGCTTGAGTTCGGCAGCCACGGCCTTGTAACTGCCATCCTCGGCGACTGCAGACGATGAGCCATTGGCGAGCACGCGTTCGAGAAAATCCCTGTGCGACGCCACGAAGACGTGGCCATGGGCCACAGCCACGGAAAGGTTTGGCCAGACTGAATCTTTGTCTTGATCTCGGCGTTCCCGCTGCCGTGCCCGCCGCCGGACGGCGGCATCGTCGGCGGCATCGTCGGCGGCATCATCACCCTCGGCCCCCGGGGCGGGCCCTTGAACCGCTGTGGGCTTGATCGTCTCCCAGATCACATTGCCTCCGGAGTCGACCCTGCGGACGCCTGCCTCGCTCGTCATCCCCTTGGCGAGAATCGCTGCCACGGCTTCAGCGTCGCGGGTTTCCAGCGCGATCAGCATCCGCTCGCAGTCCGGTTCGAGGGGTGTCTCATGATCGCTCGCCACCACGCAGCGGCCACCCAGATGCCGGATCAGATCACCGCGAACATCGATCTGCGGACCATCCGGATCCTCCTTGAGACTCGCGATGACGTCATCAAAGACGCCCTCCTCGCCGACGATGTCATCCACGAGGGGTTGCATCGAGTCGAATGCATTGGCGATATCCCATTGGAACGACGTCCATGATGCGGCACTCCCGGGCACCCAGGCCGCCGGACTCAGATCGGCGACGTTTGGAAAGCAGAGCATGCGGGCGGCTTTCTGGAATCGGCCCGGCCCATCGGCGGGCCGACCGTTCTGCGGCGGGGCATGGATCAGCGTGTTGTGCCGCAGATCGACATCGCCTTCTCCAAAAAACAGACATCCGCCGACACCGCTCACGGCATCGAATCCCTGCCGCCTCAGGATGGCGACGTAATCGGGCCCCTTCCGGTTTTTCTTCGGTGGATGGGTTCGCCGGTCGGCTGCCAGATAGGCCAGCGGATCGAGAAACCAACGGACCGTCGCGGCGGTGGCGGGCACGCCCGTCGCGCAGCGTTCGGCCACCTTGGCAAAGGCCGGCAACGACGCCAACGAACCGGCGGGGGTTCCTGCGGCCAGCGTGGTGCCGCTCGTAGTATCGAGCGTTGCAGCCACATCGGACACGGCGTCGTATCCGTCTCCGATGATCAGTATTCCAGGCGTGACGCGAACAGCCAGTTGCCTTGAAGTGACTTGACCGCCGGCTGTACCGCCCTTGTTTTCGCCGGCCGGAATGCCTCTGGCTTCGCCGGCCGGGGCGCCTTTGGCGTCGCCAGCCGGGGCGGCCTTGCCCGCGTCAGCCGCAGCGACAGGAATCATGAAGGCTTTGATGAGAGCCGTATTCCGCGGCGGCGTTGCGAGGGCCTTGCCCCCCTTGGCGGCCACCCGCTCAAGCAAAGCATCCACAACGGGTTGCACCGCGTTCTCATGGCCGCTGGTGTCGATGAGCGCGACGGTCGCCAGCAGACCGTCGGGGCGTTCGATCACCGCCAGGCAGATCTCCCCTCCGGCGATTTGCTCGACTTCTTCGAAGGTGATCTCGAGGGTGCCACGCAATGGGTCTGCCGATGCCCTGCCCTGCTGGCGAAGGCCATCCAAAAACGTGCTCATCAGCGGATCGAACACAAGTCCGCCCAGCGACGATCGCTCGAATCGCTTCCGCAGTGCCTGCGGATCCGCCACGCTCACCCAGACGCGAGTCGATTCCGGCAGCAGTTTCTCACTCGGGGAAAAGGACGCCGCCTCGCAACGCACCGGGGCCAGCGTTCCTGCGACCATGGCGACCGTTACGGTGGAGAGAGCTAATGCGATCACGGCGCATGCCCCGCTCCGCCCCGCCCGGTCCTTGAACCACTGCATGCATCCCGGCATGACTGCCTCCCTGATGAATCGAACCTTCGTACCGACCGGTCTTCGTCGCCGGACTTCGTTGTGCCGTCGCCCGTCGCCGGCCTGATGCCGCACCAAGACATCCATATCTACGCGTCGTCTCTCGCTGATCTTACGAAAACCGGCTGTTCCGAAAACCTGCTGTCACTGAATCCGGCGGCCAGCGGCTATGCAAGGCCATCACGCCTCGAGGAGGCAGGCATATGCCGACATACCGGCGCCGTAGGCCGTCATGAGCACCTTCTCACCGGGTTGGATGCCCCGCTCCATGAGGTTTTTGAGGATGAAGAGCACGGTGGGCGACGACATATTGCCGTATTCCTCCAGCACTTGACGAGTCGGCGCCATCTGTTCTTCGGTCAATTCCAGCGACTCCTCGAGTGCCGCCACCATCCTGTCTCCACCGGGATGAATCGCCCAATGCTGGATGTCACCGCGGGTGAGCCCGTTGCGGGCCAGGAGTTTGTCGATCAGCGGTGGCACCACGGCCCGCACCACCTTGGGAAGTTGGACCGACAATTTATTGTGGAGCTTTCCCTGCTTGTAGACATACCGCACGTCTTCCCGGAACGACGTGTCGATGCAGCCTGCGGAGTCGATGACCCGCAGCCCCTCCGGACGTGTCCAGAGCACCGCGGCAGCCGCGCCGTCGCCGAAGATGGCATTGGAGATCAGCAGGCTCATGTCGTTATCCATCTGGTAGGTGGCGGTGCACACCTCGACGGCGATCGAGAGCACGATCCCATCCGGGTTCGCATGCAGGGAATGCGTTGCCAGATCGATATTCGGCAATGCCCCGCCGCACCCGCTCCCCACGGCGTCGAACACCCGCACACCACCGTCGAGTTTCATCGCCTCGAGCAGGTAGGTCGAAACACCGGGACAGATGTAGCCGGTGCATGTGTTGACGACGAGTTCGCGAATGTCGGCCGCCGATGCCCCGGCCTGGCCGAGGGCCGCCAGAGCGGCCTGATGCGAGAGTTCGGTCGACCAGCGGGTGAAGCGTTCCATCCGCCGATCCGGGTCTTCGTTGGTCAGGGAGACGACTTCGAGTTCATTCTCGAAGGAGAGGTACCGCTTCAGAATGCTGGGATGCGAAAACACCTTCTCGAGCACGTCCATGCTGCGGTCCGTCAGCACGTCGCTGTAGAGCGTCCGCACGAGTTCCATGCATCGCGTCTGCGTGACGCTGACCGGCGGATTGGCGATGCCGACCGACGCAATCCGAACCACCGGTCTATCACTGGGGGGCTGACGCACGCATCTCTCTCTTTCGAAAATTTGGAATGGCAACGGTTTCGCGGGAATCCTTGCCGCGACTCCATACAGTAGCAGAACAGGGTGAAACCGGCTGCGCAAACACTCCCCCCGGCGTGGCCCCTTGACGGTGCGACCGGTACCGGGGCAGGATAGAGGTTTGGCCGAGAAAAAATCCGGCCCCGAAGGACTCTGAAGAGACGGTCGAAGGAACTCGCGCATGGCTGACGTTGGCATCAAATCACGGGTTGAAAACACCATCATCGACGTTTTGAAGGTCGACGCAGGCGAGTTGGGAAGCGACCGCCGGTTTCGCGAGGATCTCGGTGCGGATTCGCTCGACTCTGTCTCTCTGGTCATGGCCCTCGAAGATGAGTTCGGTGGAGCCATCAACGACGCCGACGCCAAGGCTCTGGTGACGGTCGGGGATGTTGTTTCCTACATCAGCCGTCGGGTTGACGAAAAAGCCCTGGCATGAGTCGCCGGCGGGTGGTCGTCACCGGCATCGGCATGATCTCGCCGTTGGGCGGTTCGGTTGATGAGTGCTGGTCTGCCTTGTTAGACGGGCGGGCATCGGTGGCTCCCGTGCCTGAGGCTTGGCAGCGCTACACACAAACGACGTCGACGATATGGGCCCCCCTGCCCCCCCTCGACTGGCCTGCCCGCGGCATTGGCAGGATCGAGCAGATGCAACTCGACCCCAGTGGCATGCTGTCGATCGCGGCCTCGGCCGAGGCGCTTCGCGACGCGGGGATCGGCACGTCGATCACCGATGCCAAGAAAAACACGTTTCGACTCGAGGGACCGGCCCCGCACCGCTGCGGTGTCTTTATGGGAACGGGTGTGGGGGGCATCACCACGTTCATGGGCAACTTCGCCAATCACATCCTCACCCCGCTGGTGAACGGCGTCGACGATGTGGCGATGTTGCCGCCGATGCCGCACCGCTTCAACCCCTACGCCGTGCCGTCGATGATGCCCAACGCCGTCTCGGCGCTCGCGGGAATCCGTTGGTCGCTCACCGGCCCGAACCTGACATTTTCCCAGGCCTGCGCGGCGGGCACGGTGGCGGTAGGGCACGCCTTCCGCGCCATCGCCGGCGGCGAGGTCGATGTCGCCTTGTGCGGGGGCGCGGAGTATCTCGGCGATCCCTACGGCGGTATCTTTCGTGGGTTTGACATCGCCCGCACCCTTGCCTCGGCCGGTGCCGACCTGCACCGGGCCAACCGTCCCTTCGATCGCGACCGCACCGGCTTCCTCTTTGCCGAGGGCGGGGCCGCGGTGCTGGTCTGCGAGGAGGCCGAGGCCGCCTGTCGGCGGGGAGCGCGGCCCTATGCCGAGATCACCGGCTACGCGGAGACTTTCGACGCCCACAGCATCATGTCGATGGATTCTTCCGGCACGCAGATCGCTGCCATGCTCGCCGCTGCCCTGCAGGACGCCGGCTGCGTGCCGGGCGATATCGACTACGTCAACGCTCACGGGACCGGCACGGCCGTGAACGATGAGATCGAGTCGGCGGTCATTGAACGGCTATTCGGGCGACGGCCGCTCGTCAACGCCACAAAGTCGTTGACAGGCCACTGCATCGGCGCCAGCGGCGGCATCGAGGCGGCGGTCACGGCCCTGTCGCTGGCACACCAGACGACCCATGCGTGTCGGAACCTGGAACAGCCGATCCGCGATCTGCGATTTGTTCGCGAGACCGGCCCCTGTGCGATCGAAACAGCCATCACGCAGTCGTTCGCCTTTGGTGGGCACAACGCCGCGGTCGTCATGAAACGCATCGGCCCTTCAATGCCGTTCGCCCGCGAGGGCGGCCGCTACTCGTCGTAGGCGACGTCGACGTCTGCCGAAACGACTTCAACGTAGTCATCGGATACGTTGTTGAACCACGGGGCGAGGTCCGGAAAATCCATTGGCAGACAGCTCAGCGGAGGAAGGGCCCGAAGTTCGAAGATGATACCGTCGTGCCGGCAGCGACCCCCGCCACCGGTTTCGGCCGCCGATCAACCGGTTCTGGCCGCCGATCAACGCTTTTTTCCGGCCCGGCTCGGAGCCGACTTTTGCTTGACCGACTTTTTCTGAACAGCCTTCTTGGAAACCAACCTGCTCTGGGCCTCTGATTTCCGGACTGCGTCAGCCGCCTTCTTGGCTACCGGCTTCTTCGCTACCGGCTTCTTCGCTACCGGCTTCTTCGCTACCGGCTTCTTCGCTACCGGCTTCTTGGCCACAGCCTGCTTGACCGCAACCTTTTTGACATCCGCCTTCTTGGCCGGAAGCTTTTTTGCGGCCGCCTTCTTTTTCACAGGGCTACCCTCCCGCCGGGCACGCACGGCCGCCGCCACTTCGTCGAGAAACTCGTTGGCTGACGCCGCAAGATCGGCGGCCGACAGCGGTTCGACCTCGTCAATGATGAACAGCGACAGTTCACCCCGCAGCTGCGCTGCCGACAGTGCCTGAAACTCGTCAAGCGACAGATCGTCGTGGTCATCGTCCTCGCTAGACAGAAATTCGAACCCGACGCGGGCTTTCGCATCCCAACCGTCAACATGGAACTCAACGCCGTATTCGCGAAACTGCTGGTTCCGGGTGATCGAGTAACCCCGCATTCTGAACAATCGGGAGAGCAGATCACAGCCTTCGGTCTCTGAAAGAAAATCAGACATGGGAGCTCGCTTGCTGGTGGAGAACGCATGAAAACGCCAGCGGAGGATATCCGATCTGACGATTCTTCGCGATGCGGCACAGAGTCTCGACCATCCGACCGCAGGCCCCCCCCGGGAGCCTGGCCTCATCTCAGAAAACGGCCTGCGGCTCAAAAAAGGCCCCTGAAAACAGGTTGCTGAAAACCGCTGGCGGTCGCTAAGCTTTTTGAGGATTCGAAGCTTCCCTACCTGTCGCGAGGATTTCCACCATGGGAAAAGGCAATAACTCTCAGAAAAACGACAAGAAGAACAAGAAGCCGAAGCAGGAGAAGGCAAAGCCGGCTCCGAAGCAGTCCTAACAAAGCGATCCAGAAACAGGCCCCCCTCTCAGACAACGGCCCGCACTCGCAGTTGGAAGACTTGTTCCGCAGTTGATTCGGTGTCTCCCGAGGTGGCTTGTCCCGAGGTGGTTTGTCGGGGCTAGGCTAGGCAGTCACAACTCTATTTTCGGCCTGACCGCCCTCGATCGGCGTTGCAGGCTCAGGTCATTCTCGACGGAAAACGCATGAAGCGGCGGGCTGTGGTGACGGGTTTGGGTGTTGTCACCTCTCTGGGCAGGGAGGTCGGTGGCTTCTGGGATCGGCTTGTTCGCGGCGACAGTGGCGTTGGGCCCGTCACGCTCTTTGATGTTTCAGGTTTTCGTGTCCAGTTCGGCGGGGAGGTGCCCTGGAACCCGGAACAGGAAAATATTGCCAACGCCAAGGAAATCCGTCGTCTCGACCGATTCTGTCAGTTCGCGATCGCTTCCTCCATCGACGCCGTCGCTGATTCCGGCATCGAGTTTGCGGGGGAGGATCCCTACCGCTGCGGCGTGGCGATCGGCTCTGGGATTGGCGGTCTCAACGAGTTTGAGACTCAGCACGAACGGCTGCTGACAAAGGGAGTGGATAAGGTCTCCCCGTTTTTTATTCCCAAACTGCTGTTGAACACCGCCAGCGGCCATGTCTCGACACTGCTGGGTGCCAAGGGCCCGATCATCGCCGCTGCAACGGCCTGTGCTAGCGCCGCCAACTCCATCGGCAGCGCACTACGTTCCATCCAATACGGCGATGCCGACGTGATGGTCACCGGTGGCAGTGAAGCGGCCCTGACCCCGATGGGCCTGGCGGGCTTTCAAAACATGCGGGCACTCTCGTTCCGCGGAGATGCTCCGCAGCAGGCCAGCAGGCCGTTCGACGCCGACCGGGACGGGTTCGTCCTCGCCGAGGGGGCCGGCGTCGTGGTGCTCGAGGAACTGGAGCACGCCCGTCGACGCGGAGCCCACATCTACGGTGAACTCAAGGGGTATGGCGCCAGTGGCGACGCCGGTCACATCACGCAACCCGACGACGAAGGGCTGGGAGCCTCCCGTGCAATGACGCTCGCTCTCCGTGATGCCGGCCTCGATCCCGAAGCCATCCACTACATCAACGCCCACGGCACGAGCACGCTGCTTGGCGACAAGGCTGAGACCGCGGCCGTCAAACGCGTTTTCGGCAGCCATGCAAAACGGCTCGCGCTCTCCAGCACGAAAAGCCAGCTGGGCCATACCCTCGGTGCCAGTGGTGGTATCGAACTGGTCGTCTGCGCGATGACGCTCGCCCGGGGCGTGATCGCCCCCACCATCAACCTCGACACCCCCGATGCCGACTGCGACCTCGACTACACGCCACGGTTCGCACGCGAGGCCACAATCAATGTGACGATGTCCAATAATTTTGGCTTCGGGGGCCACAATGCCTCCCTCATACTGAGCCGGCTGGCGTCATGAGGGTGGCCGGGCACGCGGCGGCTAGCGTGTTCCCAACTGTCCAGAGCCCGGCGGAGCATGGCCCGTGGCCTGCCACCCCGGTTTTCTTGCGGGAATCCGCGGCATGGTGGCCCTTGTATTTGTTCGTGTTCAGTTTGCCGGCCGCGGCTTGATGCCCCCCGTATGATCCCACCGGCTTGGACAGCCGTTCTGGACAGCCGTTCTGGACAGCCGTTCTGGACAGCCGGCCTGTGCAGGGGAAGGCATACGACGGCGGGGCGTCATGGAGGACGACATGCGATATGCGAACAGGGGACAGTTGAGCTGGAATGGGGCGATTCAGACATTGGTGCTCGTGCGCCTGGGGCAGGAACTCGGCAGCGATTCCCGCATCGCCCGTGCGCTGCACGATCTCTTCGACGCGGTGCTGACAGTCTGGCGATAGCGTTTGGCGCTCGTGCCTGGCGGTCGGACGAACGGCCAACGCTGCCGTTGCGTCGGTCGGGTT
>JBIIFB010000161.1:0-9081 GCA_044237545.1 Pirellulales bacterium
CGCGCTGAAAGGCTGCTGACCACTGAGCTTGAGCACCGACCAGGCCGGCCCGGCGGTCGCGGCCTCCGGGGCCGCGACCCACGATTCCTTTGCGAAGTCCTTCTCCTTTCGAACCTGATCCAGGATGCGCTTTTTGACGTCTTCAACCGCGCTCTCGTTGTCCAGGACGACGCCCACCGACAACACCGCCGGTCGCTGGGCCTCGGCGACTTCCTCCTTGGTCTCGGTCTCCTTGGTCTCGGTCTTGGTCTCGGTCTTCTTGATCTCGGTGTTGTAGGTGATGCAGAAACCCGGGAAATCCTTAAGGAAGCAGAGGCGACCCTCCGGGGGCGGCTTTCCCTCCTCCTTGAGCCGCTTGGGAACGCGGAGCGTCAGCCGTCCGTCGGCCACGTCCTTCGGTTCCTTGTGGAGCCGCTGAAACTCGCTATCCCCCCGGTAGCGTTCGAGGCTGGTCTTGAAACCCTCGTCGTAGCTGCCCGACAGGCAGCCGGCGGCGGCAAGCATGCCGACGGCAGCGAGCAGATGAATTGAGCGAAACATGGCCATGATCTCCCCGGAAGGTCTGCAGATTGTGACAGATTTACCGAATCTGCAACCGGGCCGCCCCAAAGCAGCCCAGGCCCGCACGGCCACGCAATCGGCGTCAAGCCCTTTCCCCGCAACGTCTTCCGCATCCCTCTTTTTTATCCAAGCCCATTTCTTCAACCCCAACCGCCCGAACTGCCGATCTCTCCACTGCAGACGGGAATCGGACGGTCGAGTGTTCGCCGACGATTTTTCAAGATGTTCGAGATGTTCCGGAAGTTCGAGGCGAAGGAGTGCCAGTACCCATGCGGATCACCACCATCAGGTTTGGACGGATCGATGTCGAACAGGCAGACATCCTCCACTTCCCCAGCGGACTTCCAGGGCTCGAGGATTGCCGGGACTGGGCCCTGCTCGCCGACTCCGACAACGACGCCCTTGGCTGGCTGCAGAGCACGACACGCGGCGACGTTGCGCTCGCCGTGGTCAGCCCGCGCCGGTTCGTTCCCGACTATCAGGTTCGCATTCCACGCAGTGAACTCACCCCGCTGGCCCTCGCAGACATGCGGCAGGCTCAGGTGGTGGTCGTCGTCGGAAAAACCGCCACAGGACTCACGCTCAATCTGAAAGCGCCGATCGTCATCAACCTTGAAGCCCGCACGGGCCGTCAGGTCGTTGCCAGCGGTGAACTTTCCATGCAATACGAACTCTCCCCCACCCAACAGCCACTCAAAAAGAGTGCATAATATCGATAGCAGCCGACAGAGGATCGTCGGCACTACGACAGGATCAGGAAGGAACCAGCGATGCTCGTGCTCTCCAGACAACGTGACGAAAGCATCATGATCGGTGACACCATTGTGGTCACGATCGTGGACATCAGGGGAGACAAGGTCCGTCTGGGCATCAATGCTCCGACCGAGATTCCTGTGCACCGCCAAGAGGTCTACGAGGCGATCCAGCGGGAAAACATGCGGGCCTCACGGCTCGAACCAGGCGACGCCCAGGACATCGGCAAGTTCGCTGGCCGCGGCAGCAACGGCCCGGCTCGGCCTCCGGAAAAACCGGCCCGCTAGTCGGGTGTGGTGGGCAGGCGTGGTCGGCTGGCGTGGTGTTGAGGAGCGCAATCAGGCGTGAAAGTAGTCCGGCTCTTGGCCCGACTTCCACTTGATGTTGCAGCCGATGCTCGGCCGCTGATCGGCCAAAGCCGGCCGGCCGGCGAGCAGGGCGTCGATCGCCCGCCGCAGATCGTCCCCTGTCACGGGAATGTCGTTGCCGGGCCGGCTTGCATCGAGCTGGCCCCGATAGACAAGTTTGTGATCGGCGTCGAAGAGATAGAAATCCGGGGTGCATGCCGCCCGGTACAGCTTGGCCACGTCCTGGGTTTCGTCGTAGAGATAGGGGAACAGATAGCCCCGATCCTCTGCCTCGCGGACCATCTGCTCCGGTGAGTCGGCGGGATGGCCCGAAACGTCGTTGGAGCTGATGGCCACACAGCCGATGCCCCGCGGCAGGATGTCACGGGCGAGCGCAGCCAGGTGGTCGGCGACGTGCTTCACAAACGGGCAATGATTGCAGATGAACATCACCAGGGTGCCACGTGGGCCGGCAGCGTCGGCCAGACTCACCACCTGGCCATCGACGTTGGGCAGTTCGAAATCGGGAGCCGGCGTCCCGAGTGGCAGCATTGTGCTGGGGGTGCGAACCATGGACAGGTCTCCTGACTGGGTCGTGGCCGAGGCAATCCGGACGAAGGCAATCCGGACGAAGGCAATCCGGACCGTGGCAATCCGAACAGAGGCATGGTAACGCGGTCAACGGCGGAGAAAAACCCGTCGCGCGTTGGCGGTGGTCTCGGCAGCCAGTCGCTCCAGCGGAACGCCCCGGGCGATCGCGAGACAGCGGGCCGTATGCACGACATGCGACGGCTCATTCCGCTTGCCACGCAGCGGCTCCGGGGAGAGAAACGGACTGTCCGTCTCGATCAACAGACGATCCGCGGGCACGATCGCAGCCACTTCCCGCAGGTTGGCCGCCGAGCGAAAGGTCACCATGCCGGCAAAGCCCAGGCAGCAGCCCAGCGACACTGCCTCCTCGGCCTCCGCCAAGGTGCCCGTAAACGAGTGCAGCACAACGCCCAGCGGGCCACGGGCCATGGCCTGACTGAGCGTGTCGAGCGTATCGCGGATGCTCTCGCGGGTGTGGACGATCAGTGGCAGCCCAAGGCTCTGGGCCAGCCTGATGTGGCGGTCGAAGAACTCCCGCTGGATTTCCCGGGCCGCGGAGTCGCGATACCAGTCGAGCCCGGTTTCGCCGATCGCCGCCACCCGGCCGGAGACAACCAGCCGGGTAATGCGATCCCATTCGTCAGGTTCGATCGCCGCCACGTCGTTCGGGTGGATTCCGGCGGCAGCCACGAGGCCGGATTCACGCGCCGCCAGTTCCGCACCGGCCTCGCTGTCAGAGGCCCTGGTGCCGATCAACGCCATGCCGACCACGCCTGCAGCCCGCGCCCGGGCGATGACCGGGGCCAGATCGTCCCCATACCGCATCGGATCGAGATGGCAGTGGCTGTCGAAATATTCCATGGACTGGGTATGCCGATCGGACAGGCGGATCAGGACGCCGACGCGGCCACCTGCTCCAGCACGCCGATGTGCCCGAGCGTCGTGGCCTTTGCCTCCCGGGCCAGATCCGCCGCGAAGGCATCGCCGGCGATCGATTCGCTGATTGTATCGATCGCGGCCATCTGGCCCCGCAGTCCCGAGACGACCCGCGGCAGCAGCGACCGCATGTCGACGTCGTGGCAACCGGTGAAGCCGATTGGATAGGTCGACGAGGGAACGGTCATGCCGCGGTCCTCAACCGCCACGGCGGCACGCTCGATCAGGCTTCTGTGATCGCCGACAAGATCAGCCAGCGCGAGCTTGATCGATTCCCGGCCCGGATAGCTCCAAATTCCGGAGTCGGCCAGATACATCGCCAAGGATGGCTGGAGGACGTTGAGCAGTCGGCAGAGGGGATCGATAGAGGGCATGTTTCAATTCCGGTCAGGATGCGAAGGTGCCCGCCAGTTGTGCACAGGCATATAAACCCGACCAGAACACGCCGAGCACGACGACGGGCACGACGAGCGCCGTGACTACCGCACCGGGCAGCGACACCAGCGAAAACTCACCCCCTACGCGGTCGCTCGGCGGAGGATCGAAGGTCATCACTTTGAGCACCCGCAGGTAGTAAAACAGGCTGATCACCGTGTTGAATCCGCCAACCACGAGCAGCACGAGCATCAGCGGCCGTTCGGCACCGGCGACGATCGCCTGGACCAGCGAGGAGAACACAAGGAACTTGGCCACAAAGCCGGCCAAGGGGGGCAGGCCGATCAGGCTCACCAGCACGATCGCTGTGGCGACAACAATGCCGGGGCTCGATCGCACGAGCCCGGCATAGGACTCGATCTCCTCGCTGCGAAGTTGGTTGCGAAGCAACGCCACGATCGCAAAGGCTCCGAGATTCATGAACAGATAGGTGCCGAGATAGAAGGCGACGGCACTGACGGCGTCGCGGGCGCCAGCCGGATCAACGCCCACCATCGCCACCGCGGCCGCGACCGCCATCATCAGGTAGCCGGCGTGGGCGATCGTCGAATACGCCAGCAGCCGTTTCATGTTCGTCTGACCATACGCCGCAAGATTTCCAAGCGTGCAGGTGACCGCCGCCATCAGCCCGACCAGAAAGACCATAAAGTGACGTGTGGATGCCAGGGACAGGACATCTGTCCCGGCAAACGTGGCGCCGATCGCTGCCACGGACCCGCCCCCGGTCTCGGCGACCCCGAGCCCGAAGCAGACCCGCAGCAGCAGGGCCACGGCTGCGGTCTTGCTGGCAACGGAGAGAAAGCCGCCGATCTCGGCCGCCGCCCCCTCAAACACGTCGGGGCACCAGAAGTGGAACGGCACCGCCGAGAGCTTGAACGCCAGGCCAACCGCGAGCATCAGGCCCCCGAGCGCAAGCACCATGATGTTGCCGCTGGCCGGGCCTGCATCCACGACCCTCGCCAGCTCCGCTGCCATGCTCGGCAGGTGGCAGGTGCCCAGCAGACCGCCCAACAGACTGATGCCATAGAGCATGATGCCTGCGGCCCCCGCTCCATAGACCGCATACTTGAGCGCCGCCTCGGAGCTCGCCTTGCGTCCCTTGAGCAGGCCGGCCAGGGCGTAGGAGGGAACGCTCGCCATCTCCACCGCCATGAAGACCATCAGCAGATGATTCGCCGAAGCCATGAGGCACATGCCGAGCGTCGCCCCGAGGATGAGCGTGTAGAAATCGGCGCCGTCCTCGTGGTCCGGGATGCCCGACACCTTCGTGAACGGAATGTAGATCGCAAGGAAGCCCATCAACAGAAATCGGATGTAGGCGGTCAGCGAGTCGAACATGAGCAGCCCACCGAACAGTTCCTGCCGCATGATACCAGTCTTCATGAGGCCACCCGACAGGCCGCCCGCCGGAATTCCCCGCAGGTCGTTCCAGGCAAACCACAAGGCAAAGCAGACACCCCCAAGCGCCACGAGCGCCGCATCCAATCGCCGCAATACCGGCAGCATTCTGCAGAGCAGCACGAGCACGATCGTGGCTGCGAGACAGAGCTCGGTGCGAAACAGGGGCAGCGACACCGCGAGAGTGTCGTTGAGCGAGCCTGTGATGAGCGAGCCGAGGTTCACGATCTGGTTTCCTTTGCTGTGACGGGGCGGCTAGCGGGCTGGCTGACCAGCCGCACCGGGTTGTGGCAGCGCGGCCACCGCGGGTGCCGCGGCTGCATCGTGGACGACCCGCGTCCAGTTTGCCAGCGTCTCCACCTGCCGATTGACGGTCGGGGTGACGTAATTGAAGAGGATCTGCGGGGCGACGCCGAACAGAATCGCGAGGAAGACCAGCGGTGTGGCGATCGCCAGTTCACGCGGCGTGATGGGCGTGAGGTCGTCTCCGTGCGGCCCCTTGTATTCGGCCCCGAGGTAGACCCGCTGGATGGCCCAAAGGATATACGCGGCGGTGAGAATCACCGTGAATGCCGAAATGGCGGCGAGTCCACGGCTGTAGTTCCATGCCGAGAGCGTTACGAGCACCTCGCCGATGAAGCCGCAGAGCCCCGGCAGGCCCAGACCGGCGAAGAACAGGGCAATCGCCAGCCCGCTGTAGACCGGCATCCGGCCGAAGATGCCGCCAAATTCCTCGAGATTGCGGTGATGCACCCGGTCATACAGAACGCCCACCATGAAAAACATGCCTGCCGAACTGATTCCATGAGCGAGCATCTGGAACATGGCTCCGTTGACACCCTGCGCCCAGGCATCCCAGCGATACTCATGACCGGCCACGGCGCTCCAGACGCCGAGGCCCAGCATCACGTAGCCCATGTGGCTCACGGAGCTGTAAGCCACCATCCGCTTGAAGTCCTTCTGGGCGAGCGCCGCAAACGCCCCGTAGACCATGGAGATCACCCCCAGGCCGCAAACGAGCCATGCCAGCGAGAGTCCGGCCCCAGGGCAGATCGGGTAGCAGATTCGCAGGATGCCGTAGCCACCGAGTTTGAGCAGCACCCCGGCAAGGATCATCGAGATGGGGGTCGGGGCCTCGACGTGGGCATCGGGAAGCCAGGTGTGCACAGGCACCACGGGCACCTTGATCACGAAGCCGATCAGCAGCAGCAGGAAGGCCCATGTTTCCAGGCTCATGCCCCAGACCTCGGCCGCCGCAAACGGGGAATTGGGCAGCTGGCCGATCTGCGAGAGCGCCAGGATGTTGAACGTATGCAGCGGACGGTCGGCCGCGCGGATGCCCTCGAAGGCGGCGGTCTTGGCCGCCGCATCGAGGCCCGGGCTCACAACATGCGAGGCGACGAGTTGCTCGTTCGACAGCAGTCGCAGATCGCTCGTGAAGTAGAGCATCAGGATCGCCAGCAGCATCAGCACGCTCCCCAAGAGCGTGTAGAGGAAGAACTTGATGGCCGCATACTCGCGACGTGGACCGCCCCAGATGCCGATCAGGAAGTACATCGGCAGGAGCATCACCTCCCAGAAGACGTAGAAGAGGAAGAAGTCGAGCGACACAAAGACCCCGAGCATGCCGGTGACGAGCAACAGAAACAGAACATGGTAGGCCTTGACGTGCTTGGTGATCGGCCAGCTCGCGGCCGCGGCCATCATCGAGAGGAACGTGGTCAGCACCACCAGCGGCAGGCTGATGCCGTCCACCCCCAGCAGGTATTCGATCCCAAACGCCTCGATCCAGGGGAGCTTTACAACCGCCTGCATGGAAGGGTCGCCGAGCCGAAACTGGGCGGGCCCAGCGGGGCCAAACAGCGCTGGCACGGCCATCCACAGCGACAGCACAAAGACAACGGCGGTTGTGAGGAGAGTGGTCCAGCGGATGAAGTCCTCGCGGGCCTTCGGCACGATGGGCAGCGAGAGAAACGCTGCGACCAGAGCGGGCAGAAAGACGATGGCCGAGAGGGGCCAGAGGGCGGGCTGCGCGACTGTGTCGATGGGAGACATGAAAAAATCCGTCAGGGGAGCGTGGGGGACTGATGCGGACTGAGGCGAGGCGTGCGCGGAATCGAAATGGGATGTGTGAAACTGGCTGCAAAAACTGGCGAAAACGAAAAACAGGGCTGTGGTCAGCCGGCGAGCGTCGCCCGGAAGAGCATGCTGGCCAGCACGAACAGGGCCACCGTGCCGACCACGATGAACATCACATACTGCCGAAGGCGGCCGGTCTGCAGTTTTTTCAATTCCAGACCGACGTTCCAGGTGGCCGTTGCCGTGGCATTGACCAGACCATCGACAAGGTTGCGGTCGATCCAGGTATCCAGGCCGGCTATCTGTCGGGCCGACCAGGCCACGCCGTCGAGGAAGCGGTCGATCACGCCGCGGTCGGTTCCGCTCGCCAGGCTGGCGACGGCGAACGCGGGCTGCACGAAGATCGCATTGTAGAGTTCGTCGAAATACCAGCGATTGGCGAGGAACGTGTGAATCGGCCGGAACATCGCCGCCACAACCCCGGGCGAGATGATCCGCCACCAATACATCGCTGCCGCCAGGAGAACGCCTGCGGCCGCCGTGGTGAAGGCGGTCAGCGTTGCCGTGACGTGGATGGCCCCCACGTGGCTCTCATGCTCCGCCGGCACGGTCAGGGTGCCAAAGAGAAACGTGCCCGTGGTCGTCGCATCCGTACCGGCAGGCCGAGCCTGCTCGAGGAGATTGGCGAGGCCAAAGCCACCGGGAAGGGTCCAACCGGCCACGACTGCCAACACTGCCAGCACGACGAGCGGGGCGACCATCACCTGCGGTGATTCATGGGCATGGTCGGCGATGTGATGATCCCGCGGGCTGCCTGCGAATGTCATGAACCAGAGGCGAAACATGTAGAAGGCCGTCAAGAAGGCGCCGCCGGCCACCGCGTAATAAAGAATCCACCACGACGGGTTGGCCTGGGAAAAGGAGAGTGCCTGCGCCAGGATCGCGTCCTTCGAGTAGTAGCCGGAGAGGCCGATCACAAACGGAATCCCGGCACCGATGATGGCAAGGCAGCCTACGAGCATCGTGCCCGCGGTCCACGGCATGACTCTGGCAAGGCCGCCCATCTTCCGCATGTCGTTGGTGTGGCAGGCATGGATCACCGAGCCCGAGCAGAGAAAGAGCAGACTCTTGAAGAAGGCGTGGGTTACGAGGTGAAATAGCCCGGCCGACCAGCCGCCGACGCCCAGTGCCAGCATCATGTAGCCCAGTTGGCTCACGGTGGAATAGGCGAGCACCCGCTTGATGTCGTTGGCGACCAGGGCGATCGTGGCGGCGATGAACAGCGTGATGCCACCGGTCACCGCAATCACGAGAAGCACCTCGGGCGTGAGCACGGGGTAGAACCGGCCCACCAGATAGACGCCCGCCGCCACCATGGTCGCGGAGTGCACGAGCGCCGAGACCGGCGTGGGCCCTTCCATGGCATCGGGCAACCAGACGAACAGAGGGAATTGAGCACTCTTGCCGACGCATCCGCAGAAGATGCCGACTCCCGCGATGAATAACAGCCAGCGACCGAATCCGCGGGACCGCCAATCGTCGAGCCGACTGGCAATCTCGTCGGCAGTGGCGTTCGGGCTGGCAGCATGCTCCGAGGCGATCCGCGCCACCTCGTCCGCGTTGGCAAACTTGACCATGCCATCGGGCACCTGCAGCGCGTGACCGGACTCGGCGGGCCTCACCAGACTGAAGAGCCCGGGGCGGACAACGGCATGGCCATCGGGGGCGGCCACCGTTGAGTCACCAAAATGCAGCGTGCCCAGGGCACCCCACAGGGCCATCAGGCCGATCAGCATGCCGAAGTCACCCACGCGATTGACGATGAACGCCTTGTTGGCCGCGGTCGAGGCGCTCTTCCGCTCGTAGTAGAAACCGATCAGAAACCATGAGCAGATGCCCACCAGTTCCCAGAAGATGAAGACCATTGCCAGATTGCCGGCGATGAGGATGCCGAGCATCGAGAAGCAGAACAGCGACAATG
>JBIIFB010000022.1:0-28447 GCA_044237545.1 Pirellulales bacterium
GTGCAACCCATGCGGGGTGTGCTTGAAACATGTGCGGGCTGGCAGGGATTTCAGTTGAGAACGGCGGGCCTCTCGTGGGGGCTTGGTACGCGAGGGCTGGTCTGCAGGACGCATCCCGCAAGGGCACTCGGGGTGGTGTTGAAGCCGCATGTCATCAACGCGGGACTTGATACCCAGACGGAAATCAAGAACATCATCCACTGGGACCCTTCCAGCCGTTCCGCTGGTACTATCGCGGCCTGCCACACCTTTTTCTTACGGAGAGCCCCATGAAGATCGTCCGCTTCGAATCCGCCGGTGCGACCCACCTGGGATGCCTCCACGCCGACGACCGCGTCACGCTCCTGACAGCCGCCGGGGGCGGGCCGGTCGATCTGTTCGGCCCGCTCCGCGACACCGGCACCGTCGCCAAGGTCGACAAACTGCTTGCGCCGCTCGAGCCGCGCGACATCCTCTGCATCGGCCTCAACTACAAGGCTCACGCCGCCGAGAGCAACGCCGCCCCGCCGGCCTACCCCGTGCTCTTCCTCAAGAACTCGGGCACCGTGCAGAACCCCGGCGATCCGATCGTGCTGCCGCGGAAACTGCGAAGCGACGAGGTCGACTACGAGTGTGAATTGGCCGTCGTGATCGGAAAGACCTGCCACAACGTCAGCCGGGCCGACGCCCTCGGGCACGTGCTCGGCTACACCTGCGCCAACGACGTGTCGGCCCGCGACTGGCAGCGAAACGGCGGCGGCGGCCAGTGGTGCCGCGGCAAGACGTTCGCCACGTTCTGTCCGCTGGGGCCGGCGATCGTCACCACCGACGAGATTCCCGATCCCAACACACTCGCGATCCGCACCATTCTGAATGGCGAGGTGATGCAGGACTGGAACACCGACGACATGATCTTCGACGTGCCGGCGATCATCGAGTTCATGTCGGCAAGCATGATCCTGCGGCCCGGCACGGTGATCCTCACCGGCACCCCACACGGCGTCGGCTTCGCCCGCAAGCCGCCGGTGTTTCTGAAGGCCGGCGACTCAGTGACGATCGAGATTGCGAAGATCGGCAGCCTCACCAATCCCGTGGTCGAGGAACGGGCGTAGCAGGCCAGACCCCGTTCACCGGCCTGCCTCGAATCGTCGCCGACGAGGCTGTAGTCGCCCGGGCGATACGGTACGGAATCTGCGGCGTGGGCGATGCTCATCGTGTCACCTCAAGGGGGCTCACCGGCAGCCGGTCTCACGCATGATCCGCGCCGTCTCGGCATAGGCCTCGGCCACCCACTCCACGATTCGTTCCGGCTCGGGTGAATATTCGAGTTCGATGCTGACGACGCCGTCGTAGCCGGTGTCGCGGATCGCGGCGAGATACTCGGCGATCGGCGTCACGCCTCGTCCCGGGGGCAGGTCGCCATGCACGCGGCCATCGCAGTCACTCAGATGGATGTGCTCGATCCAGCCCGCGAGTCGGGCAACTTCGGCCGGCGGCGTGTGGACGAGATGGAGGTGCGAAATGTCGCAGTTGGCCCGCACGGTTTCGGGGAGGCCTACGTCCGCGAGGAATCC
This sequence comes from Pirellulales bacterium, assembly GCA_044237545.1. Classification (GTDB taxonomy): domain Bacteria; phylum Planctomycetota; class Planctomycetia; order Pirellulales; family UBA1268; genus CAMCQY01. The sequence continues at coordinate 1,554 of JBIIFB010000022.1, forward strand.
AAGCATCGTGTCGATCGAGTGGACGAGCGACAGCCTGAAGGGCTCGAGTTCGATCGCGATCTTCACTCCCCGGGTGGCGGCATGGCGGCCGAGTTCACGGACGGCATCTACGCCCGCCCGCCACTGCTCAGCCGGGGGAATAACCTCCTGCTGCCAGATGTATTCCCCGAGCACGAGGAGCAGGTTGGAGCAGCCCAGTTCGGCCGCCAGATCGACGAATGCCCGGCAGCGATCGAGGTGAAACCGGCGGACCGATGGATTGAAGTCGACGAGCCCGAGCGCCACGCAGCACAGGCTCACGATCGGCAGATCGAGATCGCGGCAGGTATTTTGAATGAGGGCCCGCTCGGCGGCATCGATGTCGAGCGGATCCGTTAAAATATCAACGGTGTCGAAGCCGATTTCCTTCGTCTGCTCGAGGCCGAACCGGGTGCCCTTGCCGGCCTGCGCGAAGGCCGAGTTGATGAGGCCGAGTTTCATGCGGGATGCTCCTGGTGCGAACGGTGCGTGCCTGCCGTGATTTCAGTGATCTCCACGGCGCGGTGCTCAAGGGCCGAACGGTAGGCGGCATCGACGACCGCCAGCGTGAGCAGGTTGTCGTCGCCGGTAGCGACGGCCGGGGCGGTGCCCTCCAGATCCCGGAGGAGTTCTGCCATCGGCCCCACGAACGCATCGGGAAACCATGCCTCAGGCCAGCGGGGCCGCTGCCAGCCTCCTGCCGTCGTCGTGTAGTCGAGCGTGCTTGGCCGGCGGTCGGGCCAGGCCGGCCAGCCGATGTCGCCCAGTGCCATACCCGCCGTGCCTTCGACGCGAAACCGCACGCCGAGGTCGGCTTCGGCCCCCTCGCGTGCCGGTCCGGCCCAGACGTCATCGATTGTCAGGCACCGGAGCCCCGAGTCGTATTCGAGGATCACGAGCACGATGCCGTCTTCGTGGGCAAACTTCCGGGCCGTCCGCGGGTCGGGCCGCACCGATGCGATCACCCGCCGCGGCGTGCCGAACCAGTGACGAAACGTGTCGAGATGGTGGATCGACATGATCCGGAGCGTCACCCAGCCGAGCCGCTCCTGCCAAGGCATCCAATGCGGCACCGCCCGCATTTCGATGGTGGCCAACACGGGATCGCCGAGCACGCCCTGCTGCAGGAGGTTGCCGCACCCGCGGACCGCATGGTCGTATCGCATGTTCTGGTTGACGACGAGCTTCACGCCCGCGCCGCGGCACCGCTCCACGATCCGCTTCGCTTCCGCGTAGTTCGTGGCCAAAGGTTTCTGGGCGAGGATGCCTCGGATACGACCACGTCGTGCGAGCACCTCCTCGATCACGCCGGGCTGCACATCGGGCGGCACCGCGATATCGACGACCTCAACAGCCGGGTCGTCGAGCAGGCGGCGGTAGTCGTCGTAGGCCCGCGGAATCGAGTGGCGTGCGGCAACCTCCGCGACGGCCTCGTATCGCCGGGCAGCGATCGCGACCGGGTTCAGGCCCGCGGCTCGGTAGGCCACGAGATGGCAGTCGGCCATGATGAAGCCGGCACCGATGCACCCGATCCCCACGCTGCGATCCCTCGGCAAGGGAGGCAGGTGATCGACTTGGACTGTCGCCATGGCGGCCTCGGTTCAATACGCACGAAACGCTCTCTTATGATACGCCACCCGCCCCTGGCCGCCTTGTAGGATGCAACGGCATGTGCCCCGGCACGGAGTAGTGCAGGCAGACCCACTCGCCTTCCTGCGAGCGATCGGGCTGCCCGAGACGCGGGTCGAACGCATCGCGAACACGTCGCTCGCGATCGGCGAGAATGCCGCCCACGATCAGGTGTTGTTCTGTTTTCGCGATCAGGAGATCTGCGAGGTCGACGAGGGTGTCGGCGAACAGGTTTGCAAGCACGATGGTCCATCGGCCCGGCACGTCGGCGAGTGGCACGGTGTCAAACGGCACGCTCAAGCCGTTCCGCGTAGCCTCGGCACGCGCCCCCTCGACCGCGAATGGATCGTGATCGATGCCGTAGGCGTCGGCCCCGAGATGGGCCGCCGCCAACGCTAGTATTCCCGAGCCGCAGCCGACATCGAGCACGCGACTGCCAGGCGTCTCATCACGTTCAAGGTCGAGGAGGAAGACGAGCCGTTCGAGGACCAGCCGCGTGGTTGCATGCTGGCCCGTCCCGAACCCCTGTCCAGGCTCGAGCACCAGCGATCCCGGCACCTCCTCCCAGGGTGGCGCGACGACGAGTCGGCCCACGCGAAAGACGGGGAAATTTCCGCGCCAACCTGTCGCCCAGTCCTCTTCCGGGACAGTCTCCCAGCGGGCCTCGATGGCTGGAGGCAGGCACGCCTCGGCTGCCGCGCGAACGAAAGCATCGGGCGAATCGAACCACGACCGCAGGCGAACGGTGAGGCAGACCGGCTCCGGCGGGCCGTCGTCCCAGGTCTGTCGCACGGGCGGTTCGATGCCGCGGTCGCCCTCCTCGGCGACCCCGGCCGCGCCCAGGCTGAACATCGCAGATGAGACGTCGTCGAGGCGTTCGCGAGCCAGGCCGTCGACGACGAGAGAAACCCAGTGAGCCATCTACGCAGGATAGCCCGACCTGTGGCAGTTGCTCAAGCCGCTGTGCCACTGTGCCCCCGGTGCGGTGCCCGTCACGACAGGATGCCGTTGATGACGTGGCCGTGCACGTCGGTCAGCCGGCGGTCGATGCCGTTGTGCCGCCAGGTGAGCTTTGTGTGCTCGATGCCCAGGAGCCGCATCACGGTCGCGTGGACGTCGTGCACCGTCGTGGGATGGTCGCGGTCGAGCGGCTTGTAGCCCCACTGATCGCTCTCGCCGTGGACAATGCCCCCCTTGATGCCGCCGCCGCAGAGCCAGTTGGTGAAGACGAACGGATTGTGATCGCGGCCCCTGCCCCCCTGCGAACTCGGCATCCGGCCGAACTCCGTCGTCCAGAGCACGAGGGTATCGTCGAGCATGCCCCGCTGATCGAGATCCTTGATGAGGGCCGCCGCCCCGCGGGCCATGCCGGTGGCCAGGGGCCCGTGATCTCGCTCCACGTCCTCGTGGGAATCCCAGTTGCGGCGTGGGAAGCCATTATCGTTGCCGCTCCAGACCTGCACGAACCGCACGCCCCGTTCGAGTAGCCGCCGGGCCGTCAGGCAGCGGAGCCCGAAGTGGTGCGTCTCTTCCTCGGCGTTGATCTGGCTGGGCCAGCTCGTCCGTGCACGATCGAGGCCGTAGAGCTTGAGCACATGCGCCGGCTCGTCGGCGAGATCGAGTGACTCGGGCGCCGCCAGCTGCATCTTGGCGGCGAGTTCGTAGCTCTGAATCCGGGCATCCAGCCGGCTGTCGCCCGCACGACTCTCCGCATGCCGGCGATTGAGCCGGGCAATGAGATCGCGGGCGGCGGCGTCGGAGGCGCCGTTCACGAACGTGGCGGCCTTGTGCGGCCGGAGGTCGGCCAGCGGCTCTTCGGCCGCAGGCTGCACGACCGTGCCGCTGTACTGCGACGGCAGAAATCCCGCGTCCCAGTTCTTCACGCCGTTGGAGCCGTAGCCGCGGTGGTCGGGGAGCACGACGAACGTCGGCAGGTTGTCGTTCATCGAGCCGAGCGCGTAGCTCACCCAGCAGCCCGCACCGGGATAGCCAGGCAGTACGAAGCCGGTCGTCTGCAGGAGCGTGGCCGCGGAGTGTACGCCGGAGGTGCTCACCAGGTTGTGGATGAACGCCATCCGGTCGACCACGTCGCCGAGCGCCGCCACGGGCGTGGAAAGCAGCTTGCCGCTCTGGCCGTAAGGCTTGAAATCCCAGATCGGCTTGAGCCACGGGCCCAGGCCATTCTGAAACGCCTCCACCGGCTCGCCGAAATCGCTCGGCTGGCCGTGGTGCTTCACAAGGTCGGCTTTGTAGTCCCAGAGGTCGATGTGGCTGGCCGCCCCCGCCATGAAGAGCTGCACGACGCGTTTCACCTTCGGCGGATAGACGCAGGCCGGGTGCAGGCTCACGCCAGCCTCTGCGGTCCCGGCAGCCACCGCATCGCGGTCGCCAGCCAGCATCGCCGCCAGCGCGATGCCGCCCAGGCCGCCGCCAGAGCGGGCCAGCCACTCGCGGCGGGTGACGGCACCCAGGGTCGAGCCGAGCGACGACGCGTGGTAGGGGGAGGTGTTTTTCATAGTGTCATAGTCAAAAGGGGACTGGCTCTTTTTTCTTTCGAACACTGCTGTGAAAGTTGCCTTTTAATCGACGAAGGCAAACTCGTTGAGGTTCAGAATCGCACGACAGACGTTGGCAAGGCCGTGGGCCTTCACAACCTCGACCAGTGCAGCGGCCTCGTCGGCGTCGGGATCACGACCGATCGCCAGTTCAAAAGCCCGTTTCACCTGCGCCACGGGAGCGTCGCCCGCCTCTCGCGCCACGCGGTCGGCGAGCTGTCTGGCCTGCACCACCATGAAGCCGTTATTGAGCAGCGAGAGGGCCTGCAGCGCCGAGATGCTTTCGTTCCGCTTCTCGACCCGCATCGAGGGATCGGCGCAGTCGAGGCAGGTCAGGAAGGGCTGCGTCTGGCTGCGGACGATGAACCGGTAGACACCCCGCCGCCAGATACTTTTGTCGGCAGGGTCGGCGAGGTCGTAGCGGTAGTGGGGCGAGTGCACTGGATGCTCGACCTTGAAATCCTGCCAGCCCGGACCGCCCATCGTGAGGTCGAGCGTGCCCGCGGCGGCGAGCACGGCGTCGCGGATCGCCTCCGCCTCGAGCTTCCGGCGATTCTGCCGCCAGAGATACTGGTTGTCGGCATCGATCGCGGCGGACTCGTCCCGCGATCTGCTCCCCTGCCGGTAAGCCGCGCTCGTGACGATCAGCCGGTGGAGGCTCTTGAGCGAGCCGCCGCCGTCGCGGAATTCCGCCGCCAACCAGTCAAGCAGATCGGGGTGCGTCGGCACGGCCCCCATGCGTCCGAAGTCGCTCGCCGTCGCGACGATGCCGCGGCCAAAGTGATACTGCCAGACACGGTTGACGATCGATCGCCAGGTGAGCGGGTTGTCGGGGCTGGCGATCCAGCGGGCCAGCGCGACGCGGCGGTCTCCCTCGGCATGCTCCGGCGGCAGATCGAACCGGCTCGGCAGCGTTTCGATCGCGGCAAGCGACCCGGGCGACACCTCGTGCGTGGGAGCCAGCACGTTGCCGCGGGAGAGCACGTGAATCGTTCGCGGCTTTCCCTGCCGCACCTTCGTCGTGGCCGCATAGACCGACGAGAGCGGCGGCAGCGCCTTCTGATCGGTGTCGGCCGCAGCGGCTTTTTGTTTCAACTCGTCGAGTTCGGCCGTCAGCTTCGGATCGACCGCCTTGGCCACGAGGGCCTCCCGCTCTTGCCGTAGCGGCGTCCCTTCGTCGGAAAACTCGGCTGGGCTCTCGCCATCGACCAGGTTCTGCCGTGACCACCGCGGCGGCGCCTCGATCGAATCGAGCGAGGTGATGGTGGCCTTGGTCGCGAGGTTCACGCCGTCGGTGCCGAGCACCTTCAGTTCGGCCAGCGCCAGAATGAAATCGTTCGACCGCGGAGCGAGCTTCGTGGCCGTGACGCGGACATACCGTCCCACGCCACCGGCCGAGTGTGACTGCGGCTTGGTGCCAGGGTTGGCTAGGTCGACGTCGGCAAACGCGGCGATCGTCGTCACGCCAGAGCGAAACTCCTGATCATTCGCCACCTCCACGCGATACCGCAGTGGAAACCCGAAGCCGGCGCCGATCCCGTTGAAGTTGTCGTAGCAGGGATGGAGCACGATCTCCTTGATCGGCAGCTCGCGGCCCAGGTCGACCTGCACCCACTTCACGGTGTCGGCCGCCTGGGCGATCCCGCTGTGATAGCCGTAGGCCGGGCCGGGGTTGCCGTCGGCGAGCTTCGCGGCTGTCTTTATAAGCTTGTCGAGTTCGGCCAGCCGCGGGCCGGCAGCCTTGGCAAACTCCGCCTCGATCTCCTTTTTACGGGCCTCGAGCGACTGCTTCTTGGTATCGAGGGCCGCATGCTGCCGCATCAGATCGGGATCGGTCGAATACTTCCGGTCCTCGCGGTCGATCGCCGCAAAGACGGACTGCAGCGAGTAGTAGTCGTCCTGCGTGATGGGGTCGAACTTATGGTTGTGGCACTGGGCGCAGTGGACCGTGACGCTCGTAAACGTGCCGATCGTGTTGGCGACCATGTCGTCGCGATCGAGGTGGCGGGCGATCTTGCCGTCGGTCTTCGTCTCCGGTACCTCGCGGTGGCCGATCAGGTCCCACGGCCCGGCGGCGATGAAACCGATCGCCTCTTGCCCGTCGGTCGAATGTGGAAAGAGCACGTCGCCGGCGAGTTGCTCCTCGATGAACCGGCCGTAGGGCTTGTCGGCGTTGAGCGAACGGATACAAAAGTCGCGATAGGGCCAGGCATTGGGCCGGGGCTGGTCCTTGTCGTAGCCGTGCGTGTCGCCGTAGTGGACGACGTCGAGCCAGTGCCGGGCCCAGCGTTCACCGTAGCGGGGCGAGGCGAGGAGCCGATCGACGAGTTTTTCGTAGGCCGCGGGATCGGTATCGGCGACGAAGGCATTCGTTTCTTCGGGCGTCGGCGGTAGACCCGTCAGATCAAACGCGAGCCGGCGGATCAGCGTGCGGCGGTCGGCGACGGCAGACGGCGAGAGGTTCTTCTCGGCGAGCTTTTCGCGGATAAAAAAATCGATGGCGTTCCGTTCAGCCTCGACGCCTGCGATCGCCGTGAAGGCGTCAACGCGATTCGGCACCGGCGGCTTCGCGATCGGCTGCCAGGCCCAGTGGTCGAGACGCGGATCGCGGACTGCAGCGACCGGCGAGTCGTCGGAACCGGGCCAGGGTGCATCCGCATCGATCCAGGCGGTGATGGCGGCGACCTCATCCTTCGAGAGCCGGTGCCCTTCCGGCGGCATCATCTGCTCGGGGTTGGTCGTCGTGATCCGGCGGACGAGTTCGCTCGTCGTCCCCTTCCCCGAGACGATCGCGGGGCCGAAGTCGCCCCCCTTGAGCATGGCGGCCCGCGAGTCGAGCCGCAGACCCGATTCCCGGGCGTCGTCCCCGTGGCACTCCACGCAGCGGGCCGCGACAACCGCCCGGGCGGGGGCATGTGCGTCCTGCGGATCGTCTGCGACGGCATGCGGCCCACCCCCAGGAGCGCAACACACTACCGAAAGGCAGATAAACACCAGCGATCGCTGCGGCTGAGTCATCGACAATCCTCCACCACAGTATGAGCCGACGGAGCCACTTTTAGCACTTTCGAAAAAGGTGTTTCGAAAAAGGTATCAGGACTCATTTCCCGGCCGCCGAAGGCGATACGTCCTTGCACGGCCAAGCCGGGCGGGTGCTCCGCAGAAATGAGTCCTGACACCTTTTTTGACCTTAGGAAAACGGAGTTCGACCCGTGGCCGCGAGTTTTTAACTAGCGGAATCCGCTCGGGACACGGACAAGTTGAAAACTTGCCGCCACGGGGGAGAGGTTGAGGCTACCTCGGCATGAAGGACGAAACCCCCGGAAATCGAACCGTGGCCGCGAGTTTTTAACTTGCGGAATCCGCTCTGGGACACGGACAAGTTGAAAACTTGCCGCCACGGGGGAGAACACATCCCGTGCGAGGTTCGGTACTAAAACCGACTCATACTGCACACTGTTCTCTCACAGGGGCCCCCATCACTACTCGACCCCGGCCCAACACGCCTGCCTGAAGTCGCCCCATGCCGCCCGACCCCGCACACCGCCGCCCCGCTGACCGGACGGATGCCTACGAGGAATTCCTCGGGCTCTTTTCCCGGAGCCAGTCCCGTGTGCAGGCCTACATCCGCTCCCTGGTGCCCGACGCCACTCACGCCGACGACGTCTTCCAGGCGACGAGCCTCGTCCTCTGGCGGAGCTTTGCGACGTTCGATCAAGGCAAAGACTTCCTGCCCTGGGCCCTCGGGGTCGCGCGGCATCAGGTGCTGATGTTCTGGCGGACGAGGCGACGCGACCGCCACGTCTTCAGCGAGAGCCTGCTCGCAACCCTCGCAGACGACGCGATGGGCCGCGAGGATCGGGCGACCGACCGGCAGCGGGCCCTCGATGCCTGCGTGGAGGGCCTGCCACCGCGGCAGCGGGATTTGATCCGGATGTTCTACGGCGAAAACAAATCGGCCGACACAATCGCGGCCTCGTGGGATCGCACCGTCCACGCCGTCTATAAGGCACTCAAGGTGATGCGGAAGAACCTACTTGAATGCGTGGAGCGGCGACTTGCCGCGGAAGGCCTGGTGCCCGAATGAATTCCGTGAACATGCACGAGCACGACATGCCGGACGACGACAACCGCATCGACGACCGCGAGCGACTCCTGTTGCTGACGGACGACTATCTCAACGGCACGCTTGGCCCGGCGGAGACCTTGGAACTGGAATCGCTGCTCGCCACGGATCCGATCGCGCGGCAGGTGTTCCTCGACGCGTCGTTGCTCCACGCCCAACTGGCCGCCACGCCCGTGGCGCTGGGGTATGAACTGACCCCAGAAGGGCATGAGTATTCCCTCTCCCCCGTGGCGGCAAGTTTTCAACTTGCCCAATCCGGCCCCGAGCCCGACATGATGCAATCGTGTCGCCACGGTCGAAAGAACACCGCCGTCCTCGCGGCGGGCCTGCTCTTGGTTGCCTGCTGCCTGGCGCTCATCCTGAGAGAGGCGACTCCGCCGCGGTTCGCCGCTCCCGACCGTCTCGCGGTGCCCGTGGCCGCCCCCGCCGAGACGGGCGACGTGCACTACGACAACCGGCAGTTACCGATCACGACCGTCGCCGTGCTCCACGACGATAGATCGCAGGCCGACGCCTCGGATACTCCGGCGGCGGTCGGCCGAGACATCACGCCCTCCACGCTCGAGTCTGCCGCCGGCGGCATGCGGCTCACGTCGGCGGACGGTGCGGACGTACGGCTGGAAGGATCGTCGCGGTTCGGGTTCGCCAGCGGGGATTCCGGCGCCCTCTTTAGCGGCAGCGTGCGGGCCAGGGTTGAGGATCCGACCAAGACGTTTTCGGTGGTGACATCGAATCTCCGCGTGGTCGACCTCGGCACGGAATTCCGCGTCAGCCAGTTGGACGCCGACCGCGTGGCAGTGACGGTGCTCGACGGCGACGTCGAGGTGCAGTCCCGCGTGCGGCTGCCGGTCTGCTACTGGCCGTTCGACGACCGCGACAACGACCCGCGAGGCGAGAGCGACCGTGTCACGATCGACGCGATGCAATCGCTGCCGGCCGCGTTTGGCGATGCCTTGCAACGCTGCGACGGCATCGTCGGCCCGGGCGGACTGCGGTTCGACAATTCCGACGGATCGTTCGCCCGGGTGCTGGGCGGCGCCGGCGAGAAGGTGGGCCTCGGCACACTGTCGGCCGCTGAGGGGATCACGGTCGAGGCGCTGATCATCTCTCGATGGACCGCAGCGTTCATGGACTACGACGAGATCTATCGCAAGGAAGATGGCAACTGTCGCGTGTTGCTGAGCTTCCAAAATGACGGCGCGATCAATGCCGGATACTCAGAGCCGGCAGTGCCAAGCGGCCCCTGCATCTCGTTCGGGCTCCACCTGGCCGGTCGCGACTACAAGGAACTCGACATGCCGCTCGACGGCCGCGACGGTCGGCCGACCGTTGCCGATCTCACCGACGGCAGGCCGCATCACGTCGTCGCAACCTACGACAGCTTCACCGGCCGCAAGGCGATCTTCATCGACGGCGTGCTCCGGTTCGAGCATGTTTACCCCGTGGGCACGCTGATCGTGAGCGGTGGCCCTGAGCCCGCTTTCATTGGCAGCCTCAGTGGCCGCGAAAACTTCAACGGCGTCATCGACGAATTGGCTCTCTACGACTTCGCTCTCACGGCCGACGAGATCACCGAGCACCACAAGCGTGCCCGCCGCGGCGAGACCTACTTCGGTCCGCGGCCCGCCCGATCCAACTCGCCGCGGTGGCAGGCGATCACCCGCATCACCGAGGGCCAGACGCGGATCTTCAACAGTCGCACCGGCCTCGCCGCGGAATAGCTCCATAAAGAGGGACGGGAGCGGTCCTGTTCAGCACGGGATGTGCTGTCCCCCGTGGCGGCAAGTTTTTAACTTGTCCGTGTCCCCCTGTCCCCCGTGGCGGCAAGTTTTTAACTTGTCCGTGTCCCCTGTCCCCCGTGGCGGCAAGTTTTTAACTTGTCCGTGTCCCCCGCGCGTATTCCACAAGTTAAAAACTCGTGGCCACGGGCCGATAGCAGTGAGCCGCCTGCGAATTACAATCCGCTCCCGTCCCGGATTTCCCGCCTCACGCCCGCAACTCGGCGGGGATACGCGGCGTCGCACCGCGATGGCCGCAGACGAAGGCCGCCAGCCGCGCGGCGTGATCATGCATGACCTCGAGCGGCCGGCCGCCGAGCAGGCCCATCACCACCGCGGCAGTGAAGGCATCGCCCGCCCCCACCGTGTCGACGATCGTGCGTGCCTCCGCCGGCCGGGCCGACACCACGCCGTCAGCCACGAGCAGGGAGCCAGCCGCCCCGCGGGTGAGCGCCGTCAGCCGTAGGCCGTGCCGTTCGGCGACCTCGCGAACCGCCGACACCGGATCGTCGACCGTCACGCCGCAGGCCGCAGCCACGACCGGCAGTTCGTCGTCGTTGAGTTTGAGCACGTTGGCGAGAGCCAGCGACTCGCGGATCAGTTCCGGCGAATAGAAATGCTGACGCAGGTTGACGTCAAACACGCGGACAGCCTGCCCTGCCGCAGCGAGAAATCGCCTGATCGTCCGCCGGGATTCCTCCGCCCGTTGGCCGAGCGTGCCGAAGCAGACGGCGCTGGCCCTGGCGGCAAGGTCTCCAAGCGACGTCTCCCAGGCGAGATGGTCCCAGGCCGAGTCAGACGCGAAGACATAGCTCGCATCACCGGCGGCTCCGAGCGATACGGTGACCGTGCCCGTGGGATGCCGCGGGGACCGCTGCACATGGCGGCAATCGATCCCATGGGACTCGAGCGCCGCGATCCCCCGCTCGCCGAGCTCGTCGCAGCCCACGCCGCTCACCATGAAGCTCTCCGCCCCCAGGCCCGCGGCATGGCAGGCGAAGTTACCCGGTGCCCCACCCCAGACGGCCCCGTCTGGGAAGACGTCCCAGAGCGTTTCGCCAAGCCCGATCACGCAGGGAGGCGACGGTGATGGTTGCGTCATGGAGCATCCGTGGTATGTATGGAGAAAGCGACACGGGCTGTCGGGAAGACGTCTTTCCTGGCCTATATTCGCATTCCCTACTTTGTCGCAGACGTCACAGTCGCAGACTGGGCCAGTATGACACGGTGACAGCCGGCGACAAGGAGCGGGGAGGCACGATGGCTACGCGAGTCGGCAAGGCATCGGCTGTACAACGCGACTGGGCGGCCGAGCAGGAGCGGTTCCTCGCGGAGATCGCCCCCGAGAGCCATTTCCATCGCGCCTTCGACGGACTCGGTGACGTATTCTTCTTCGCGAAGAACCTCGCCGGTGAGACACTCTTCTTCAGCCGCGGCATCCTGCCGCATGTCGGGCTGCATGACTACGAGCAGATGCTCGGTGCCACCGACGAGGATCTCACCCCCGGCCCCTTCGCCGCCCACTACCGGGCCGACGACCGTGTGGTGATCGAATCGCGGAAGCCGCTGATTGGGCATGTCGACCTCTGGTTCGATGAGATCGGCTTGCCCGACTGGTACGAGACCAACAAGTATCCGCTCCTCGACCGTGGTGGCCGGGTGATCGGCGTGATGGGCACGCTTCGCGGCTGCCGCGGCATCGCCCCTCCGGGCGCGGCCGGAAGCCGACTCGTCCCCGCCCTGTCGACCCTTCGGGCCGAGCTCACCCGCTTCCCCTCGATTGCCCGTCTGGCGAAGGACTGCCGCATGTCGACCCGGCAGCTGCAGCGTTCGTTCCACGGCGTGTTCGCCTTCAGCCCGCGGACCTACTGGATGAAGTGCCGGATCCGCTCGGCAAGTGAGGCCTTGCGGGCGGGCAACGAGCCGATCATCGCGATCTCGCAGCGGCTGGGGTTCTGCGACCAGAGCAATTTCACGCAGCATTTCCGCCGCCATACCGGGCTCACGCCTTCGGCCTACGTCAAGCAGGCCAATGCTCGGCGATCTTCCGTGTGAGGAAGGCGACGCTGCGGGCCATTGGCCGGGGCCGCTCCTGATGCCGGCCCCATACGAGGGTTCGCCGAGAACAGGCGTGGGGAATCAGGTTGACGAGTTCCACTTCCGCACCATAATGGAACCAATGAGGTGCGAATGTCATCAATCACGTTAAAGGACGTTCCGGAAGAACTGCTCGTGCGGCTTCGAACTGCTGCAGCCCGCGACCGCCGGAGCCTCAACCAGGAGGCGATTGTGCTGATCGAGGGCGGACTCGCCGCGAGAGAGACGGCGGAAGAGCGGGCACAACGGCAGGTCACGGCCTGGCGGTCGCTCGCCGGCGGCTGGACGAGCGATGCCGCGTTCGAGGACGAGGTGGCGTCGCTCTACGCCGCCCGCACGGCCGGCCGGGACGTTGACCTGTGAAGGTGCTCGACTCCGACACGTGCATCGGCATCCTCAGAGGGCGTGCGGAGGTCCTGGACCGGCGCTCGGCGGAGATCGACGAGGTCGCCACCACCTGGGTCACCGCCTCGGAGTTGTTCTACGGTGCTGCGAAGTCATCGAAGCCGGAAGCGAATGCGGCCCTGATTATCCGGTTTCTTAACACGCTCACGGTGCTCACGCCGGACCTCGCAAGCGCGCGGCTGTTCGGCGAGTTGAAGGCAATGCTGGCGACCAACGGGCGGATTGTCGCCGACGCAGACCTGTTTATCGCGGCGATCTCAGTGAGCCTCGGGGCGACGCTTGTCACGGGAAACCGAAAGCATTATGAGCGGATTCCTGGCCTTGTGATCGAGGACTGGCTGCGGGTGTGAAGCCCCTGCTTTCCTTCACCAGCCAGCCTCGCTCAAGCAGGCCAATGCTCGGCAATCTTCCTCTTGAGGAAGGCGACGCTACGGGTGAGCTGGTCCATTCCCTCGACGCCATCCTCGATGCTGATCCAGCCGCAGAAGCCCTTGCCCTTTAGTTCCGAAAAGATCGCGTCGTAGTCGTTGAGCCCCTTGCCGATCTCGCCGTGCCGCAGCCGCTTGGCATAGCCCACCGCTCCCCCTTCCTCCCGCCGCAGGTCGTCGAGCGTGCCCTCGACGAGCGACCGGTCGCTGGCATGCATGGTCACCACGCGGTGCGACACCCGCCGCAGAAGCTCGAGCGGATCCTCCCCCGCGAGGAAGGTGTTGCTCGGGTCGTAGTTGACGCCGAAGTGCGGATCGTGAACCGCGTCGACGAGCTGACAGAAGACATCCATCTGCTGGGCAAACTCCGGATACTCCCAGAAGTCGTCCTTGTAGTGGTTTTCGATGATCAGCGTGATCCCGCGGGCGGCCGCGTAGGGAAGGCATGCTTGAATCGAATCGACCGCCAGCCGCACGCCCTCGTCGATCGCGAGTTCGGGCCGCCGCTGCCCGGAGAGCACCCGGCAGTAGGAGCCCCCGAGCGCGTGAGTCATGTCGATCCACCGCTTCTGCTTGGCAATCTCGCGGGCCCGGAAGGCCGGATCGGGATGGGTGAAGTCGGGCGAGCAGCACATCATCGGAATCGTCATTCCATGCGACTCCACCTCGCGGCGAAACCGCGGCCAGTTGGCCTCGTCGGCCATCTCCAGAAAGCCCGCATACCATTCGAGGCCCTCCACGCCGAGCGGCGTGGCAAGCTCGATCCAATCCGACACGCTCATGCCACCGTCCTTGCAGAGGGCCTGCATGAAGGCCTTGGGAAACGCTGCCAGGCGGGGCCGGTTGGACGGCGACGGCATAAACGAAGAAGGCGACGAAGTGGCGGATGCGGTCATGATGCAGTCATGATGCGGGTGGCGGTGGAACGGTGAGGATGGTTTTGGGCGGATTGCGGCCGATGAACGGATGCTGCTCGAGATCGACGACTTGGCCGCTCATCGGGCCGCACTCGTCGGCGAGCCAATAGACGGCCGCGGCGGCGATCTCCTCCGGCCTGATCAGCCGCCCTGCCGGGCAGAACTCCCTGGGCAGATAGGCGGGCCAGTCGTCGGCGAGCCCGTGGCTCCGCTTGCGGAGAATCTCGTTTTCGGTGAGCACCCAGCCGGGATTGATCTGGTTGATGCGGACGCCCTCCTCGCGGAAGAGCACGTCGCCGAGGTTCCGCGTGAGCGTCATCAGCCCGCCCTTCGAGATGCTGTAGGGGAGCAGATTCGGCTCGCCCGAGTAGGCGTTGACGCTGCCGATGTTGAGCACGCTGCCCCGCGTGGCGGCGAGGTGTGGGAGGGCTGCCTGGATCAGCCGCAGCGGCGCGAGCGTGTTCACGGCAAGCGTGCGGCTGAACGAGGCCGCGTCGGTCGAGCGGATATCACCAGTGGTGATAATCGCCGCGTTGTTGACGACGCCGTCAAGCCTGCCGAATGACGCGATCGCAAGCGACACCAGACTCTCCGGGCAGCCATCGGTGGTGACGTCCTCGACATGACCAACGGCATTGCCACGGCCCAGGCCCGCCACGACCTCGGCGACAAGATCCGCCTCGAGACCATGCACGACCACGCGGGCCCCAGCCCACCTTGCTGATCCAACCGGCGGGCCGGACGAGATCCAGCGCGATCCTGAGCGTGGCACTGGCGCCGGCAGCGTCGACGACACCGTCGCAGCCGAGGCCGTCCCGCTCCAGAGCCCAGGGCTTGGCGTCGCCGATGATCACCTGGCAGCCGTATTGCTTCGCGATCTCAAGGCGATGGGCGTCGGCTGGCAGGCCCACGATCACCACCTCAGCCCCGCAGAGCCGGGCCATCGCCGCACAGAGAATGCCGATCGTGCCGGGCCCAAGCACGACCACCCGATCGCCCGGTTCGATACGGGCGTTCTTCACGACGGCCGAATAGGCGACACAGCAGGGCTCGGTGAGACAGGCCTGCTCGAAGGAAAGATGGTTGGGCACCCTGTGCAGGATCCGTGACGGCACGCGAACAAACCGGGTCATCGCCCCGTTGACGCCATAACCGAATCCCTTCCGCGTTGGATCGAGATTGTAGAGCCCGCGCCGGGTCATTGGATTGTCGTGGCTGATGATGGCGGCGGTCTCGCTGACCACGCGGTCGCCCTCGTTCCAGCCCTGCACATCGGCCCCGATTGCGGTGATCGTGCCGCCGAACTCGTGGCCCAACACGACCGGATAGTTGACAGGCCACGAATGGTCAGCGGTCCACTGATGGAGGTCGCTGCCGCAGACGCCGACGTTGGCCACCTCCAGCAGCACGTCGTCGGAGCCGATCGATGGCTGTTCGATCTCGCGGATCTCGACGGAGCCCTTCTCGGGAGCGAAGTTGACGACGGCGGCGGCTTTCATGTGGGGGCGATCACTTTCTGTTCATGACTTGCTGTGCATGGACGGCATTGCAGATCATCCGAAGCGATCCTTCCAGATCTCCATCAGCGGTCTTGAAGGCGTCGGCATCGATCGTCAGGGGCGGCCAGAGCCAGCCTAGCCGGGCCGCTCGCGGGGCTCTGTAGTCAAAGCGACAGCCACGTGCGCGGCCGTTTGCCCCATGTCAGGCCGCGTTTGCGGCCCGCACCGGCCGGATTTGGACGGTTCGGCGGCGGCGGCTAAGATGGAGAAGACCGGTGCCGCCGAACACACCGGGATTTGAGTCCAACAGCCCCCCGAGCCGATCAAATCACCATGGCAAAAGCAGGTCCCCGCAAAAAGCTGCCGAAGGAACTGGCGGTCATTAACGCCGACAACTGCACCGGTTGCGAGTCGTGCCTCGAGGTCTGCCCTGTCGACTGCATTTTCAAGGTTCAGCAGTACGACACATTCCATAATTTGCAGAGCTGGTGCGAGATCGACATCGAGCGGTGCGTGGGTTGTGAGGTCTGCGTCCACATTCCCGGCAAGAAGTCGAACCCCTACGATCTCAAAGTCTGCCCGTGGGACGCCATCGAGATGGTGGCGACCGAGCAGGTTGCACAGGTCGTGGCCCAGATCGGCGGCCCACCAGAGTACGTGGAAAAAAACTGGGATCGGCTCGTGGGCACGGCCCAGCATCTTGCCGAACTCAAGTGCGCCGCCGGCTGACTGCCGCCCCACACTCCGGCGTCCGAAGACCCCCAGTTTGACTGGATCGAGGTCTCCCGCTACAACGTGACAAATGTTCACGTCTGAACCCCATCCATCTCGATTCTCGGCGGCCCATTCAATGCCACCCGCTTCCCTGCCGCCTGCTTCTATGCCGCCCGACGATCTTCGCGGGCATGTGCGTCTTGCCTGCGTTCCGGGCATTGGTTCCCGACTGAGGCGGCTGTTGCTCGAACGCTTCGGCTCACCTGAGGGCGTGTTTGCGGCCAGCGCAGACGAAATCGCCTCCGTTGGCAGGATCAGCCGTAAGCTCGCCACTGCTCTTCCCACGCTCGCCAACGATTCCACCGCCGACGACGTGATCACACTGTGCCGTCAACGTTCGGTTGCTATCCTGCTCGCGGAAACCCCGGCCTACCCGCCGCTTCTGTCTCGGATCGACGACCCTCCAGGCGTGCTGTTTGTCCGCGGCTCGCTCCAGCCCAGCGACAGCCTGTCGGTGGCCATTGTCGGCGCCCGACATGCCACACCGTATGGGCTGAGAATCGCCGAACAACTCGGCGCCAGCCTCGCCCACGCCGGCTACACGGTCATCAGCGGCCTGGCACGGGGCATCGATGCGGCCGCCCATCGTGGTGCTCTCCGTGCGGGAGGCCGGACAATCGCAGTGCTCGGCAGCGGGGTTCTCAATGTCTATCCTCCCGAACATGGCGATCTGGCCCTTGAGATCATCGACTCGGGCGCTGTGATCAGCGAGCTGCCTCCGTTGACCGCCCCGCTGCAGGGCACGTTTCCGCAGCGGAATCGGATCGTGTCAGGGCTGTCACTGGGGGTGGTGGTGGTGCAGGCCGCGGAGCGATCGGGGGCCCTGATCACGACCCGACTCGCGACGGAGCAGGGCCGCGAGGTCTTTGCGGTGCCTGGCCCGATCGACTGCCGGATGTCGCGGGGCTGCCACCGGCTGATCCGCGACGGTGCAAAGCTCGTCGAGAGCGTGGACGACATCCTCGAGGAATTCGGGCCGCTCTTTGAGACGGCCACCACGGCCGACGGACGAATGGTCAAAAGCGCTGCCGAACTGCAGTTGGGCGAGATCGAGCGACAGGTGCTTGATGCCTTCGACTCCCTGGCCGAGGGGGCCTCCAAGCCGGTGAATGTCGATGATGTCATCAGCTCGAGCGGTCTGGCCGTATCCCAGGTGCTCGCCACCGTGGGCGTCCTCGAAATGCGACGGCTGATCCGGCGGCTACCAGGCAATCTGATTGAGCGGACGTAGCTTCCTCCGAAGCCAACCGCGTTGGCGGCCGCCCACGCTTCTTTCGGCCGGCATGGCAGCCGCTCGAGTTGAAGTGTTGTCGACACGTCCCGTCAATTCGTGCTTTCTCCTTCTCGGGAGGTGCTGGAAAGCATAGACTTCGTGCATGGACACAGCTCTTTTCAACCGCGCAGAAACCATTCGGGCCCGACTGCTACAGCTGCGGGACTCTCTTTGACTGGGCGGGACGCAGGGCATCCGCCGACCGGCTCGAAGCAGCGATGGGCGAGGCTGAGTTCTGGAACAACTCCAGCAAGGCTCAGGCCACTGTCGCTGAGCTGAAAACGATCAACACGGTCCTCAAGCCGCTGGAAGAGTCGCTGGCTGTGGGCCGTGATCTCGAGGCCCTCGAAGAGTTGGCCCGCGAGGATATGTCGCTCGAGGGCGAACTCGCCCAGGAGACCGACCGGCTCGAGAAACTCGTCGACAGCCTGGAGCTGGCCTCGCTCCTCTCCGGTCCCCACGACTCGAGCGATGCACTCGTCTCGATCCACGCCCGGGACGGCGGCACCGACGCGAACGACTGGGCGGAGATGATGCTCCGGATGTATTCCGCGTGGGCCGGCAAGCACGACTGCACCGTGGAGCTCCTCGACCGGCAGGATGACGCCGTGGCCGGTATCCAGAGTGCCACCATCGCTGTTCGCGGCCCGTGGGCCTATGGCTATCTCAAGGGCGAGATGGGCATCCACCGGCTCGTCCGGATCAGCCCGTTCAATTCCGAGGGCAAGCGGCAGACGAGCTTCGCGGCCGTCGATGTCTCTCCCGAGATCGCCGACGACGACACGGAGGTGGAGATCGACGATGAAGACGTCCGCGAGGACGTCTTCCGGGCCAGTGGCGCTGGCGGCCAGCACGTCAACAAGACATCCAGCGCCATCCGGCTGACGCACTTCCCGACCGGGATCGTCGTGCAGTGTCAGAGCGAGCGGAGCCAACACAAGAACCGGGCCACGGCGATCAAAATGCTCCGGGCCCGGATCGCGCGGATGCAGGAAGAAAAGCGGGAGGCCGATCAGTTGGCCCGCTACAAGCAGCAGCCCAAGACCGGCTTTGGTTCACAGATCCGCAATTACTTTCTGCACCCTGACCAACGGGTCAAGGACCAGCGGACGGGGCACTATGTCGGCAACTTCCAGAGCGTGCTCGACGGCAATCTCGATGGCTTTTTTGACGCCTACCTGCGGTGGAAGGCTTCGGGATCGGCCCCAGAGGCCACCAGCGATGAATCCTGACATCCTCGCCAGGCTTGGGCAGCCGGCGTTGATCTGCCGCTGCTGGACTGTTCGCCTGGCCGGGGATACCATGCAGGCTCGTTTCAGTGGATAAAAGCGCCGTGCATGCACGGTTTGCAGCAAGGATACCAATGCCGGAAAAAGAACAAGCTCTTGAAGTGGAAGGGGTCGTTACGCAGGCCCTCGCCAACACCCGGTTCCGCGTTCAGATCACCGGCGGCCACATCGTGAACGCACACGTGGCTGGCAAGATGCGGAAAAACTTCATCCGCATTGTGCCGGGAGACAAGGTGAAGGTCGAACTCTCCCCCTACGACCTCACCAAAGGACGGATCACGTTCCGTGAACGTTAAAGCCGGGTGAGTGTCGGCCCGAAAGCCTCTCTCCCGTGGCGGCGAGACTTTATCTTGCACCGTGGCAGCGAGATTTTAGCTTGCCATGTGGCAGCATGTGGCAGCATGTGGCCATGTGGCGGCAAGATTGCATCTTGCCATCCGGACGCTGAAAACGTCCGGTCACCCTCAGAGGGATCGCCCCGCCCACCGTGGCGGCCAGGCCCGACCGGACACCGTCGTGCCACGCCTTCTCACCCCGTTGCTTCGCCGCCAACTTCCGGTTCGGCCGCCGGTGGCTCCTCGCGGGTGGTGAAAAACTGCTTCAAGTCGCCGAAGGTTCGCAGCGGCTCTTTGCCTTCCTTCATCTTTTTGGTCAGAGGCTTCTCAACTTTTTTGGCGGTCGCAGTGTAGACCCGTGGCCCCTGCTCCCGTTGCGGAGGACGGCCGTGCCCACGGCGGCCGCCCTGCGAACGATCGCCCCGTGGTGCGGCAGGCGTGCCAACGCTGCCACCGCCGGCCGGAGCCCCGGCAGCCGGAACTCGTGGCGGACGGGCAGGCCTGCCCTCTGCCTGGTTTTGTCCGCTGTTGTGTGGGCGGTTTGGATCGCGACCGCGACCGCGGCCGCCCTGTCGGCCCTGCTCCTGCGACCGACCCTGCTCCTGCCCGTCACCCTGCCCCTGTGCCTGTCCGTGTCCACGTCGCGGCCCACCATCCTGCCGAGCCACGCCCGGCGGGATCATCGTCAGGGCCACGCGCCGCCGTCCCTTGTCGATCTCCAGCACCCAGACGCGGACCACCTGCCCGACGCTCACCACGTCGTGTGGATCCTGCACATACTGATCAGAGAGATGGCTGATGTGCACGAGCCCACTGTCGTGCAGGCCGATGTCGACGAAGGCACCGAAGTCGACCACGTTGAGCACCGAGCCGAGCAGTTCCATGCCGGGCTGCAAATCCTCGAGTTTCAGCACGCCTTTTTTGAAGAACGGCTTTGGCAGATCCTCGCGGGGATCGCGGCCGGGCCTCGCCAACTGCTCGATGATGTCGGACAGCAGCAGCCTTCCCACGCCCAGTTCCCCGGCAAGCGCCTCCAGATCGAGCGATTCGAGGTTGAGCCCTGCCGCCGGCGAGCCGGCCTGCTGCCGGCCGGCGAGCTCCTCGCGCGAGCCACCGAGCCGCTCCAGCACCTTGGCGGCCACCTCGTAACTCTCCGGATGGATCCAGGTGGAGTCGAGCGGTTCGATACCGCCGGTGATCTTCAGAAAGCCAACCGCCTGCACGAAAGCGGCCTCGCCGAAACCCGGTACATCAAGCAGTTGCCGACGGGAGGTGAACGGCCCGTTCTTGGCCCGCCATTCATGCAGATTGCGGGCCGTTGTCTGGTTGAGCCCGGAAACATACCGCAGCAGGGCCGGGCTGGCCGTATTCACATCGACGCCGACGTAGTTCACGCAGCTCTCCACGACTGCATCGAGTGACGCATGCAGGTGCCGGGCCTTGACGTCATGCTGGTAGAGGCCGACGCCGATGTTGGCGGGCTCGATCTTGACCAGTTCCGAAAGCGGGTCCTGCAGCCGGCGGCCGATCGAGATCGCCCCGCGGACCGCGGCCTCGTGCCCGGGCAACTCCTCGCGAGCGTAGCCGCTGGTCGAATAGACACTCGCACCCGCCTCGTTGACGACGACGTAGGCGACGTCCATCTCCTGGAGCCGTCCTGTCACAAGTTCGGCCACCAGCGTCTCGGTCTCCCTGCCAGCCGTGCCATTGCCGATGGCCACCACTGTGCAGGCATGCGTCGTGACCATCTCAACGATTTTTTCTGCGGCGGCGGCCCGTTTTTCCGCTTTGCCGATGATATGGAGCACCGCATGGTCCAACGGATTGCCACATTCGTCGATCGCCACAGCCTTGCAGCCGCTCTTGAAGCCGGGGTCGAGCGCAAGCACGCGGCGGCCGGCCACGGGCGACTGAAGCAGCAGGTTCCGCAGGTTTCTCGCAAACACCTCGACGGCGTGCGCTTCGCAGTATTCGGTCATCTCCCGGCGGAGTTCGCGTTCGAGGCTCGGCAGCACGAGCCGGGAGAGCGCATCGCGGACGCAGCCCTTGAGGAAATCGGCGTGGGGATGGCCGGCCGGCACGAGCAGCTCCTCGGCGGCCGCCTGCATCTCGTCCAGAGGCCCGTCGATCCGAACCTTGAGGAGCTTGGCCCGTTCACCACGGTTGATCGCCAGCACACGGTGCGGCGGCACCCGCTGGACATGTTCGGCATAGTCGAAGAAGTCGCGAAAATGCTTTTCGTCCTTCGACTGGGCCTTGCCCGCGCTTTCCACCCGCTGGCTCGTGACCCGGGCCTGGCGATGCAGGATGCCTCTGAGCCGTTGACGCACGTCGGGATGCTCGCTGAAATCGTCGGCAATGATGTGCCCAACGCCCAGCAGCACGTCGGCTACGCTCGCCACCTGGGCATCCGGATCCACGAAGTCGGCGGCTCGTGTGTCGAGGTCGGTGGCGGCCGGATCGGCGACGATAATCTCGCGGGCCAGCGGTTCGAGCCGGCGTTGCCTGGCAACCTCGGCCAGCGAAAGCTTCCGCGGCTTGAAGGGGAGGTAGAGGTCTTCGAGTTGCTTCGAGCTGGTCGCCGAGACAATCCTCGCCTCGAGTTCAGGCGTGAGCTTCCCCTGCCCCTGAATCGTCCGCAGGATGGTCTGCTTCCGATCAGCCACTTGGCGGGCTCGGCCTACGCTCTCGGCAATCAGGCGAATGCCGACCTCGTCGAGGCCACCGGTCTGATCGCGGCGGTACCGTGTGATGAAGGGCACGGTGTTGCCATCGTCGAGCAGGCGCACGGCCGCCTCGACCGCCGCAACCGGCAACCCTACTCGCTGGGCAATCGGCCCCAGATCAATGAGCGTCGTGGATCCCATCCAACCGGCGGTCGCCGATGCATTGCTGCATCCACACACCGCACAACTCCACTTTCCCCTCGCCAGTCCCATGCGTGCACGCCTGGGGATCCCAACGAGACTTACCAACGACCGAAAATCTAGGGTCTGTATGGGGCAGGTGTCAAACTCTGAGCACCATTGAAAAACCTCCCCGCCCGCCCAGCCCTCCACGGCCGCCCCTGAAATCCCTGCCCTTGACTCGGGTTCCGGTGGTTTCCTATTTCCATTCACTCAGCCCGTTTCAGGCTGCCGGGCACCCGTCCTGAGCCATTTTGGACGCACTTTGACTGTAGTGGATGTGGCAATTGTGACGATCTCGACGTCTGAGCGTGGTGTGGCAGCGGAATCGCCTGACTGCCAAAACGCCATCGCGCTGCCGGCCCCGGAGATCTGCACGCCATGATCCGCTCCTCCACTGCATCCACATCCGACGGCCCCCGCGGCCAGACAGCCTCCGTCCCCGCTTCCGCTCGCGAGCCGGGCATCGACGCAGGTGCTTTTCTGCCCGCCGTGCCGCTGCTGGCACTCGACCGGCAGTATGCGGTGCTTCGTGAGGAGATTCGCGCCTCACTCGACCGCGTCTGCGACTCGGGCAAATTCGTCCTCGGCCCCGACGTGCACGAACTGGAATCCGCACTCGCACAGTCGCTCGGCGTGCCGCACGTGATCTCATGCGCTTCGGGCAGCGATGCGTTGCTTCTGGCCCTCATGGCTCTCGACATCAAGCCGGGCGACGAGGTGATCCTGCCCAGCTACACCTTCTTTGCCACCGCCAGCGCCGTCACGCGGCTCGGTGCCGTGCCGATTTTCGCAGACATCGATCCGATCACCTACCTGATCGATCCTGCCGACGTGCAGAAGAAGATCAGCCGGCGGACGAAGGCACTCATTCCGGTGCATCTCTTTGGTCGCACCGCCGACATGGACGCTCTCCTGCCGGTGGCCAATGCCGCAGGCATTCCCGTGGTCGAGGACGCGGCCCAGTCGATCCTTTCAACATGGCATGGTCGCTGCTCCGGAGCCCTCGGCGACGTCGGCTGCTTCAGTTTCTACCCGACGAAAAACCTCGGTGGTGTCGGCGACGGCGGCTTTCTCACAACCACCCGTGACGACATCGCCAAGCAGCTGAAGCTCCTCCGGGTGCACGGCATGGAGCCACGGTATTACCATCAGATCGTGGGCATCAACAGCCGCCTCGACTCGCTGCAGGCCGCGGTGCTCCGCGTCAAGCTCCCACACCTCGACGCTTGGACGACCTCACGCCAGGCCAACGCCGCCCGCTACCAGGAGCTCTTCGCCGAGTACGACCTGGCCAGCCAGGTGGCCGTGCCCGGCGACGAGTCTCGCGGCCGGCATGTCTGGAATCAGTTTGTGATCCGTGCCGCCGACGGCCGGCGGGACGCCCTGCGGGCGCACCTCGCCGCGTGCGGTGTCGGCACGGAGATCTACTATCCCGTTCCGCTCCATCTGCAGCAGTGCTTCCAGCATCTCGGCTGGCACAAGGGCGACCTGCCCCAGACTGAACTGGCCGCCGAGGAAACGCTGGCGCTGCCGATCTTCCCCGAGCTCACCGAGGCGGAACAGCGCACCGTGGTTGGCCGGATCGCCGAGTTCTTCCATGCTCCGCAGGTCGCGCCGAAGACAGACGATCGCCGTCAGGTGCACCAACCCGAGGCTGTTGTCGAAGAACCGCATTTCCTGCGACGCATCAACGCCGTCGGCCGGGCCGACGACGTGCGGTGCTGAATACACGCGCAGCTTCGGCGTCTGGATGAGCCGCTGCCCTACCCGTCTGTCGAACGCGGCTTCGGGCGGCAGATGATGAAGGTGCCCAGCCCGATGAGCAGGGCCATCAGGACGTAGGAGAGCAGGTTTTTCGGCATGATCGCGGACCTTTTCCAGGACTGATTCCGGGAGGGTAGGATGCTCCCCGGACACTTCTGGAGAATCTACCGCACATGGCCCCAAAAACGAAACGCGGACCGAAGCCCGCCGGCACGGCCGCGATCAAGCTCCCCCCGATCGATGTGAAGACCCGCGGGCTGATCATTGATCTGGCCGATGGGGTTGCCAGCGCTGCCGGGAAGCACCGCGATCCCCATCTGGAAATCCCCACGCGCAGCCTCTCGAACGTCCGCTTCAATAAGTCGCGGAAGATCATCGAGATGGGCGGCCAGACCAACCGGCGGCAGCTCTTCAACCTCTCGCAGGCCAAGAGCTACATGCAGACCCTGCTCGTGGCGACCGGCTGCAAGCAACTCATCGAACAGCAAAAGACCACGAGTATCCGAGGGCTCTACTACCTCCTCAAGCACACGATCGAGGGCACCCGCGAGGAGACATTCGCCACCCAGGAGGAGTGCGATCCGATCATCGAGGATCTGGAGGTCACGCTCGAAAGCCTCCGCGAGCAGCTGCATGTCTACGCCAGCAACCGCGGCGGGATGGTGGGGCCGATCACGCTCATCGATTCCGGGGACGAGATCGACTGCTCCCGCATGGGCTCCGGCGGCTATAGCATTCCGTCGATCGTCGAGTCCGACATCGTCGCGTTCAAGTCGTGCGACGCGAAGTTCATCCTCCACGTCGAAAAAGACACGGTCTGGCGCCGGTTCAACGAGGACAAGTTCTGGCGGAAGCACAACTGCCTGCTCACGCACGGCGGCGGCCAGCCTCCCCGTGGTGTGCGGCGGATGCTCTACCGACTCCACCACGAACTCAAACTCCCGGTCTATTGCCTGCTCGACAATGATCCCTGGGGCTACTACATCTACTCGGTGCTGAAGCAGGGATCGATCAATTTGGCCTACGAGTCGAAGCGGATGGCCATCCCCGAGGCGAAGTTTCTCGGCATCCGTTCCCGCGACTACGACCGCTGCAAGCTCAGCCCGAGCGTACAGATCGCCCTGGCCGACACCGACGTCAAGCGGGCCAAGCAGATCGCCGCCTACCCATGGTTTGCGGAGAAGAAGGGCTGGCAGAAGGAGATCGAGACGATGCTGAAAAACGGCTTCAAGCTCGAAGTCGAGTCGCTCATTTCCAAGGACATCAGCTACGTCACGGAAGTCTATACGCCCGAGCGGCTCGAAGAGCGGGACTGGCTGGATTGACGTCACGAAAAACACGACGCCCTGTCGGTTTTTCTTGACGGACGCAGGTCGCAAAGGCCCGTTGCCTCACGCGTTGACGGCCCGTCAGGCCTCCTCGCGAAGGAGCTGTGGCGGCTCCTCGAGATCTTCGAGTTCCGGTGGCAATTGCAGCTGGCGCATGGTTTCGTCGGTTCGCCGCATGCCCTCGGCCACCTCGTCCACCCTCTGGGCGATGTCGCTCACGTCACGCCTGGCCACCGATCCCTCGGCGAGCGCCGCGATCTTCGACTCGAGCCGCTCGATCTCCGCAGCCACCACGTCCAGCTTCCGCCTCGCGTCGTCGATGTTCTCCAGCCGCTCCCGGCTTGTCTTCAGATGGTCCTCCAGCGTGGCCCGAAGCTGCCCCGGCTCGCCACCGCCGGCCGGCAGCTTCGCCAGCCGTTTCTCAAGATCGGTGATCCGCGTCTTGATCGAACCATCGTCGGTGTGATCGAGAAACTCGGAGAGCGTTGCTGCTCCCCAGATCATCCGCAGGTAGCCCCAGAGCAGCCTGTCGAGCGACTCGAGCGATCCACGATCTGGGCCCGCCGCATCAGGCCCCCGCATATTTCCGCCAAGCTCCACGAGCTTCAGGCAGTGTTCGCGAAGTTGATCAAATCGGGCCAGAAGTGGCGGCGGCAGCTTTCTGCGGATCCGTTCGTAGGCCTCCCGCGAACCGGCCGCCTCCGTCGCACGACGGGCCTTGGCGTCCTGCGCAGCAACGGCGCTGCGGAAGCGGTCATTGGTCAGCATGTTTGCCAGATAGAAGATCTCGCCGGCGACCACCAACGGCAGGACAACGCCGGGAAAACCGCTGATGAAGGCCGCCGCCACCCCCGCCCCGAACAGGAGCAGGTTCCACCGCGTCGTGAAAGCCGTACGGAGATAGTTCATGCAGGATGAGCCGCGAGAGGCACCGTGTTCATCGTCCACCACCGCCGGGGCGTTGAGCGGCCGCTTCGATCTGTTCGATCTGGTCTTGCAGGTGGTGAACCTGCTCGTGGAACCACGGCTCCGACTGCGTGGCACGGGCTGGTGCCGACGCGACCGGCATCCGGATTTCACCGGCGATTCTCCCCGGAGTCGTGGCCATCACGAAGACCCTGTCGCCGAGATACACCGCCTCCTCCACCGAGTGCGTCACGAACAGCACCGTCGCCTGCACCTCTCGCCAGAGCTTGACGAGTAGATCCTGCATGTCGAGCCGCGTGGCAGGATCGAGGGCCCCAAACGGTTCATCCATGAGAATGATTCGCGGCCGGAGAATGAGCGTGCGGGCAATCGCCACCCGCTGCCGCATCCCGCCCGACAATTCGTGTGGATATTTTCGTGCGTCGCGGACGGCGTCGAGCCCCACCCTTTCGATCCACTCGCGGCCCTCCTGCTCCCGCTGCTTCCGCGACACGCCCCGGCATTCGAGACCGAACGCGACGTTGTCGAGCACCGTGCGATTATCGAAGCTGGTGTAGTCCTGGAACACCATGCCGCGATCGGCCCCGGGGCCGATGATCTCGCGTC
This sequence comes from Pirellulales bacterium, assembly GCA_044237545.1. Taxonomy (GTDB): domain Bacteria; phylum Planctomycetota; class Planctomycetia; order Pirellulales; family UBA1268; genus CAMCQY01. Next base: position 28,211 of record JBIIFB010000022.1, read on the forward strand.
CGAGCACCATGACAGTGCCGGACGTTGGAGGGTGCTGCGGCTCGAGGCCCGCCACCAGCCGCAGCACAGTGCTCTTGCCGCAGCCGCTCGGCCCGAGAAACGAGGAGATCTCGCCATGGTCAGGGACGTCGGGGATTGAAAAGCTCACGTCTGAAATCGCCGTGTATTCCCGCGGCGTGCCGGGGGCGTAGATCTTCGTCACCCCGCGAAAGTCGACCGCGGCCGGCCGATCGGCCG
>JBIIFB010000162.1:0-9005 GCA_044237545.1 Pirellulales bacterium
GCCGCACCAGCCGGACCACGCTCGCCCGCCGGACCAGCCTTGCCATCGACGCCGTTCTTGCCATCAACGCCGTTCTTGCCAGCAACGCCATCCTTGCCAGGCAATCCAGCCGGACCAGCCTTGCCATCGACACCGTTCTTGCCGTCAACGCCGCTCTTGCCAGCAACGCCAGCCGCACCAGCCGCACCAGCCGCACCAGCCGGACCACGCTCGCCCGCCGGACCGTTCTTGCCATCGACACCGTTCTTGCCATCGACACCGTTCTTGCCATCAACGCCGTTCTTGCCATCAACGCCGTTCTTGCCAGCGACGCCAGCTGGACCAGCGACGCCATCCTTGCCAGCCGCACCAGCCTTGCCATCGACACCGTTCTTGCCGTCAACGCCGTTCTTGCCAGCGACGCCATCCTTGCCAGCAAGACCTTGCTCACCCCGCGGTCCAACTGCACCGGCCAGTCCACGCTCGCCTGCCGATCCCTGAACGCCTTGGGTGGCCGCACCCAGACCAACGAGGTTGGCTACGCTCGCAGCGAATCCCCGCCCGTGCCACAGGTTCAATTCCCGCCACGTATCGAGTTCCTCATCCCACACCCACAACAGACCGGCATGTTCTTCGTACCATGCATCTCCCCCATTTCCTTTGCGGGGCAGGCTCTTGCGATCGTCGATCAGCCCGTGGACGGTCTTGATTGGGGGAAATTTTGGCACTGCCACGTAACGGCTCCTTGTGTTTGGAAAGTGTTTGGAAAAAGTTCTGGTGTTCGAAAAAAAGTTTTGCTGCGATGCTTCTCTACCGATCATGGGGAGGCGAGGTGCCTGATCCCCTCATCTCGGTAGCCCGAAGAGTACCCAAAAAATCGGCCGAGTAAACTTCCGCCGCGACGTGATCCCAACGGCAGCGGCCCGCAACCCTCTCGCCTCACACCCCCCCCTAGGTAGTGCCCCCCGCGAGCAGCGTGGCATGCTCGACGAAGAGGTCATCGAGAGATTCCCCGACGATGCCCGTTTGCGGGAGGGCTTCAACACTGTACTGCCGTTCAGCAGCGGTTCGTCCGTGGGACGTTTCAAGTCTGCAAGAATCGAGAAGCAAGAATTAAGAAGATGGAATACGCCTGTTCACCGGCTCATGGATTCCAGGTGATGGTTCGGATCCGGTGATCCACCAGACATCCACCGGCAATCGCTGGCAGAAGTGCCGTTGACCGGGCTATCTTTGTAACCCTCGGCAGGAACATTCTCTCCATGCATGCAACTCCCCACGACGATCCCACCCGCGACGATCCCGCGTTTTCGGTCTGCCCAGACCGGCACAGCACCGGCTCTGAGAAATGGGACCGGTGGGCCGATCGGGCGATTCTGCCCCTCTGGGTGGCCGACATGGATTTTCGGGCACCGGCGGTGGTGCTCGACGCGATCCGGGGGCGCGTGGATCACGGTGTGTTTGGCTACACGGCCGACACGCCAGGCTTCGCCCCGTCGCTGGTTGCCCACCTCGACGCGCTGCACGGCTGGAGCCCCGATCCCAGCTGGGTCGTCGGCACGCCCGGGGTGGTCACGGGCCTGGCGATCACGGCCCGACTGCTCGCCGCCCCCGACGACGAGATCCTGACGTTCACGCCGGTCTATCCGCCGTTCCTCACACTGCCCGGATTGGCAGGCCGCCGCACCGTCCGCGTGCCGTTGACCCAATCGGCCGCGGCATGGGCCATCGACTGGGACACCCTCGAATCGGCAGTCACCGCCCGGTCGAGGCTGTTCTGGCTCTGTCATCCGCACAACCCGACAGGCACGGTCTTTGGCCGGGAGGAGCTTCTGCGGCTTGCTGACTTCGCCGAACGGCACGGCATCACGGTGATCTCCGACGAGATCTGGTCCGATCTCCTGCTCGACGACCTGCCGCACGTTCCGTTCGCCAGCCTCGACCATCCGGCGGCCCGACGGGCGATCACGCTCACGGCCCCGTCCAAGACCTGGAACCTGGCCGGGCTGGGATGCGCGGCGGCGATCGTCCCCGATCCAGACCTCCGTCGGCACTGGCGGCCCTCCGGCGGCGGCCTGGTGCCGATGGTGAACGCCCTGGGCTACGCGGCAGCCGAGGCCGCCTGGCAGCATGGCGAGCCCTGGCGTCGAAGCCTGATTCACCTCCTGCGGCACCACCGCGATCTGGTCATTGAGGCGGTCGCCCAGATTCCCGGTCTTACCTGCGCCAGGCCGTCGGCGACGTATCTCATGTGGATTGACTGCCGCGGCACGGGCGTCGCCGATCCGCAGGCCGCCTGCGAGGCGGCCGGCCTGGGCCCATCCGATGGCCGGGATTTCGGGTTTCCGGGCTTCATTCGGCTCAACACTGCCTGCCCAACGGCTCTGCTGAAAGAGGCCCTGCGCCGGCTCAAACAGGCCTTTTCAAGCCTGTAAAGCGTCAAGAGAGAACACGAGAAAACACCAGAAAAAAACACCCACGCTGCCCGCAACCTTCCCGCCAGCCCGCCGTTGAATACGAGCGTTCAACACCCATCAGTGCCGAGCTTCCACGGGAGAGGTTTTCATGCGGATCAGCATGCTCGTTCTTGCCATTGCGGCGATCGCCGCCGCCGATTCCGTCGGCCTTGCAGCACCGGCCAAGGCTCCGGATCCCCAAAAACTGTTCGCACGAAAAGATGCCAACAGCGACGGCTTCCTCTCGCTCGATGAATACAAGACGGGAATGAAGGACAAGCAGTTGGAGAAAGCCGACAAGCGGTTCAAGAAGATCGACAGCGACGGCGACGGCAAGGTGTCGTTCGACGAGTTTAAGGCCGGGATGCCCAAGCCGAAGGAGTGATGCTCCGTCTTCTGGCAGAACAACCGGCGGAACAGACGAAGAGAGCAAGCCCCATGATCATGCACCGGGTGAAAACCAGAGTGAGATTTCTTGCGCCGCGGATCATCACATGCCTGCTGTTGATGGCGGCTCTGCTGGCCGTCGGGGCCAAGCCCGACGCCGCAACTGCCGACAAGCCGCAGGCAGCGAAGGCAGGGAAGCAAGCGAAGGCAGAGAACGCCGCCAAGGCGGGGAAGGCGGCGCGGCGGGCTGGTAAACCCGGCGCTGGCCGACAGCCGCCGATCAGGCTGCCGGGGGCTGTTCTCGCCGAGCCGACGGGGCCGGTCATGGAGGTGGCACCGGTTGACCGCTCGCTCCGGAGTGAGGTGGCGGAAGCTGCGGACCAGATCGATGGCCTGCTCGAGCAGCACTGGAGCCAGCACGGTGTCGCAGGCAGCGATCCTCTGAACGATGACCAGTTTGTCCGCCGTATCTTCCTGGAACTCGCCGGTCGCATTCCGACGTTCGACGAAACCGTCGGTTTCATGGAGTCCAAGTCGCCGACCAAGCGGGCCGACCTCATCGACGAATTGCTCGAGAGCCCCGACTACGTCAGCCACTTCTACAATTTCTGGGCCGACATTCTCCGGCTCAGCGAACGCCCGCAGAAGGATCTCTTCTTCGAGCCCTATCTCGACTGGGTGAAGCGGTCGATCGCGGACAATCGGCCGTATGACCAGTGGGTGCACGAGATGCTCACGGCCGATGGCAAGATCTGGGAAAATCCGGCCGTCGGATTTCAGCTCAGAGACAAGGGCATGCCGCTGCCCTACGTCGACAACACCGTGCGGGTGCTGCTGGGCACGCAGATCGGCTGCGCCCAGTGCCACGATCATCCCTTCGACAGTTGGACGCAGCATCAGTTCTACGAACTGGCTGCCTTCACGTCGGGCACGCGGATGAGGCTGGGAGGGCTGCCCGAGAAGAAATCAGGCCTGTCGAAGGAGGAGAAGAGGGAGGCGTTCAAACAGGCCAAGCAGGCGAATGCCGAGTCGGTTCGCCAGATTCGTGAGATCACGCAGGAGGCCCAGGAGCGGATCCGTGCCCGGAAAGCCGATAATGGACTGCGGTTTTTCATCGCCGCCAACCTGACGAGCGTCAACTACCACCAGTCCAAACTGCTCCTACCGCACGACTACAAGTATGACGACGACCAGCCGCTGGCCGCGGTCGCCCCGAAGGTGCTCTGGGGAGACATTCCGACCGCGGCCGCAACGCAGGACAAGCGGGAGCAGTTTGCCGCCTGGCTCTCCTCGCGGGACAACCGGCAGTTTGCCCGTACGATCGCGAATCGGCTCTGGCGGAAGGTGATGGGGGTCGGGTTGGTCGAGCCGGTCGACGACTTCCGGGATGACAATCCCGCCTCCTCGCCTGAACTGCTCGAGCATCTCACCGACCTCATGCTCACGCTCGACTTCGACCTCCGCGAGTTCGTCCGCGTGCTCGTCTCGACAGATGCCTACCAGCGCCGCGCCGTGCTGCACGACCCGACGTCACCGTCGCCCTTCCGCTTCACCGGGCCGGCCCTCAAACGGCTCTCAGCCGAGCAACTCTGGGACTCGATCCTCGTGCTGGTGGCCCACAATGAATGGGCCTTCCAGCGGCCGACGAGCGCCGCCTATGCCAAGCTGGCGGACATCGACCTGACCGCCGCCGGCACGAGCTTCGCGGCCGTCGAAAAGGCCTACGACACCTTCAACGACGCCTACGGCATCAACCGTTACCGCGTGCAACTGCAGAAGCAGTATGGATTTCAGGGGCAGGTGCTCGTGCGGGCCAGCGAACTGCCGACGCCCCTGCCGCTGGGCCACTTTCTCAGGCAGTTCGGCCAGAGCGACCGGGAGACGATCGAGGGGGGACGGACGGTCGCCACCGTGCCGCAGATCCTTTCGATGTTCAACGGGCCGATCACGCACAGCATGCTGGTGCCAGGCTCGGTGATTCATGATCTGGTCACATCGCATGATCCCAGGCAGGCGGTCGATGTGGTGTTTCTCTCGATCCTCTCCCACCGGCCCTCGGTTGAGGACCGGTCGTTTGCCGTCCAGGAAATCCGGTCCGCCGAGACGACGGCGGCCGGTTGCGGCAACCTCATCTGGGCGTTGCTCAACACCCGTGAATTCATCTTCATCCAGTAGCGTTCTCGCCTCGGAGCACTCCCATGTCGCACGACCACCACTGGCTCGACCGTCCCCTGGCCCGCCGCGAAGCCTTCGGCCACGTCGCCCGGGCGGCGCTGGGCGTCGGCCTCGTGCCGATGCTGTCGCAGCAGTTGGAGGCTGCAACAGAGAGCACGCCGGCCCGTGCCAAGAACATCATCTATCTGATGATGCAAGGCGCGATGAGTCAGCTCGACACCTTCGACCCCAAGCCGGGCCGCGAGGAGCAAGGGGAGACGAAGACGATCCAGACGAAGACGCCGGGTGTTGTCTTCGGGCAGAGCCTCGAGAAGCTTGCCGGACTCTCCGACAGGCTGGCCGTGATCCGCTCGCTCTCCACGGAGACCGGCGCCCACGAACAGGGCCAGTATCTGATGCGGACGAGCTATCCGATGATCAACAGCATCCGGCATCCCGCCCTCGGCGCGTGGGCCGTGCATGCCATGGGGAAGATCAACAAGACGCTGCCAAGCTACGTGCTCGTCGGGAATGGCAACGATCACCCCGGCGCCGGGTTCCTCGATCCCGCGCTCACGCCCGTGCCCGTGGCAGACCCGATGAAGGGCCTCGAAAACACCAAGCGTCCCGGCTATCTCACGGAGGAGAATTTCACCCGCCGGCTCGCACTGGCAGACCGCATCGACCGCGACTTCAAGCAGCGGTATGCCGGTCGGCAGCTCGACGCCTACAACCAGCTCTATAAAGACGCCGTACGATTGATGGGCTCGGTTGATCTGCAGGCCTTCGACATCGCGCAGGAGAAGAGCGAGGTCCGTGAACGCTATGGCGATTCGAAGATCGGTCTCGGCTGTCTGCTCGCGCGGCGGCTGGTCGAATCGGGCGTGCGGTGCGTGGAGGTGGAATTCGGCAGCTGGGACATGCACCGCGACGTGTTCGACGAGATGGACGAAAAGGGTCCGCAGCTCGATCGGGCCATGGGCACGCTGCTCGAGGATCTCGAACAACGCGGTCTGCTCTCTTCGACGCTCGTCGTATTGGCCACGGAATTTGGCCGCACGCCGCGGCTCAACGAAAACGCCGGCCGCGATCACCATCCGGGTGTGTTCTCCTGCGTGCTGGCCGGGGCCGGCGTACAGGGGGGCTCGGTCTACGGGCAGAGCGACGAGCGCAGCTTCCGGCCCGACAAGGATGCCGTCTCGGTCGCTGATTTCAACACCACGATCGCTGCCGCCTGCGGTCTGCCGTTTGAGAAGGAGTTTCACGCTCCCAACGGCCGGCCCTTCAAAATCGGCGGCGGCGGCAAGCCGATCACCGCCGTGCTGGCCTGACCGGCCTCGACCGCTGTGTATCCCCTCTCCTGTGGCAGCGAGTTTTTAACTTGCTGGCTCCGCACTCGGCCTCGTAAAGAGATCCCATCGCTTACGCTCCGGGCTTGTATGCACGCTCCCATAGAAGCCCCCGGCGTGAGCCGGGGGATCGGACGCCATATGTGACGTTGCGTCGATCGTCACGCCGATCCCATCGCTTACGCTCCGGGCTTGTATGACGGCGGTGGACCGACACAATCGCTTACGCTCCGGGCTTCTATGCCCGCAAATAAAAGCCCTCGGCGTAAGCCGGGGGATGTTGCTTTGGGTTGAATAGGGGGGGTGCGCATCTGCCGGTGTCCGTGCCATCGGCTGTGCCGCCGACTCGTCTCTCGAGCCAAAGCGAACCGATGCTTCTTCTCACTTGGGGAAAAGTTCGGGGACACGGTTCACTGTCAGGAGCAGACCATGGCACGCAAGCGTTCGAGCAAGGAAACCTATGCCCAAAAAGTCGTCGGCATCGCCACGATCGGTCTGCCGACGCCGGTACAGACGGTGGCGAAGTCGCGATGGGGCTCACGGCTCCTACTCATCCTCGTGCCGCTCCTGATCGCAACGGGAGTGATCACGGTCTCTTGGACAGGCAGCGTGCCGAGCATCTCGGTCAACAAAAACCGGGCCGCCGTCGTCGGCGAACAGGTGAAGCAAGAGGCGATCAAAGCTGCCGAGCGCGTCAGGCAATACGGCGACAGCAACTACCGCTGAGGCTGTGTGAGGCGACCCATCGCTCACGCTCCGGGCATGTATGGGGCGTGGGCCGACACAATCGCTCACGCTCCGGGCTTGTATCACTCCCCATAAAAGCCCTCGGCGTGAGCCGGGGGATCGGCAGCACGGAACGGGGAAATACAATCGCGTACGCTCCGGGCTCGTATGCCCGCGTTCGCATACAAGCCCCCGGCGTCAGCCCCGGGTCCAGTGCGAGTCGATGAATCGCCAGGGCCGGCCCACCGGCGGAGAATCCCGCAGGCATTCCGGTAGCCGCTCGGACGCCCAGCCGTCGAAGCAGATCCGTCGGGCGAACCGCAGGACCGACCAGGGCATGCCCACGGCCGAGAAAAACGGCGGGCCGGCTGAGGGCCACGGGCCGCCATGCTGCATCGGCGGCGTCACAGCCAGACCGGTTGGCATACGGTTTTCAATGATTCTCCCAGCCCGCTCCACGAGGATCGGGGCGATCCGGCTGAAGGTCGCATCATCGCGACCATCCTTGGCCGTGTAGAGGCTGGCAGCCAGCGACCCCTGCACGCAGGCGACCGCCTCCGCGAGTTCGTCGATGCTGCCGCACCGCACGAGTACGGTCGCGTTGCCGAAGGCCTCGATCAAGAGTGCCTGCGGTCGGGCGACAAGTTCGGCGGCCTGCACCTCGAGCAGGGTCGGACTGTGGCTGCATGGACCGTCGCCGGCGCCGCCCCCGGCCACGATTGTCGCTCCAGCCAACCGCAGGGCGGCGATCGCGGTCACCAGCCGCTCGCGGCCAACCGGCCCCAGCAGCACCTGGGCTCCGATCGCATTGAAGCGGTCCCCCAGCGTGTGGATGAACGACGCTGCAGCATCGTCTTCCACCAGAAACACCACGCCCGGCTTCGTGCAAAACTGTCCAGCAGACCCAGTGACACTCGCCGTCAACTCGCCTGCGATCTCCTCACCCCGCTCCGCCACCGCCCCCGGCAAGAGGACGACCGGATTGATGCTTCCCATCTCGACCCAGATCACGCGGCCGGCCGCAGCCGCGGCGGCAAAGAGCCGTTTGCCTGCCTCCTGGCCGCCGGTAAAGCCGGTGCCGCCGACCCGGGCATCGGCCACGAGCCGTTCCCCGTCCGCCGGGCCAACGCCGTGCAGGAGCTGGACCATGGCCGGGGGAAGACCGGTTTCCGCAACCGCCGCCAGCGCCTCCGCGGCTGCTAGGCGCGACACGCCGGGATGCCCGGGGTGGGCCTTGGCGATGACGGGATTACCGCCGGCGATCGCGGCCGCGAAGTCGCCGCCGGTGACGGCGCCGTAGGCGAGCGGGAAATTCGCCGGCGGAAACACGACCACGGGTCCGAGGCCGAAGGCCGCTGAGCGGATGTTTCGCTTCGAGTCGATCATGCCCATCCGCCAGGTGCCCTCGCGGGCAGCGGCGGCGGCCTGCCGTAACTGGTCGAGTGTTCTTGGTAGCTCCACGTCGGTCAGCCGTGGCTTCACGGCCAGCCCTGATTCCGCATGCGCCACAGCCACGAGCTCATTGCCTCGGGCCGCGAGCCGGTCGGCATAACGTTCGAGAAAGTCGGCGATCCTTCCCCCTGGCACGGTCGCCAGGGCAGCGGCGGCTGCAACGGCCGCCTCAAGTGCCGCCTCGATGTCGCTCCAGCCACTCACCGGCCAGACTTCCGGCCGCTCGTCTCCGACGGTGGGATCGACGGCGCGAAAGGTGCCGACAACGGCGGCGGGCCGCCACGCACCGCCGATCATCACGGGCTCGGCGGCTTTATGGAGGTCTGGATGGATGTCTGGGGATTTCATGCCAGATGATAGCAAAAGAGCTGCGTCCCAGTAGTGTTCGGCACGATACGTGCTGTTCCCCCGTGGCGGCAAGTTTTTAACTTGTCCGTGGAGAGCGTGCCGGTGATGGCGTGCTGTGGTCAGCTCGCCGGCTGCGGCATGCTCGTCGCCGGCG
>JBIIFB010000023.1:0-28053 GCA_044237545.1 Pirellulales bacterium
AAGACGTCAAAAAGCAAATCCTGGATCAGGTTCGAAAGGAGAAGGACTTCGCAAAGGAATCGTGGGTCGCGGCCCCGGAGGCCGCGACCGCCGGGCCGGCCTGGTCGGTGCTCAAGCTCAGTGGTCAGCAGCCTTTCAGCGCGAGCAACGCTGGCATTTCGGAGATCAAAAACCACGAGGGAGAAACCCAGATCTGGGTCGCGTCTGACCCCGACAAGAAGGTCTCGGCGGTGCTGGAGTGGCGGGTTCCCAAGGAGTTGGCCGCAGAGGTGCCTCTCGCCGAACTGGCGGGGCTCGTGGCCCGCACGGTGGAGTTTAAGGCTCTCGCCGAGCCGGCAAAGGCAGCAGAGCCGGCCAAACCAGCAGAGCCGGCAAAAGCAGCAGCGCCGGCCAAACCAGCAGCGCCGTAATTCCGGGCTCAGCCAAGGCTGTTCAGCCAGGCTAGCTTATTGCCAGGCTAGCTCATTGCCACATGGGTTGGGCCGCCCAGGACGCCAGCGGCGCCAGGATGAGCAGCGGTGCCCAGGCACCGATCGACGGGCTCACCACGTAGGCCGTCGCCAGGGCATGCCATCCGAAGATCACCAGGAAAAAGGCCACCGCTGACAGCACGCAGAGGCCGACCGCGACGAAGATGCCCCGGCGGCTCGGGCCCACCACCAGCGGGATGCCGAGCAGGGCCAGCGACATGTCCAGCAGCGGGGAAACGAGCCTGGCATGAACCCTCAGCGGGATGTCCGCGCCCGCGCCCAGACTCGGGTTGGCAATGGCTCTGACGAGTTCGACGGTCGATGAATACTGGCTCCAGTTCGCCGAGCCGATCAGTTGCTCGAATGTCACACCGCTGACCACGAAGCACTCCCCGGGGGCGAGCCAGTCCGCCGCCGCCCGCGTGAAGACCACTGTCCGCGAGCCACTTTTCAGCGGCGGCAACCGATCGATGTCGGCGGGTTCGCGAACCTTCCGCAGCAGGAACCCGGCCTGATGCGTGGCATCAGCAGGCCGCCAGAAGGCTTCCGCCGCATCGATCTGTGGTCCGTATTCGGAGAGTGCCGGAGGCATCAGCAGGCTGGGGGTATCGATGCGGCAGGTCGCCAACTGGGCGGTGCGGCCGCGGAACAGAATCTCCGACTCGTGGTCGTAGCGGGCTTCAAACGAACGGGCCGTATCGCCGCGCAGATCCTGCGCATTGCGGGTGAAGTTGTCGCGGATGCGGGGCAGAACGAGTTCCCGGTTGGCCATGGCCAGAAGGCTGACCACCGCGGCGAAGACCAGCGTCGGCCGGGCGATCCGCCAGCGGGTCACGCCTGCTGCGAGCAACGCGGTGAGTTCATTGTGTCGCTCCAGCCACGAGAGCGCAAACATGGCGCTGGCCAGCGTGATCACGGGGCTCGTTGCGTCGAAGAACGAGATCAGACGGTAGCCGTAGTAGGCCCCCAGCACCCGCGCCAGGCCGCCCGCCTCGGGGGCATGGGCGATGAATTCCTCGATGTTCGTGAAGGCGTCGACCACGAAGGTCAGCCCGGCCAGGCTCACGAACACGATCATGAACGCATGCAGTTGGGCCCGGGTGATGTAGCGGTCGATGAGCATGAACGCTTGACGGACGGCGTCCGCGGCGGACGATTATCGTGCTGGAAGAGGCTCGGGGCCTCTCGGCCGTCGGACGGCCAAGGGCCGTGTCGGGTGGCGGAGGGTACGCCGGTCGCTCGGGAGCGTCAATCTGGGCTCCGGCGGGAAAACCGGCTGGAAATGGCCGGTCGGGCATCGCAGACTGGGCGAAACGAGCTGGGCAGGCCATGGAGTCATCGCGATGGAATGGGTGCGAGTGCTGCACGGACGGGCCAGTCTCTGGGCAGCCCGCGGCCTCGATCTCATGTTCCCCCCCCGGTGCCCATTCTGCCGTCGCGAGTCGGACCACCGACTCGCCCCGCCGGAACACCCAGCGGAAGCGGTGGTCGGCGGGGCATTCTGGAGTGCGAACGTCTGCGCTGCCTGCGACCGCGAATTGTCTGCCGACGTCCGACGCTGCCTTCGGTGTGGTCAGCCCGGCGAGCATGCGGCTGATGCCCGCGCCTGCCAGCAGCGTTCCCAGAGCTGGCGGCGGATCGTGATCTTGTCGTCGTATGCCGGCGGCCTCCGCGAGGCTGTCTTACGGGCCAAGCGGCCGGCTGGCGACGAGGTGGTGGCCGCGTTGGCCTCGCTGATCGTCCGTAAGCACCGCGACACGCTGGACTCCTGGGAAATCGATCGGGTCGTGCCGGTGCCGATGCACTGGCTGCGGCGGTCGCTCCGCGGCACGAGCGCCGCGGACGAGCTCTCCCGGAGAATCGCGGGGCTCCTGGGCCTGCCGTGGAGCCGGGCGCTCACGAGGCGCAGGGCCACGCCGATGCAGAACGAGCTACCGATCGCAGACCGGCCCCGGAACGTGGAGGGAGCCTTTCGCACGCGCCGCCGGGTCGACGGAGAGAGGATTCTGCTCGTGGACGACGTGGTCACGACGGGCGCGACCCTCTCATCCTGCGTTCGGGCCTTGCTTGCCGCAGGCGCAGTGAGTGTGGACGTTGCCGTCGTGGCCCGGGCTGACAGGAGCGGTGCCGACGGGTAGAACGACTTGCCCTCGATGCCGAGCCTGCTCGAGAGAAGCTTTCTCGCTCCCGGGCGTTCTCACTTCAGGGCTTTGCGATACAGATATTGAAGCCGCGGGCAGGGTAGCAGGAGCAAGAGGAGAGGCATGGCACCCACACGTCAGGAAACGCAGTCGCACACGAATTCGGAGGCTCCGCCGCTGCGAATCGGCACGAGGGCCAGCCTGCTGGCACGCACGCAGACCGGCTGGGTCGCCGACCAGCTTCGCAGCCATGGTCAGCGGGTGGAAATCATCACGATCTCCACGCAGGGGGACAGCCAGACCGACGTGCCGATCGCGGCCATCGGTGGCGACGGCGTGTTTGTCCGCGAACTGGAAAAGGCCCTGCTGGAGAACCGGATCGACGCCGCCGTGCACAGCCTGAAGGATATGCCCACGGAAGGCACGCCTGGGCTCACCGTGGCCTGCGTGCCCGTGCGGGCCATGCCTTTTGATGTGCTCGTCGCCAGGGAGCCGTGCACGCTCGAGTCGCTGCCGCGGGCCGCGGTGGTGGGCACTTCGAGCGTGCGGCGGGTCGCACAGGTGAGGGCCATCCGTGGCGACCTGGTCGTGCGGGCCATCCGCGGCAATGTCGACACGAGGCTCCGCCGGCTCGACGCGGGCGAGTACGACTGCCTGATCCTCGCGGGCGCAGGGCTCGAACGACTGGGGCTGGCCGACCGCATCACGCACGTGCTGCGGCCCGATGCATTCTGGCCGGCCGTTTCGCAGGGGGCCCTCGGCGTGCAGATCCGCGTCGCTGACGATCGGCTGCGGCGGGCACTGCAGCCGATCGACGACGACGCGACGCATCGGGCCGTTCTGGCGGAACGAAGCTGCCTGGCTGCGCTGGCAGGCGGTTGTCTGGCCCCCATCGGCGCATGGGGCCATCACGACGCCGACGGGCGTCTTCTGCTCGGAGGCTGTGTCCTTGAGGATACGGGGGATCGCGTGAGCCGGATCGTGGCCATGGCCACGGCCGGCGATGCCGAGGGCGATCCGCAGGCTCTGTCCGAGTCGCCCGAACGCCTCGGCAGGCGTCTGTCGGAGATGCTTCTCGCCCAGGGGGCGGAGGCCATGCTCGCACGCATGCGGGCCCGGGCCCCACAGGCCTGATCTCCTCGGAAAGAATAGGAGTATCACTCTGTTGGGTGGTAGTCCAATCGCACGTGATCCGCGATATTTTTGGGGAGAAACGAGTGTTTTATTGGCGTTCGATTGCCGGCAGGCGGTTGATTCAAATAACTTGAATCGCTATCCTTCTGTGTGGAAGGTGTGAGCGACCGGTCCGTCGGTTATTCATGCCAGTCCAGTCACGCCAGCCATGCCAGTCATGAGTCTCTTGGGTTCCGTCCGGTGTCGAAAAGGCGCAGTCTGGTCTCGATGCGAGGCCGAACAGAATTTACCCCGCGGTCGCCGCGGAAAGGTCTGAAACGTAGATGTCTATCAAATTGGTCATTGCGGACGATCACGAAGTTGTGCGGCGGGGTCTTGTCAGTCTCCTGGCTGGATCCGAGGTCAAAATCGTGGGCGAAGCCGCCAGCGGCGACGAAGCGGTAAAACTGACCAAGAAGCTCAAGCCGGATGTCGTCCTGCTCGACATCCGTATGCCGGGCAAGGATGGCCTGGAGGCACTGGAGCGGATCCGGGCTGAGATGCCCGCTGTCCGCGTGGTGATGCTCTCAACCTTTGACAATCCAACCTACGTCGCCCGCGCCGTGGCTGCGGGTGCCCACGATTACATGCTCAAGGGGTGCACCCGGGCAGAACTCATCCACTCGATCGCGGGGGCCGCTGCCGGGCAGTTGCCGATGAAGGCCGGCGAACTGCGCCGCGTCGCCACCACCATGGCCAACCGCGTGGCAACCGCCGATCCGGACATCCCGCTCACACAACGGGAAACCCAGGTGCTCCGTCACATGGCCCTGGGGCTCTCCAATAAGGAGATCGCCCAGTCGCTGACGATCAGCGTGGAAACCGTGAAAGAGCACGTGCAAAACATCCTGCGTAAGATCGCTGTCAGCGACCGCACCCAGGCTGCTGTGTGGGCTGTCCGTCGCGGCCTCGTCTGAGCGGGCAGGCCCATCGCCTATCAATCACGTCATCTCGCCCGCGGGTGCGCCTTCTTGAAGGCGTCGAGGAGGCGGGTGGTCGTGACGTGGGTGTAGATCTGCGTCGTGACCAGGCTTTTGTGGCCGAGGAGTTCCTGCACGCTGCGGATGTCAGCACCGGCGTCGAGCAGGTGGGTGGCAAAGCTGTGCCGAAGCGTGTGCGGGCTGGCCCGACGTGAGAGCCCTGCGACCGCCAGATGCTTCTCGAGCAGCCTCGCCACACCGCGAACCGACAACCGCCTTCCGAACTTGTTGGTGAACAGTGGCCGCGCCGCCCCGCGTGGCGGCGGAACCACGTTCTGGGGTCGGGCCGCAAGCCATGCCCGCACAGCTTCCTGGGCGTGGGAGCCGACAATCCCCATCCGCTCGCGGCGGCCCTTGCCACGGACGCGGATCGTGCCGCCGCGGAGGTCGAGGTCGGCGTCGTCGAGGTTCACGGTTTCCTGGACGCGGACGCCGGACGAATACATGACTTCGAGGATAGCCCGATCCCGCAGGCCCCCCGGCCGACCGGGCTGCGGAGCGGCGAGCAGTCGGCCGATCTCGTCGCCGGTTAGAAACTTCGGCAGCTTGCGGGACCGTTTGGGGCTGCGAAGGGGTTTCGCCGGATTGGCTGGCACCCAGCCCTCCCGCTGGCCGAACGCGTAGAAACTTCGCGTGCTGGCCAATTTGCGGGCCACGCTCGAGGCCGCATAACCGGCGGCATGCAGGCCGGCGGCGAACCGGCGGAGGATCACGCTCGACGCATCGGCGGGCGTGCGACAGCCGGCCGACTGCAGGAATTCTTCCAGTTGTCGAAGATCCTCACGATAGCTCTTGAGGGTCAGCGGCGACGCGCCACGCTCGGCGGCGAGAAACCGCAGGAAGCGGTCGATCCCTGCCGCGAATCCATCCCCCGCGGCCGACGAATGGGATGCCATGGGGGGCCTTAGGCTGGGCGATCGGCGCGGGGTACAAAGCGGTGGCGGCGGCTGGCGGGAGTTGTTCCGCGGACCTTTTGCCCCAGCATGGCCGCGTCGTACCAGGAAAAGCTCAGGTCGGGATTCGCCGCATACCGGGCGAGTGTCCGGAGGGTTTCCTCGCGGCTGTCGTCATCAAAGAGGAAGACGTACCGCTCCCCACCCTTGACCAGTGCGATGACATTGATGTCCTGAGAAGCCATCCGCCGCATCCTTGCAGGCTGAGCGGCCGCACCCACGGCCCTAGTGGGTCATCGGCAACTGATTCCACGCGGGTTCAGCCTTCCCCATGGCACCCGCCCGGTCAACGTGATCGGGCCATCTGGCGCAAACCCCGGATGCCGTCGCAGCCACTACACGATCGCCTCGAAGCTCCGGAGGCCGAGTGGCTCCCGTGACGAAAACGGCTCGCCGTGGAGCGTGCCGATCGAGGCCCCCCACCAGCGCGACGCAGCCTCGACCCGGTCGAGAACGGTGGGCTTGGGAGCGGTCTGGTCAAACTGGCTGGTGTAGCAGGCAAGGCTGGCCCACTTGGTTTCCCAGGTTGACGACACGTCCACCACGAAGGCCGGCTGGCGGACGAGTTTCAGGTGCACGCAGGAATAATAAAAAATCCGTTCTGGGTGCCACGGGTCGCCGGGCAGGTCGCACTTGGTCAGCTTGGCCCAGAACCGCGCCGCCTCCACCAGGCGGGTGGCGGCGACATGATCGGGATGGGCGTCGATCCAGTGGGGGGCGAACAGCCAACGGGGCCGCACCCGCCGGATCGTGCCGGCGAGCGCCGCGCGGGCGGCGAGCGTTGCCCGCAGTCGCCGGTTGGGAAGGCCGAGATTCTCCCGCCAGGGAATCCCGAGCACTGCGGTCGCTGCCGCTGTCTCGCGGGATCGAGTCTCGCGGGATCCTCGCGGCGTCGGCTCGCCATCGGTGAGATCGAGCACGCCCACCCGGAGGCCCTGTGTCTTCATCAGGGCGATGGTGCCCCCCATGCCGAGTTCGGCATCGTCAGGGTGTGGGGCGATCACGAGCACGTCGAGCATGGGCAAGGGCCTTTGGAGTGGATCGGTAGGGGCGACCGGCGATTGTCCCGTCGTCCAGCCGACAGCATACTCTTGGCATGGCGCAGCATCCCCCTCCCGACATGCCTCCCGACGCGTTCGGCAACTCCGCCGAGTCGCGACTCTTCGACGCTGTCTGCGGTCACGCCCGGCAGGCCGCAGTGCTGGCGTCCGTGGAGTCGCTGCTGGGCTGGGACGAGCAGACGATGATGCCCCCGAACGCCGCGGCCCATCGGGGGGAGCAGGCGGAGGCCGTCGCGACCCTGGTGCATCGGCAGCGGTCTGATCGGGCCTATGGCGAGCAGTTGGACGCCTTGGCGGCAGGTCCACTGGCGACGGAGGGATCGCCGCATGTCCGTGCGACGATCCGACTGCTCCGCAAGGACTTCGACCGAAACGCCCGCGTGCCGGAACGCCTGGTGGGGACCCTCGCGAAAACCTGCGTCGAGGCCCAGCATGTGTGGGTGACCGCCCGCGCGACGTCGTCGTGGAGCCTCTTGGAGCCGTGGATCCAAAGGGTTTTCGATCTGAAGCGCGAAGTGGCGGCCTGCCGGATGCCCGACGCCGATCCCTACGATGCCTTGCTCGACGACTACGAGCCCGGCGGCCGCTGGCGGACGATCGCCGCACAGTTCGACCGGCTGCGGGCCGAGATCGTGCCGCTCGTGCAGGCGTGCACAGGATCGGCGCGGCGACCGATCGCCCTCACGCAGCGGAAGTATCCCGTGGCTGCTCAGCAACGGTTTGTCCGCGAGGTCGCCGCCCGAATCGGCTTCGATTTCCAGCGGGGGCGGATCGATACCGCGGTGCACCCGTTTTGTTCGGGCGTCGGGCCGAACGATTGCCGCCTCACGACGCGCTGGGATGAAGATCTGCTCCCGACCGCACTGTACGGCGTGTTGCACGAGGCCGGGCATGGGCTCTACGAACAGGGCCTGCCGACCGAGTGGTATGGCCTGCCGCCCGGGGAGGCCGCATCCCTCGGCGTTCACGAGTCGCAGTCGCGTCTCTGGGAAAATCTCGTCGGTCGGTCTCCGGCTTTTTGGGACTGGTGTTTTCCATTGGCACGGGCGGCCTTCCCGGAGGCCCTGGCAGACGCCACTGCATCGCTCGTCCAGCAGTCGCTGATGGTCGTGGAACCGTCGCTGATCCGGGTGGAGGCTGACGAGGTGACCTACCACCTGCATGTGATGATGCGTTTCGATCTGGAACGGGCCGTCGTGCACGGTGCGCTCGAGGTCGCTGATCTGCCGCAGGCCTGGAACGAGCGGTTTGTCAAAGACTTTGGTTTCCGGCCACCGTCCGATGCCTTGGGAGTGCTGCAGGATATCCACTGGAGCGCCGGCCTGATCGGCTACTTTCCCACCTATACGCTCGGCAGCATGTACGCCTCGCAACTCATGGCGGCTGCGGCCCGCCAACTCCCCACCCTCGACGACGACGTCGCCGCCGGCCGCTTCGGAGGCCTGCTCTCCTGGCTCAGGCAGCACGTGCATGAGCACGGCCGGCAGTTCGAATCGGCAGCACTCGTCGAACAGGCCACGGGACAGCCCGTGTCGGAACGCTGGCTCGTGGAGAGCCTGCGGCGGCGGTATGGCGAGGCCTACGGGCTGGGCTAATTGCCTGGCGGCCGCCTGGTAGCCGCCTGGTAGCCGCTTTACAGCCGCCGATTCGGCTAGCCGTCGAGCCGATGGTACTATTTCCGGAGGTCGCCGGCGGTTCGGAGGCCCCCCACTTTCTCACTGCTCTTGCGTGCGAGGAATCTCATGACAACCGATGACGACATGCAGAAGCCGGAACCCGATCCGTGGGCCGGCCTGGATGCTGGTGGGGCCGACGAGGTGGTCGAGGAGTCTTTGTTTTCCTTCGACATCAGCGAAGACCACACGCTGTCTGAACCGGAGCCGCTGGATGAATCGGAGCCGCTGGATGAACCGGAGCTTCAGCAAGAATCGCTGGAACTCCCATCCGAGCCACGCGGGCGTGAAGAGTCTTCAGCAGGAGACGTGACGAACGTGGACATGGGACGAGAGGACGTCTCGGCAGATGAGATTTCTCTGGCCCTGTTTCCGCGAAGAGAGTCTGAAGATGAGGGATCGGAAATCCTCATTGGCACTGGCCGGTCGGGCATTCTTTCCATGGTCGACGGCGGGCCGAACGTCCATGATGACCGCGGCGGTGTGTCGGGTGATGCCAACAGTGACGACCTCGTCGACGAAATGGCCGACGAAATGGCCGACGAACTGCCCGACGTCTCTGACGGTGGCTTTGAGAATGCCTTCGATGATCAGGCACTGGCCCGTGAGCTGGGGCTGGCCGATACGGGGGACGAGTCGATGGCTGAGGCCCCGGTCGGGGCCGGTGGTGATTTTGAGGATGCCCCCGCCTTCGGTGATTTGGCTGATGGCGCGGTTGCGGAGACTCTCTCGTTTGAGACTGCTGAGACCGACACGATGGCCGGCAGTTCGCCGTTTGCCGACGGTGATCGCGTCGACGATTTCCCGCAGGACTTCGATTCCGGGCAGGACGATCTGGCCTCGATTCCGCTCACCGCTGCCGTGGCGGCCGCCGGAACTGCCGCGTCTAGCAATCCCGCGTTTAGCAACCCCGCGTCTAGCGGCCCCGTCAGGCCGGTGCCGGCGCGGAAAAAACGGGGTGGCCTTGGCCAGATGATCGGCGTGGTGTTGGGGGGACTCATGGCCCTGCCGATCACCTATGCCATTCTCATCTGGGGCTTTCAGAAAGACCCGTTCAAGCTCGGCAGGCAGGTTCCGCAGCAGCTCTCATTCTTGCTGCCACAGAAGCTCCGCCCCGGATACAAGCCCCCCGGAAGGGCCGCTGCAGCGCCTGGCCTCGAGGCCGCCCCATCGCTGGATGGTCTTGCTGCTCTTGCCGGTGAGGGGGCCGCCCCGCAGGTCTCTGACGAATCGTCGGCGGCCGCCACTGACAACTCGCAAAAGCCCAGCACCGAGCCCAGCACCGAGCCCAGCACCGAGCCCAGCACAGAGCCCAGCACAGAGCCCAGCACAGAGAAGAAGCCGGCGATGGTTGAGGCTGCGGTGGCTGCAGTCGAAGAGGGCGGCCCGAGCATTGCCCCGGCCCCGGACAAAGCCGCGGCACCTGTTGCGGCCGTCATGCCTCTTGAGTCGGCAGAACCGGTAGCGTCGGCAGAACCGGTAGCGTCGGCGGCCGATACCCTGCCCGCCGTCGATCCGCTGCCTGGGCTCGACGCCCTGGCGCTGTTATCGGGCCCAGACATGGCGTCGCAGCCAAAGCCGCCTGCCGCACCGCTGGTCGCGGAGATTCCGCCACTCGATCTGACAGATGTCGACACGGCTTCAGAACAGGCATCAGAGGCGTTCGAGGCGCTGGCCGCAGTGGCGGATGACACGGGTCCAGACCGCGATCGGCTGCTGGTCACGTGGTACAAGCGGCTTGCATCCCTTGGCGAGGCATTGGTCAGGCTGGAGACGGTCGCTGCGGAGTCGGGCCGGCCGCTCTCGCAGACTCCGCCGTCGGCCGCCGCCTTGTTCGAACAGATCTGCGGCAGTGATGCCGCAGTGGAGGATCTCGATCGGCTCGGCAGGATGTGGCTCACGAAGCAGAAGCGGCAGGCGGACGGCGTTGCGTTGCTGGCCACACTGGAGTCAGCGAGGCAGGTTGGTCCGTATTGGAGCACGAGGGCGATCGTCTCGGGAGTGAATGAGGATGGCACTGACCGCACTGTGGCCATCATCTCCCGACTGCCTCCCCCGGCCGACGTGGGGGAACGGGTCATGGTCTCGGGCGTGCTGTTCGACGGCGACACCGTGTGGGCGGCCGAGGTCAGGCCGGTTGATTTCCAGCCCCAGGAAAACAGCGTCGAGGAATAGTCGAGGGCATACCTGTTTTCCGACCGATCGCACAGGGGAGACGCGGTGGCATACTCTGCGGTCAGCATCGCCGACGGCGTGGCGGCCGGGCAGGCGGGGCCGGTCGACGTGCTGGCGGAGCATGTCTCCCGGCATGAAGCAACAAAAGCAGCTCTCAACGCGTTGGTGCAGTCCAGGCAGATAGCCGCCCGTGGCGAAGCGGAGCAGATGGCGTTGCGGCTGCGGGAGGGAGTGGTTGCCGGACGGCTCGTCGGGGTGCCGGTCAGCGTCAAGGAATGTTTCCCGGTCGCGGGCATGGTGACGAGCCTGGGGATTCCCGCCAGGCGGACGGCACTCGACACGGCGGATGCATCGATCGTTGTCCGGCTGCGGGCAGCGGGTGCCCTCATCGTCGGCAAGGGAAATGTGCCCCAGGCGATGTATCTTCATGAAACCGACAATCCAGTCTGGGGTCGCACCAACCATCCGTTCAACGCTGACCGGGGGCCGGGTGGATCCAGTGGCGGGGATGCCGCCCTGGTCGCTGCCGGCGTGGTGCCGCTGGCCGTGGGCACGGATCTCGCCGGTAGCATCCGGCAACCGGCCCATGCCTGCGGCATCGCCGGTTTTTTGCCACGATCGAGTGTGATCGGCGATGGCGGCGGGTTCGACACCATGCCACATCTCACGGTTGTGCGGCCCCGCGCCGGTTTTCTCGCCAGGGAGGTTGGCGACTTGACGCGGGCGTTCGAGGTGCTGGGAGAGCCGGTGTCGTCGAGGGCTCAACCCAGTCACGGCGGGCTGCCGCTGGAGCAGCGCGGTCGGCCTACGTCGGGCGGTGGCCTGCGGATCGCCTGGTGGGATGATGCCGGGCCGATCGAGCCCTCTCCCGCCGTGAGTCGGGCCGTGCACGAAGCGGTGAACCGCCTTGCAAGGGCGGGGGCGGAAACGGTTCGTCTGGACGGCAGGCTGGCCACCGAGGCTGCCTGGCTCCACCTGGCCCTCCTTTCCGCCGACGGCGGTGCCGACATTCGCCGTCTCTTCGCCGGCACGCGGCCGATCCCACCGGTGGCGTTACTCCTGCGGCTGGCAGGTGTGCCGATCTGGCTGCGGCCGCTGCTCGCCTCCTGTTCCCAGATGGCAGGCGGTGGCATCGAGGCCGCGGCCCTGCGGGTCACCGGTCCCAGACGCGGCGAGGCATTGGCAAGGCTCTGCAGCCGACGCCTCGAATTCGCGGCCCGGTTTGCCGCCACGATGACGGCGTTCGACGCCCTCGTCTGCCCCGTGTCAGCCCTGCCCGCGCTGCAGCACGGCACAGCGGCCCGACTGGTGGTGGCGGCAGCACCCTGCATGCTGGCCAATCTGCTCGATCTGCCGGCGGGCACGGTGCCGGTCACCTCCGTGCGGCCGGAGGAGGAGACGGGCCGGGGCTGGAGCCGTGACCGTGTTGTGCAGGCGGCTCGGGCAACTGATCGCGGCAGCCGCGGCCTGCCCGTCGGCGTGCAGGTGGTGGGCGTTCCAGACACGATGTCGTCCGCCGATCCGCTGCGTGCGGAACGGCTCGTGCTCGAGGTGATGCGGCTGATTGAATGCGGGCCCTTGAAAAGAGCCCCCATCGGGGCGAGCCACGGTGAACCGTAGAAAACCTGAGCGCTCACCACATGGTGGGGTAGAGTAGAGACGAAGCAGGCCTGTGAGTACCGGTACGGAAGCGCCGGACAAAAAGCGTTGGCACGCAGGCCAGCAAGCACGCAGTCCACCACAACCTGGGGAAGTTCGCGAGGAGAAGCATGCCCGAGGAATTCAACAGCCAAGAGCCCCGTCAGGATGAGCTGCCCCCGGTCGTCGAGGAATTTGCGTCCGTTCGACGGATCGTAAAATGGGTGTCGGAGCCGGATGCTTTTGGCCGCAGCGGCGAGCCGAAGTATGCGGCGGAGGACAGCCAGGATTTTCGGCCGAGCCTGCGGCCTCCGGTGCCTGTGCTGACCGTGCTTGATGACGGATCGCTTGACCAGGGGGAGGACATCCGGCTCCGCGGGGAGCGGTTCTCGATAGGCCGCACTTCCGGCGACTGCCAGATCCCGAACGATCCCGCCGTGTCCGGCACCCATGCGGCGATTCTCCGCACGCCGTGGAAGGGAGGCTTCCAGTGGCATCTCCACGATCTCAACAGCGTGAATGGCACCTTTGTCAGGTGTGTCCGGGCGGTACTGCATCAGAACGCGGTTCTTATTCTGGGATCGCGACGGTTCCGGCTCAAAAACCCGCTGAAGCCAACCACGATGCCTGCGGGTGGGCACGTGACGAGCCTCATGGACGGCAGGCACATCCCCGAGGCCGTGTGGCCTGTGCTCGCGGAGGCCTCGGCCAAGCCGGGGGCCGTGGAGTTTTCGCTGCGATCAGACAGGCTGGTGATCGGCAGGGCGGGCAGCGGGGCTGACATCGAGCTCGATGATCCACTGCTGGCCAACCGTCATGCCGAACTCAAACGGATGCGGGACGGCACGTGGATGATTGCTTCGGAGACGACTCGCAACGGCATCTGGATATCGACTTCCGCCGTCGGACTGACCCCCTACTGCTTTTTCCGCTGTGGAGAGCAGCGGTTTCGATTCGTGATCCCATGATGGGATGATGTCAGGAACGCATCCGCGACAGGATCGCCCGCGGCATCTGATCGATGGCCAGCACCTCGCATGCGGCGCCCAGGTCGACCGCGGCCTTGGGCATGTTCCAGACCACGCTGGTGGCCTCGTCCTGCGCGATCGTGTGCCAGCCGCACGACCGAAGCCTCGACATTCCCTGTGCTCCGTCGCGGCCCATGCCGGTGAGCAGAAGAGCCGTGCCGGCCCGTGGCCAGTGGTCCGCCACGCTGGCAAAGAACACGTCCACGCTGGGCCGGAAAAACAGCTCCCGTGGCTCCTCGCGGTATTCGAGCGTGCGGCCCGCCGACAGGACGAGGTGGTCGTTGGTGCCGGCCAGCAGCACAACGCCGGCCTGCGGCCGTTCACCCTGTTCGGCCACCCGAACAGCATGGCCCGTCCGATCGCCGAGCCATTTCGCCAGGCCCTGTGAGAAGGCGACGTCGACGTGCTGCACGATGACGACAGCCACGTTCCAATCACGGGGCAGTGGCACCAGCAGATCGGAGATCGCCTTGGGGCCACCAGTCGAAGCGCCGACGACGAGCAGCCGTGGGCCGGCAGTGGCGTCGTCGAGCCGCGTCGGCCGACGGGCCTCGGCTGGCGGTCCCACGAGCTTGGCGACGGTGGAGATCTTCTCGATCAGGGCAACGGCCCCCGTCACCTCGCCCGCAGGACCCAGCATGGGGGTGTCGACCGCATCCAAGGCCCCGTGGCCCATCGCCTCGTAGACGAGCGAGATGTTCCCGCTCACCGTGGCGGTGACAACGAGGATCGCGCAAGGGGTTGTGGCCATGATCTGCCGCGTGGCCTGCACACCGTCGACATGCGGCATGATCAGGTCCATCAGGATCAGATCAGGACGGTCGCGTTTGGCCAGTGCGATCGCCTCCACGCCATCGGAAGCCAGCCAGGCCACGCTGTGGTCGGGCAGGCTGCTGACCACGCGGCGCAGGGCCTCGCAGGCCGTTCGCACATCGTTGACGATGCCAATTCTCACGGGCTCACTCTTCTCCCTGGCACCAGCCGCAGGTTGTTGTCGGCGAAACTGGTCGGCTCACTGTCGGCTCAGCGAGTCGGCTCAGCGAGTCGGCTGACCGATCAGGTCGATGATCGTATTGAGGAAGGTCTCGTCATGGAAGCTCGCCTTGGTCAGGTAGCGATTCGCACCAGCTTTGAGTCCGCGGAGCCGATCCTCTTCGCGGTCTTTGTACGATACGATCACGATGGGAGTGTCTTTCTGATTGGGATCAGCCCTGATCAGTGTGACCAGCCCGATGCCGTCCAGTCGGGGCATGTCGACGTCGCTCACCACCAGATCGTAGCGGCCGCCCCGGAAGGTGTTCCATCCATCCACTCCGTCGACTGCCACGTCGACGGCATAGCCCAGCGATTGCAGCAGTTGACGCTCGAGCTCCCGCACGGTGATCGAATCATCGACCACGAGAATGCGTTGACGGCGACGAACCCGGTCAGCCACCGGGCCGCATTCCACCTGCGTCAGACGGCGCCCCGCCAGAAGGGCATCGGTTGAACGCACGAGGTCTTCGACATCGAGGATCAGGACAGGCGTGCCGTTTTCCAGCAGCGACGCGCTGCTAATGTCGGGCACCTTGCCGAGCCGGGCGTCGAGTGGGCGGACCTCCAGGTCGCGCTCGCCGAGGAAGGCATCGACGATCAGGCCAAACTGCCGGTCGTGGCCACCGATCACGACCACTGCCAGGGGGTGGGCGGCCGTGGCGGCCGCGGGCTGTGCAAGGCCGAGAATCTGCGCAGCGAGCACCAGGCCGATGGCGATGCCGTCGCGATCGACGTACTGGCGGCCCTCGACGGTGCGAACATCGGCGTATGAGCAGGAGAAGATCTGTTCGATGCGGGTGAGCGGGAAGGCGTAGGGCTCGCCGCCGATGTCCACGAGCAGGGCCCGGATCACCGACATCGTGATGGGCAGTTGCAGCGTGAAGACCGTCTGCCTGCCGGGCTGTGTCGCCACCCGCACGCTGCCACCGACCGCCTTCACCATGCTCTGCACCACGTCGAGCCCCACCCCGCGGCCGGAGATTTCCGTGACCACGTCCTTGGTTGAGAATCCCGGCAGAAAGAGAAACTCGAGAAGTTCAGACTCCGAAAGCTGGTGGGCGACCTGGTCGGCGACGAGCCCGCAGGCGACCGCCTTCGTGCGGAGGTGCTCGATGCTGATGCCCTCGCCGTCGTCGGTGATCGTGATGTTGAGGGTGCCGGCCCGGTGCCGGGCCTCGAGCAGGATCGTGCCGACGGTCGGCTTCCCAGCGGCTTCGCGTTGGCCCGGCGGCTCGATTCCATGGTCGAGGGCGTTGCGGATGAGGTGTGACAGGGGCGCTTCGAGCTTTTCGAGAATGTCGCGGTCGACTCCCGTCTGCTCGCCGCGCACCTCCAGCCGCACCTGCTTGCCGAGGGACCGGGCGACGTCACGAACCAGCCTTGGAAAGCCGCGAATGCCGTCGGCAAACGGCCGCATCCGGCTGACGATGACCTCGTGGTGCAGCCGGCTGGAGAGGTCTTCGTTCCGCCTCGCGAAGCTTTCGAACTGCTCGAACTGCTCCGTCATGCCGGAGAGTACGGTGTTGGCCTGCTCGCGGAGTGTGCCCAGGAGGGCGGCCGGTGGATCGGCTCTTGAAGACCCGTTTTCTGGAGACCTGGCGTCTGGCAACCCGGCTCCCCCGAGGCGTTCCTCGAGCGCGGCGATCGTGTGGCGGAGTTTCATCTGCATGCCGCGAAGGGCTCCCAGCCCGTCGACGAAAGGCCGGAGTTGCCGGGACTCGACCAACGCTTCCCCCGCGAGCCCGACCAGACGGGTGAGGCTGTCCGCCGATACCCGGACGACCCGGTCAGCGTGCTCGGAGCCAGGAAGCATGGACGCTGTTCGGGTGTCGGGGGTGATTTCCGGCAGGGGCAACACCGCGGGCGGTGGCTGGGAGGGAACGGCGGGAAGCGAGGCGAGTCGCGTCACCAGCAGGTCGGCCCGCTCCCCCCACGGGCCGTCGGGCAGCAGGGCGTCGTCCGCCCGCGCGATCGACGACAGAAAATCAATTCCCTCGAGCAGCACGTCGGCATGTTCGGGGCCCACGGTGAAGAGGCCCTTGCCTGCCATCACGAAGACCTCCTCCATGGCATGGGCCACCCGTACGGCCGGCTCGAGCCCGATGATTCTCGCGGCGCCTTTGAGTGAGTGGGCCGCTCGCATCATCGATTCGATCGCAGCCGACGAATGCGAAACCTCCTCGATCGCCAGCACGGCCGCCGACAGGCTGGCCGTCTGCGTGTCCGCTTCGAGGCGGAACAGTTCGAGCATCGAGAACTGGCTCAGGTCTTCCACCGCACGCACTCCCGACGACGCCCACCGCCGTCCATCACGCTGAGGCCAGCTGCCGCAGGCCGTCCAGCAATCGTTCCTCGTCGAGCAATCCGACTGTCCGATCCCGCCACGCGAAGAGCGACATCGTCGCCCGCTTCCCCGATCCACTCACCGTCGCCGGCACGCGGCGGACGGACGCTCCGGGCACCTGGTGCACCCCAGCAACCTCGTCGACGCCAAACACCCACCGCTCCGGCCCCATGCTCCCCATCCGCTCGACAACGAGCAGTCGAGCCGTCGGGGTCGGCTCGGATGCGTCGCCAACCGGACTGTTCAGGCCGAGAAGTGCCCCAAGCCGGATGCAGAGTTGCAACTGACCGCGGATGTTGACGATCCCTTCGAGGACCGTGGCAGAGCGGTGCGGCAGACCGTGAACCGGCCGCGGCGGGGTGACCTCGACGAGCGTCGCCGTGGGTAGCGCCAGCCACTCATCGCCGAGCCGGAAAACGAGCACGCTGCGGGCGTCGGTGTCGGGAAGAACCGCAGGCTGCTCGAGGATTTCCCGCCACGATTCGAGGTAGCCCGGAGGGGCGGGACGGTCGAAGAATCGGCGGGCTGCCGCCGCGAGGACCGGGCAGTTGCGGCAGTGGATGAATGTCGCCAGCTCCGGGCAGCTGCGATCTCCGGTCACGCCGACGAGCCGCCAGCAGTTTTCCATCGGCGCCACCACGTCACGGCGCGGCTGGGCAAGGTGATCGCTCACGAGCCACCTCTGCGTGCCAGGGCCCGGGTGGCCGACTGCCGATAGCGTTCGGCCATCCGGCTGTCGCCCCGCTGCATCGCCACCAGCGCCAAAGCCAGAAACGCCTCGTCATGGTTGGCGTCGAGGTAGAGCGTCTTGTGCAGGCAGCCTTCCGCGCGATCGAGATCGCCGCTCGACTGGTGCAGCATGCCCATCAGAAAAAAGACTTTCGGACAGGGACCGCAGGCCTGCTCGTGTTGTTGGCACATCAACAGGGCCTCGGTATGGCGGCCGGCGTGGGCCAGTTCGCCCGCCTTACGAAGCAGATCGTCAACCGCGGATGGGGTCGGAGCGAGGGGCTCGATCAGCGTGGCGGATGCAGCTGCCGGCGTCGCGGATGTAGCTTCCAGTGTGAGGGAAGTGGCGGCCACGTTGGAAAATGCAGATTGCTGAGTGGGAAATACAGCTCGAACGGCTGACGGAGGGCCACTCTTGGGGAAGCTATCCGCCGGCCGTGTGCCGCGACGCAGCGCGAACACCGAACTCGTCTCGGCCGGAATCCACGCGCCCTTCAGAATCGGTGGCTCGGCAGCGCCGACCGCGAGCAGGCCCGCAGGCGTGACCAGCCGGTCGAGCGTCTGCTCCGCACGGCGGCGGGCGTCGGTGGTGAGGTAGATGAGCAGGTTGCGGCAAAAGACGATGTCATAGGGCTCGCGGCCGGCGGTGAAGGAGTCGTCAAGGAGGTTGCCCCGCGAGAACCGCACCTGGTGGCGGACCGCATCGTCGAGCTGGAAGGACGACCCCTTCGCCTGGAACCAGCGGTCTCGAAAAGTGAGGTCCGCAATGCGAAAGGCATTGGCTGAGTAGGTGGCGGCAGACGCCCGCGCGACGACGGCCTGGCTCACGTCGACCGCGTCGATCGTAAACTCCGCAGCCGTCAGGCCGGCCTCGAAGAGGGCCATCGCCACGGAATAGGGCTCCTCGCCGGCCGCACAGGGCACGCAGAGGATGCGGATGGGTGTTCGGCCTGCCGCCGCGATCTGCGTGGTGGCAGACCGCTGCACGCATGCGAAGACCTGCGGATCGCGGAAGAACCAGCTTTCCGGCACCACGATTTCGTCGATGAAGCGGCCCTGTTCATCGGTGTCGCGGGTGAGACGAGCCAGGTAGCCCCCCTCCTCGGAATCACCGCAGGCCTGCATCCGTGTCTGGACGGCCCGCGATACCGCGGCGGTGCCGATCGTCTGGGCGTCGAGGCCGATCCACCGTTGCAGCAGCGCCTCGGCGGAGAGAGGGCCGGCGTGATGGTTGTCTACGGTGGCATGCATGGTGAAGCTGTCACGAGGACGAGGCGGATGCCGACATGGACGCGGCTGATGCCGCCACAGACGCGGTGGTCGTAGCCGGAGTTCCAGAAAGAAGTCCGGCGAGTATGTCCGGGGGCAGCAGATGCTCGACATCGATCATCTGGAGCGTGCTGCCATCGATTCGTAGGAGGCGACCCAGGGCGGCCGCATTGGCCGGCTGCATCGCGGGCAGGGTTGCCTCAGCATCGACACTGGAGCAGAGCGAGAGAACGTTCTCGGCCATGACCCCCAGCCGGATGGCAGGCCCGCCGGCAGATGAAAACTCCACCACGATCACCCGCGTGCCGAGCGTCTCGCGGAGCGGGCCGTGGGCGAACAGCCGGCCCAGATCGACCAAAGGCACGAGCCGGCCGCGATGGGTGAAGATGCCACGGATGGAATCGGGCATGCGGGGGATCGGCCGTGCCGTGACCAGCGGCAGCACCTCGACCACCCGGCGCGACTCGATCGCGTAGTGTTCGGTCCCGACGGAGAAGACGAGCAGTTGCATGGCCGGGGGACGCGGAGGGCACGGGCGGCAACGGTGCAGACCGTGGCCGTCAGGTCGTGAACCGCGACACTTCCTCCTTGAGGTCGCCCACGGCCCCGCGCAGGTGCGACGTCGCCTCGTTGAAGTCGTCGAGCGAGGCCGCGGTGCGGCTTGCTCCCTCGGAAAGCCGGATCATCGCCTCGCGGATCTGCGCAGCCCCCTGCGACTGCGCCCGCATGCCCTCCGTGACCTGTTCGAAGCGGCCGTGGATGCCGTGCACTGCCGAAATGATCTCGCCGAGTTTTGCAGACACCTCGCTGATCTCGCTGACGCTGGACCGGACCTGACCGGCAAACTTGTCCATCTCCATCACGCCGCTCGACACGCTGTGCTGCATTTCCCTGACCATCTGCTCGATGTCGAGCGACGCCACTGCCGTCTGGTCGGCCAGCCGACGGATCTCGCGGGCCACGACCAGGAAACCCGCACCGTATTCGCCCGCCTTTTCAGCTTCGATGGCGGCGTTGATGGAGAGCAGGTTCGTCTGATCGGCCACCTTCGTGATCGTCGTGACGGCCAGGTTGATGGTGGCCGCCCGTTCGCTGATCTGAGACAGTTTGGAGCCGAACGATAGCGTGCTTTCCGCGAGCTGCCGCATCGTGCCATCCATGCCCGCCAGATTGCTCCGCCCCTCGGTCGCCATCAGGCCGGTATTGGCCGCCATGTCGTTGACCTCGGTCATCGTCCGCAGCAGTTCCTGGCTCGTGACGGAGATCTGCTTGACGGCCGCGACGGCCTGGCTCGTCGAGGCTCCGTAATCGGCGATCACCTGCTGCTGCTCGCTCGACGTGGCCTGGATCGCGGTGGCGGTTGAGATCAGGGCCACCGATGATTTCTGAATGCGACCGATCAGTCCGCGCAGGTTATCGGTCATCGCCTCGATGGCGATCAGCAGGGCCCCGGTTTCGTCATCGCCGCTGGTCGCTCCGACACCCGATGGGCCGAAGGCCCGCAGGTCACCCCCCGCCACACGCCGGGCGACCTCGACGGCCGTTTTGATCGGTGTGGAAAAGCTGCGGGCCAGCGCGAGCGCGGCGAGCGCAACGCCGAGGATGGTGGCCAGCGAGAGGCCGATGATCGCATTCCGCTGGAAACGCAGCGGGGCATAGGCTTCGCTGGCGTCCTGCTTGACGGACAAGCCCCAGCCGAAGCTGGGCAGAAACCGCCAGGCCGCAACCACATCCTGCCCCCGGTAGTCGATCGCCGGACCGTAGCCTTCCTCGCCCTGCGCGGCCCACTGGGTCGCCGCCCCCCGCTGGGAGCCGAAGGGTATCCGCCTGTGAAAGGCCGCGTCGGCTTCGTGGCGGAGCGGTGCGGTGACCAGCACGCTGTCGCCCTGGCGTTCGCCTGTCACGATCTCGCCGGTGTTTCCCAGGCCGGTGAGATCGGAGAGCACCTGCCAGATCCGCTGCGGCCCCAGACCCAGTGCCAGGACGCCGACGAACCGGTCCCCGTCTATGATCGGGCTTGTCACAAAAGCCACGGGCGGCGCGGCGGCGGCGCGGTCGTGGGGCTGGAATCCGCCGAGCCTGGTCTGGAGTTGGCCGCGGGCCGACTCGAAACCGCCGGCGAGAGCCGACCATGCGGTTCCTCCGCCAAGCACCGATGAGCCGAGCGGAATCGCGTCATCGAGCGTGAAGACCACGCGGCCGGTGGCGTCGATCAGCACCAGGTGCGAATAGCCGAACTCCTCGGCAGCGTGGTCGAGAAAACCGGCAAACCCGGTGGTGGACTCCGCGGCGGCCTTGCGGAAGGCCACCGACTCCGCGCCGGCGGCAATCGATCCGAGGTCGCTGGCGGCGCGGACAACGGCCGGTTCGCGGGAGAGCGCCCGGCCATCGCGGACGCGTTCGGTCGCATAGTTCTCCAGTTCGACGGCCTTGGAGGCGGCGGTCCGCACAAGGTTGTCGCGGACGGACTGCTCCAGGGCGTTCGATGCGATGCGGGACGTGATCGCCGTGAGTATTGCGCAGGGGATGAGCGCGATCGCGAGGAACCAGAAAAGCAGCCGCTTGGCGATCGACCGCTTTATGGCAGCAGCCTGGCCGGCCGGCGCCGCCGAGCCGCCGGGCTGCTGGCCCGTGGCCGAGGCAGGTTCAACGGTGTTCAGACCCAGCGGGGAAAATGGTTGCATGACGCCGTCGGCAGAGGGCTCTGGGAAAAAACGCGCCGGCATCGTGCCGACCGTACCCCAATCTTGGCCCATCTTTCGCGCCGGGGCGATGCCCCACTGCCGGAAAATCTTCCCGCCGCGTTACGACCGGCACAAACGGCGTCTTCGCACCCCTGGCTCGGCTGGAAACAGGCCGCTGACAGACGGAGAGCGGCATGCCAGCCAGAACGGAGCAAAGCGGAGCGAGTGGTCAGCCCGCTTTGACCCGAATCGGCGTTGCGGTGTCCTCGTCGGGCACCCTCAGCCGCAGCGTCGCGGCGGGCGGTGCCCTTCGTTCCTGAACGAAACCGCGGGTGCCGCTCGAGAGGAAGTCGTGCAATTGCGTCACGGGGCCACCGGCGAATTCGACGCGGAGGGCCTCGAGAACGTCCTTCCACGGCAGACCACGGCGGTAGATGAGTCGGTAGGCTGCCTTGAGCGAGGCGACATCCTCCGCCGTGTGGCCGCTGCGGCGCAGGCCGACGATGTTGAGCCCGACGATGCAGCCGCTCTGTCCATCGAGCAGCATGAAGGGCGGAACGTCCTGAACGACGCGTGCATGGCCGCCCACCATGGCCAGGCGTCCGACGCGACAGAACTGGTGCACGGCGACGGCACCGGAGACAAAGGCCCGATCCGACACGGCAACGTGGCCACCGAGCATGGCGCCGTTGGCAAAAATCG
The DNA here is from genome assembly GCA_044237545.1 of Pirellulales bacterium. Taxonomy (GTDB): domain Bacteria; phylum Planctomycetota; class Planctomycetia; order Pirellulales; family UBA1268; genus CAMCQY01. Next base: position 22,056 of record JBIIFB010000023.1, read on the forward strand.
CGTTGTCGCCGACGGTGCAATCATGGCCGAAATGCCCGTTGGCCATCACGTAATTTCCATGGCCGACGGTTGTCGCCGTCTCCGGCTTGAGTGCCCGATGAATCGTGACGTATTCGCGGAAGACGTTGTTGTCGCCGATGACGACCCGGCCGGTGTGCTGCGGACGGCCCGCATGCTGCGGGGCCCCGCCGATGACCGAGTGTTCGCCGAACTCGTTGTGGCAGCCTGCCTTGACTCCCGACTTCAACACGGCGCCGGATGCCACCACGCAGTGGTCGCCGAGCTCAACGTCACCCTCGACGCTGGCAAACGCCCCGATGCTTACACCGACACCCAATCGGGCCTCGGGACTGACATTGGCCAACGGATGAATGCTCACGGGTCGTTCCACACCGGAAAGGGGCCGCGCTTGCCACGGTCGGGCCGGCGAGGGCCGCCGACTGAAAGGGTTTATCGGCTTCCGTGGATGGGCGATTCAATGTCAGTTTGGCGGGGTCAGCAGACTTCCCCCTGCCTCCCCCGGCTCGCCAGACCACGGAAAGTCGCTACACTGCGGTTTCCCGCCATTTTCCGCCGAGGAGATTTCCGCCATGACCAGTCCCGACGACCGGTACGCAGCCGCCGAAGCGCTAAAAAACGAGGGCAAAATCGCCGAAGCGGTGGCATCTTTGGAGGGTCTGGTGGCCGATGAGCCCGGTTTTACGCTCGCCCATTCGGCATTGGCGGCCTGGTGCACGCGATTGGAGCGTCACGAAGAGGCGATCAGGCATGCCCGCAGGGCCTGCGAACTCGAACCCAACGACCCGTTCAGTTACACCGCGCTCAGCGTGGCCTGCATGCGGGGCGGACTCATTGCCGAGGCGGAAGATGCCCTGGCCCGCTCCCGGACGCTGCAGGGCGGTCGCTAGACCGCCTTCGGGAGTGTCGGGCTTCGGAGTTTCGGCTGCGGGGAGCTGCCAGGCATGGTCAGCCGCCGAGCGCAGACTCCACCGCTTTGAGCCGCTTCCGATCGCCCGGCGATAGCTGCTCGGGTTGGAAGCCGATTTTTCTGGCCTCTTCCAGTGCCTTACGGGCAGCATCAAGCTGCCGCTCCGATACGAGCGCCGACGCAAGATGGATGTATTTCGCCGGCGAAGGACTCAGGACCGCCTCTTGGAGGTCCTCGATCGCCCGCCGTCCCTGTCCGGCAGCCAGCAGCACGACTCCCCGTGTGTCGAGCACGTCGGGATGAGGGCCCAGTTCGGCAAGGGCTGTGGCGACCAGCTTCTCGGCCTCTGCCACCGTCTCCGGCTCGGCGAGATGGAAGGCGAGATTATTGGACGCAACGGCAGCAAGTTGCGGAGAAAGATCCTTGCGGTCGAGGACCGCACGGTAGATCTTCACGACCTCCTCGCGGCTCCCCGTCATGCCGACGAAATCAGCGAACAGCAGGGCGAGGCTCGAAGAATCCGGATCCTGACGGCGGGCCTTTTCAAACCATTTTCCGACCCGTTCCGACTGCTGCGATGTCCGGCCATCGCCCTGGGATGCGAGCACCGATATCGCCGTTCGCAACAGATTGTCGAGGGGAATCCTCTCCCAGGAGGCTTCGAGCAGGTCGAGGGATTCATCCGCGCGTGCTGCTCGCGCCAGGAAGCCAGCACGGGCGATCACGCCGTCGCTGGAGGCCGCTGCAAACTGGGTGAAAACCGTTTCAGCCGCCGCCTGGAATCCAAGCTCCTCCAGCAGGCTGGCGAGGGGGCCGAACTGGCCCGCCAGCCCGGGGGACGAGGATTCGTCAGGCATCAGTTTGCGGATCGCCGCCATGGCTCCGGCCCGGTCGTTTTCGGCCAGGGCGAGCCTGGCCTGCAACGCGGATACGACCGGCGCATCGGGAAGACGACCAGCCAGTGTTTTGAGCCAGATCCGTGCGGCGTCCAAGTCCCCGTGCCGCACGAGTTTTTCAATGAGCAGTGACTGGACCGCAGGCGGTGTATTCGGTGCCGACACGATTGACAAAAGTTCGTTGCGGCATTCGTCCCATCTGCCCAGCTGTTCGAGCAGCTGGGCTTTCTGCATCCGCTGCGTGGTCGTGAGCGGCTGCTGTGCGGCGAGCGTGTCGAGGATGGCGACCGCCCGCCGCCAACTGCTCGGCTCGGGCCGGGGGGCGAGCAGCATCGCCTGGAGGGCCAGGTCGTCGGGAGGCAAGACGCCGTCCGCATCAGCGTTGCTGTCGAGGAGTGCCAGGGTGCGTTCGACGTCTTGATAGCTGCCCTGCTGGACCGTGAGCTCCGCGAGCGTCCTTCTGGCCCAGCCCTGCATCCATTTGCCTGCGGCATCGTCGGGAGTGGAGGCAAGCATCGTCTGCAGCTCCTCGCGGGCCGCCGTCAGTCGGCCACGCCGAATGAGAAACGCGACCAGACCGCGTGACGCCGCGGCATCGCCGGGGACGGCGACCAGCGCCTCGCGGAAGCTCCGTTCGGCATCGTCGACACGCCCGAGCATTTCGCTTCCCCGAGCGATGAACATCTGCCTCTGGGGCGGGGCAAGCTTCTCACCGCCCTGCTCCAGCGTCCGCTCGGCAGCCCGCTGGTTTCCGGTTGCGAGCTGGCTGGCAAAGAGTGCCATCCACGCGGCCGACTGGAGGGGATCCGCGTCCACAGCCTGTTGCAGCACGTCCACCGCGCGGTCGGTCTTGCCGGCCCGGGCGAGTAACTGGCCAAACCAGAGCAGATCTCCGGCGGTGTTTTGTTTTCCACCGGCAAGACTCCGTTCTGCCAGCGCCACCGCATTATCGAATTGGCCGTTGCGGAGATCGATTTCGGCCGAGATCCGCTCGATTCCGTCGAGGCCATCCGGGCCGACGGTCGCGATGGCCTGCTGCGCCTCTTCGAGGCGGTTGGTAGCATAGAGCAGCGAAACGAGCCTGCGGATGACCGCAGGGCTCGTGGGCCCGAGTCGCATTGCCTGCTGCAGCCGGTCGATGGCGGCGGGCAGGTCGCCCTGAAGGCCGGCAATTTCCGCGTGGAGCTGCTGGATCTGCGGCCAGCCGGGCCGGTCGTTTTCCGCCTCGATGAGCAGGTTTCGGGCAGCGATGAGCTGCTCTTTCTCCTCGTCAGACAGGGGCGAAGAAGCGGATGTGTTGTGTGCCTGCGTCGTACGAACACCCAGCACCAGGGCGGCGGCTGTAGCCATGCGTCCCTGCGGGCTTGTCGGCCCCGAGAGCCGGCTCAATTCCGCAGCCGCCGCCTGCGCCTTCTCGACGGAGCCCTCCTCACAGAACAGTTCGAACAGCGCTGTGCGGATGCCAATGTCATCGGGACGTTGCTCAAGCGCGGTCTGCCAGACCCTCTCCGCCTCTCCGCGTTCACCCATCCCGCGGTGGATCGACGCGATGACCGACAAGAGGCGAATGGATGACTCAGCAGGCAGTCCGAGGGCCTTCTTTTCGATCCTCGCGAGGGCCGCCGCCGACTCGTCTGGGGAGGACCTCGCTGCCACCTGTGCCCGCGCCATCAGCAAAACAGGGTCATCTGCAATCTCGGGGGGCGACGTGTCGAGCAGGCTCTGGGCAGCCGCTGGCCCCTGTTCCCGCATGGTCAGCACTGCGAGCGCTGCCAGCGCCTGTGGGCTCGACGCATCCGCCTCCACCTGTTTTTTCAGGACAGCGAACGCGGCGGGCACAAGGCCCTTGCGGACGAGGACGTCGGCACGCAGCAGGGCCACCTGCGAGTCTGATACGGCCGGAGACTGCTCGAGGAGTTCAATCAACTGGTCCACCGACGTCCAGTCGCGGTCTGCGGCGGGCTGCCGCATCAGGTTTGCAATGCGGAGCTGCAGGAGTGGATTCCAGATCCGTGGCACGGCCGGGAGTCCGTCAGGAGGAAGAGAAACGGCAACCGCCTCATATTCCGCGAGCGCTGCGTCTGGCTTTCCGGATGCAGCCAGGGCCCCGGCCATACCGATGCGGGCCGCCAGCGACTCGTGATCCTCGCTGAGCACCCGCTGGTTGGCCGCGAGCTGCTCGTCGAACTGTCCCAGCATCTCGTGGCATTGCCCGAGGCAGAGGTCGACCTGCTTGGTCAACGACACGGATTCAGCCACAAGGGGGCGGACGCTGTCGAGCTTCTGTTTGGCGGGCAGCCAGCGTTTCTGCGCGATCAGTATCCGGGCCTCGAGCAGGCCCACCGCCGGACTCGTCGCCCCATGGCGCTCGATGAATGCGCCGATCACCTCGTCTGCTTTCTCGAGCTGGTTGTTTTGGAGCAGCACGTCGGCAAGCATCAACAAAAGCGACGGCTGCCCGGCCTGTTCGGTTAAACCCTCATTGAGAACGGCGATGGCACGTTCCAGATCACCCTGCTGGACGGCGACTGTGGCCTGCCCGCGAAAGCTCCGCTCGTCATTCGGGAAGAGGCTCCGCGCCCTGTTGGCCAACTGGTCGGCGACGGTGAAACGCTGCTCCGCCACCGACAGTTCAAGATCGGTGAACAGCACGTCGGGCTCGTCCGGGGCAATTCTGGCGGCCGTGCGGACCGACTCCGCCGCCTTGGCAAGCTCCCCTCGCGACTGGTGCCATCGGGCCAGAGTGAGCCAGGCCCGGAAGTCTTCCGAGTTGAGAGCCACGAGCCGTTCGAGAACGGCGGCAGCGGCATCCGGGGCGTTGAGTTTCTGCTCGAGCAGGGAGGCCAGGATCAAGGATGCCTGCAGCGTGGTATCGTCTTCGCGAGGGCCCGCTGCAGCCGACCTGGCAGGCCCGTTTGGTTTGAACGACTGCGTGGTCAGGTCGAATCCGAGAACGGCGGCGGCTGACGCAGCGGCAGCCTGAAACTCTCCCTTGCCGGCGAGTGCCCGCGCCCGCAGCAGTTCGATGCTGTCTGCATCGGGTGCTCGGCCGTCACTACCGCCGGAGGCTGCCGTGGCCTGCTCGCTGAGGATCGTGATTTCGGCGAGAGCGTCTCCGTACCGACCAAACCGTAGCATCCATTCCGCGAGTTGCCTGCGAAGCTGGTTGTCCCCCGGATTCTTGCGGACGGCGGTCTCGAGCACGTTGTAGGCGTAGCTGCGATCGTTCTTGGTCGCAGAGGGGCGTTCGGCATGGGTGACGATCAGGCGGGCAAACTCCGCCTGAGCTGTGGCGTCGTCCGGCCTATAGGCGAGGTAGCGGGCAAACAATCCGAGCGCTTCTGCGGGCTTTCCCTCTGCCACTTTTGACCGTGCGAGGCTCGCCAGGCTCCCCGCATTCCGCGCAGTCTGCAGCCGGTGGACGATTGCGATGGCAACCACCGCGGCCACCGCGACGGCGAGGATCACAAGCATCGGGACTACATTGAGGCGTTTTTGCTGGCGATTCATGGGCGAGCGATTCGTAGGATGGAGAGCCTGGGCGGGAGACGGAGGATGGCGGCCCGAAGTCGCGGTGAGCGTTGGTGCGGAGCCCTTTTCGTACTGGTTCGGCAACCTTCAGATTACACGACGATCGTTCGCCCCGCCCGCGTACGGCTCAATCCGCCCGCCATTGAGAACGGTCTCAGCAGCGTTCTTTCAGTCCGTCCCGGCAGATCCCCAAAGATTCTAGGCTCTGCTGGACGATGGTTCTGTTGAGGCCGACTTTTCCGATTGCGACGAGTGTGACGGCTCCCCGCCCGGGGAACGTGGGTAGAGGGCGAACCTTATGAACCGCACTGTTGCTGAATGCCGCCCGACAAGCGCGGTGCGAAGGTGGGAGGGGCTGTGGGTAGGGGCTGCCGTCGGACTCGTCGTGATGGCGACAGGGGCCAGCGCCGCCGATCCCGCGGCATCGCGTCCCGCGGCATCGCGTCCTGCAGGATCACGTCCCACCCCGAGTCGCAGCGCTCGTTCTGCCCCCCGAGCCGACCATGCTGCTAGACCCGACCATGCTGCTAGAGTCGACCATGCTGTCACGCCAGCCGGCGGTGCTGGCAGCGGGCAGTCCCGATGCAGCCAGTGTGAGCGGCCGGCCTGTTCGCAGTGCCGGCTTGCCCAAGGCAGCCACGCC
>JBIIFB010000214.1:0-5521 GCA_044237545.1 Pirellulales bacterium
TCCTTTTTTCTAGTGGCCTACTTCGTCTAAACCACCGCGATTCGCAGGTAATCCAACGATGCGGACCTAGGAAATAAAAAAACCCGTTACGGGCGTAAAGCCTATGGCGGGTTCACTGAGCCGGTTTCTGTTTGTCTAGAACATCTACTAGAAAGCCTGGGATGTTCCGAATCGTTGTGTCGACAAATCAAAGAGCGCTAACGACGACCGCGGCCGTGGAGATCAGTCGTTTACTCTGACAAGCCGTTCTTTTGAAGAAACTCCTGAAACTTTTTTGACGCAGGCGAAGGAAACTGTCCGCCGAACTTGCGTTGAGTCAACAGCCCCTGCTTTTCAAAATCTACACTGCTTGACTGCCAATTCTGTGTCTCAGTGTAGTAAGAAGAATCATGTACCCAGCGACCGTTCTTCCATACAAAAACGTGTTTGTTTAACGCATATTGAGGCTTCTTGGGATTGTATGTGTAAAGTGCTTTTAAATAGGCATCAAATGGCGATGTGAGCGACTCGCTTTTCTTCACGTCGGATTGAAAAGTTACCTCCGCGCCGGTAGGGCTATCGCTTAACTCATTTTTGTGATACTGCTGAAGAAGCTTCTCTACATCAGCCCACTTTGCAACGGCCTGGTCTTGGGGGCTTTGTGTTGCCGCTTTTGCTGCTTCAGGTGCTTTTGTTTGGGCTGGTGAGCAGCCTAAAGCCACCAAAAGGACCGCGTTAGCAGCGACAAAAGAAAAGCAGGATGGGTATGGTTTATCGTTAAGAATAAGTGCTAGCACGATCTGCTCCGTGGGTCGTTTTGTTTGCCGAGTGGGTGGGTTTACGACTGCATACGTGACCGGGTCAAAGCATCCCGCGATGCCATCGGAAGTAAGAAACCCCTAGCATAGGGGTTCCTTAACGCCTGGCAAGAGCTGGTCGGAGGGCATGGTCCTATTCGGAGGCCACTACGGGAAATGACGTACTCTCGGCAGATCAACGCCTTTTAGCGGGCGGAAAAGTGGGCGTCGGCTATGCGTGGGGTTGGGCTGTTTCAGACGCTTGCGATTGCAGTGCACCGATTTCCTTTGGGTTTAGGCCATGTTCGACCATCGATGAACTCTCCTTAAAAAACTCGGAAAAAATGGGCGTCCATGCCGAACCGGCTCAATCACAAAGCCAAGGGCGGAGCTATCAGGCTGGAAGGACTCTTTTGCCTCCAGGGACTCATTTCAAGACTCCTCACCCCGCGTCAGGACTCATTTTCGACCGTCAACGGGACTCATCCGCGGATGCCGGAAAAGCAGAAAGCCCCGGAAACGCTAGGTTTCCGAGGCTTCGTGAGGATGGGTAGTGGGCGATATAGGACTCGAACCTATGACCCCTAGCTTGTCGAGCTAGTGCTCTAACCAACTGAGCTAATCGCCCGCGAACTCACCACCACAGTGTTGCGCCCGATGGGCTGACAGTCAAGCGAAGCACCTGCGGCCCCAAGTCCGCCCAGTCTCTCGGAAATCCCCCCAGCCGCTCTGCGATCACGCCAGCCAGTCTGCGATCATGCCAGCCAGTCGGTGATCACGCGGCCGTGCACGTCGGTGAGCCGGAAATCCCGGCCGCTGTGGCGGTAGGTGAGCTTCGTGTGGTCGAGGCCGAGCAGATGCAGCATCGTCGCCTGCAGGTCGTGCACGTGCACCGGCTTCTCCACGGCCTTGAAGCCCAGGTCGTCGGTGGCCCCATAGACCGTGCCCGCCTTCACGCCGCCGCCTGCCATCCAGACCGTGAAGCCATGATGGTTGTGGTCGCGGCCGGAGGGCTCCTTCACGCCGGTGCCGGCGTTCGGCAGTTCGACCGTCGGGGTCCTGCCGAACTCGCCCCCCCACAAGACCAGGGTCGTGTCGAGCAGGCCGAGGCCGACAAGGTCGTCGAGCAGGGCGCCGATCCCACGGTCGCATTCGCCGGCGAGCCGGCGGTGATTCTTCTCGAGAGACTCGTGGCTATCCCACGGCTGCCCCTGACCGTGCCAGAGCTGCACGTAGCGGACGCCGCGTTCGACCAGCCGCCGCGCGATGAGCATCTGCCGGCCCTGGATATCGTCGCCGTAGCGGTCGCGCACATGCTTCGGCTCCCGCGAAACGTCAAACGCCTCTGTCGCCTCCGACTGCATCCGCCAGGCCAGTTCCATCGAGGCCAGCCGCGCCTCAAGTTGCGGATCGTGCTGCCGCGATTCGAGGTGTCGCCGGTCGAGCGCTGCGGTGAGGTCGAACTGCCGTCGCTGCGTATCGCGGTCGAGCACGGGGTGCCGCACGTATTCGACGAGATCCTCCACGCGGGTCTTTTTCGTGTCGATGTAGGTGCCTTGAAAGGCCCCCGGTAGGAAGGCACTTCGCCAGTTCTCCGTGTCCTTGATCGGATAACCGCCGGGGCACATCGCCACGAAGCCGGGGAGATTCTGGTTTTCGGTGCCCAGCCCGTAGGTCACCCAGGCCCCAGCCGACGGCCGGACCAGCCTCGCGTCGCCGCAGTTCATCAGCATCAAAGACGGCTCGTGGTTTGGAACGTCGGCATGCATCGACCGAACGACGAGCAGACGGTCGGCATGCCGGGCCACGTGAGGGAAGAGATCGCTCACCTCGAGCCCGCTCTGGCCATGCCTTGAAAAGGCAAACGGCGACGGCAGGGCGGCCCCGGTCCGTCGCTCGGTGGCCAGCTTGTTGGGGATCTCGCGGCCGGCGTATTGCTCGAGAGCCACCTTGCGGTCGAACGTGTCGAGATGGCTCGGGCCGCCGTTGGCGAAGATGTGGATCACCGCGCGGGCACGGGCCGGGAAATGCGGGGGCCGCGCCGCCATCGACGTGGCCGCCACCGAGCCGGCCGATGCAGCCGACTCCCCCGAGAAGAGGCTCGCCGCCCCCAGCCAGCCCAGACCCATCCCAGTGCGGGTGAGCGCCTCACGGCGGGTGAGCGGCAGCGGATGGTGATCGGAGTGGGGCATGCTGATCCCTAATCGACGAATTGAAACTCGGCGGTGGCGAGGAGCGCGTGGGCGAGCCGTTGCCAGACTTCATCGGGCATGGGCTGCGGCCTGCCGGCCGACTCGCCGGCCAGCCATTCCTGCGCCTGTTGGCGTTCGTCAGGCATGGGGTCGCGGCCAAGCGCGGCCCGCCAGAGGGCGACGATTCGCGTGTCGTTGTTGGATGTGTCGCCCACGTCGCGGTCGACGCGGGCAGCGACCCGACGGGCCGCCGCCACCACCAGCGGCGCGTTGAGCACGGCCAGCGACTGCTGCGGCACGGTTGTGCGGGTCCGGACATGCACGGCCGTGTCGGGATTGGCGATGTCGAACATGCGGAGGATGCCGGGCACATCCTGCCGGTCGAGGCGGCCGTAGAGCGAACGGGTGTTCATCGCCGTCTCCGACATGGGATCGACACCCCGGCCACCACGATGTTCGAGGTCGAGTGTGCCGGCGGCGATGAGCATGCTGTCCCGCCATGCCTCCCAGTCGAGCCGGCGGCGGTTGGCCCTGCCGAAGAGCCGGTTGTCGGGATCTCCCTGCGACGAGCCTTCGCGGATCCCGCTCGCCTGACGCCAGACGTGGCTCGTCACGATCTCGCGGTGGAGCCAGCGAAGGCTCCACCGACCCTCGTCAACAAATCGTCGGGCGAGGTCGTCGAGGAGCCGGGGATTGGCCGGAGGCTCTCCGCGAAGCCCGAGGTCACCCGGCGTGTCGACGAGCCCGCGGCCCATGTGGTGCGTCCAGGCCCAGTTGACGATCATCCGCGCAGAGAGCGGATTGGTGGGCGAGACGATGGCCCGCGCCAGATCGAGCCGGCCGCTTGAGTCTCGGGCCACGGCCGCGCCGCCGAGTAGCTTTGGCAGCCGCCGTTCCACCTTCTCCCCTGGCCTGCCAGGATTACCGCGGAGGAAGACATGGCTGTCGACCGGCTTCTCCTTGTCGAGGAGCACCATCGCCCGCGGCGGGCCGCCCGGGGCATCGGCCATGTGTTTCGTGATCTCCTTTTTCCGCCGTCGCAGCTCGGTCTGCTCCGCCCGCGTGGCCACCCGCATCGCCTCGGCCCGAGGCACCACCAGTGGCGAACCCTCCACGCCCAACAGCTCGCGGAGGGCGGCCAATTCGGCCGCCTCTTTTGGATGTGCAGTCGGCTGTGCGGTCGGCCCACCGGCGGCCTCGGGGGCGACGCGGGCCACGAGCCGGGCATACACCTCCGCCAGTTGGCGGAGCGTCGTCGGCTGTGCCGACTCGATCTCCTGGAGCACGAGCGGGTTTACGACCTGACCGCCAGGCGATTCACCCCACGTGGAGCGAAGGGCTGCAAGGAGCGGCGGAATGTCGGCGTCCGGCTTGCCGCGAGCGGTGGCCCAGGCCCCGAGAATCGGATGCGCTTGCGTGGCCTTGTCGAGCAGCCGCGTGAGCCGGTCGAGCAGCAACTGCTCGAGCTCATAGCCGTCGGTGAGCCGCGGTGGGCGATTGTCGGCCGTGCGCGGCGTCGGCCGGGCCGTCTCGGAAAAATAGTCGGCGGCGTGGGCCACGGCCTCGCGGACGGCGCGGCTGTGCACGGCCGTCTCGTGGGTGGTGACGGCGGCCCCAAGTTCCTCGAACTTCGCGGCAAAGGCCTCGGTCCCAGTCTCAGCCTCAGGGCCTGCAGGATTGTCGCCGACGACGGGGAGCAGTTCGGGGGTGCTGCAGCTGGCGAAAATGCCGTGGAGCGCGTAGTAGTCGGCGGCCGTCACCGGCTCGTATTTATGGTCGTGGCAGCGGGCGCAGGCGACGGTGAGCCCCAGCAGGCCGCGGGTCACCAGATCGATTCGGTCGTCGATGATGTCGTGTGTGTTGCCGAGAAAGCTGCGGCCAACCGTGAGGAAGCCGAGTGCTGCCAGATCGCTGGGCGGCCCCGGCGGATCGATGCGGTCGGCTGCGAGCTGGAGCGTGACGAACCGGTCGTATGGCATGTCGCGGTGCAGCGCATCGACGACCCAGTCGCGATAGGTCCATGCGAACGGATACCGGTGGTCCTGATTGTCGAAGGCATAGCCCATCGTGTCGGCATAGCGGGCGAGGTCGAGCCACTTACGGGCCCAGTGCTCGGCATGCGCGGGGGAGGCGAGCAGCCGGTCGGCGGCCGCACGCAAGGCCGTGTCGACGGTGGACGCGTTGCCCGCCGCGGCACTGCAGAAGGCATCGGCTTCATCGGCCGACGGCGGCAGGCCGGTGAGGTCGTAGAACAGCCGGCGGATCAGGTCGCGGGGTGCCGCCTCCGCCGTGGGTGTGAGGCCGGCGTCGTCGAGTCCGGCGGCGATGAAGTGGTCGATGATGGAGACCGACCAGGCGTCGCGGAGTGGCGGCGGGAACGATGCGGGCAGTTCGGGGGCCGCATGCCGCTCTGGGGTTGCAAACGCCCAGTGGCTCTTGAGCGACGTGGCGAGCCGTTCGTCCATGGAGGCGGCTGGAGCCGGCTGCGCGGCGTCGCCGTCACCGCCAGGGCCGCTCCAGGGGGCGCCGGCCGTTACCCAGGTCTCGAGCGCG
>JBIIFB010000164.1:0-8833 GCA_044237545.1 Pirellulales bacterium
AGGTAGCCCGACACCGCGACAAAAGGGGCGAGAAAGAAGGGGAAGGCATACGCCTTGGCGAGGTACGCAAGCCCACCGAGTAGGCCGCAGGCAGCCGACTGCCGGGGTGAGGTCGGATACTCCGCTCCGACCACGACGCCGACATACAGAGCGAGCAGGCCGGCCACGAGCAGGTCCGGGGTGGTGTCGGTCAGCGCATACGTGGCTACCGCCGGGATAAGGCTGGATGTGGTCAGCAGACGCTGCGACGCGGAAAGTTGGAGCCGCGTTCCCAGCCACCACACGGCTGCCAGTGATCCCCCGCCGATGGCCACCTGCAGAAACCTGGCGGTGACCTCCGACGGCGCCCCGAGCAATAAACAGGGTGCCAAGAGCCACGACAGCAGCGGGCTCCAGTAGCCGTTGATCGCATCGCCGAGAGTGCCAAGCCGATACTTCCGCGCGATCGTGATGTAGGACGCGGCGTCGGGCCCCACCCGGTGCAGAAACCAAGGCAGCAGAGCTCCGCAGAGCAGGAGATAGCCGAGCAGCAGGCATGCAAGGGGCTGCTGCCGCAGGGCCATTCGCAGGGCCAGCAACACCTTCACTGCGACCCGTCCTGCACGGCCTGTGCAGACTGCGCAGGCTGCGTGCCGGCCGCCCACTCGCGGTTGAACACGACCCTGCCGTCCTGCTGCCTCAGCCAGGGATGCAGGTCGCGGGGAATGGTCGGCTTGGTGATGCGTGCGGCGAACAGGTTTTGCTGTCCGGGAAAAATCCAGACAAACACCCGGTACACCGGCACCAGGAGCTGCACGAGAATTCCCTTGGCCGTCCAGCCTCGCTGGCAGTCGACCGTGTTGCCCTTCTGGTAGGCGTAGACATGGGTCGCATGCGGTGCATAGGAGGAGATCGTCTTCTCGACCTCGCGCTCCGTCCAGCGAAAGACGTAGTTTGGGATTTCAGTGTCGCGAACGCCGCCCGCTTCGCAGCGGTTTGAGATCACTGCGCCGTATTCATACACCTGCGACAGCCCCAGCCTTCCGAGGAGCCGAACCGTGAAGGAATCTCTCGCTTCAAAGAAGATCGCGGCCTTGCGGGCCACGCGGTAGAGTTCTAGCAGGCCCGCGTGCGGACTGGCGCAATGATGGAGCACCGCGTGCACCACCGTGTAGTCGTAGGATTCATCCGGCAGATCAATCCGCTCCGCGTCAATCACGCGGGTGCGGAACCTGCCGCAATCCGCTCGCTCAAGCGCCGTGGCGACGTTCGTGATCGTCACGTTGCGAAAGCCCAATGACTCGAAGACGTCGCGGTCGTTCTCGCCACCACCCACGACGAGCACGGTCGCATCCCGATCCGGGATCCATCTGTCGATCGTGCGGCGGTAGAAATCAATCCGGGGTTCGTGGAGCATGGCTTTGCCCAGTGGTCGGAAGCGTGTCGGCGTCTGGTGAGAACGGCTCGAACCATCGGCGTGCGGCTATCTGCCGTCCGAAATACGCCCCGCCGACGCTTGTCAGATGAAAGTTGTCGGCGAAAAGCATCCGGCCCATAGCGTCGTACAACAGCAGGCTCTTGGCGACATCGTCACAGAACACGGCATACTTGTCGAGGTAGCGGATGGTGTCGAAGCGGGCGGTGAGTTCGCGGGCATCGGCATTCGGTCGGTCGAGCTTGCTTCGCTGCACCGTGTGGTAGGCCGCGCCGTTTGCCTGATCAATCGAGAGCCCGTTCCTGATTGCGAGGAAGGCCGTCGAGGAGGCCTCCTGCATCGACATGAGTCCGACGATCCGCACCTCACGGCCCTGCAGGGCCAGCGCCTCGGCGAGTTCCATCCCGCCTTCGTGCGTGGAATGCGTGATGTAACGTGGCCAGTTGGAGCAGAGCACGATCACGTCGGCGGCCTTGAGGAGCGGTCTGTCCCGCAAACGCTCCAGCGCCGCCCGGCAGGTCGTCTCATCGAGAGACTCAGGCAACCCGCCCGTAGCCACGAGGTCTGCCGCCGCCTTCATGCAGGGCTCGTCGAGCATCAGCCGCCGAAACTCGATGCCGGGGAACAGTTCACGATTCACCATGAGCGCGCTGTAGAGATCCTCCGACACCGAATCCCCGAGGATCAAAATCTTCCGGGTCGCCGGTTCGGTGGAGAAGTCATTCGCGGCGTCCGGCAAGAACCGCGCCACGAAGGCATTGCGATCGGCAACGAGTGTTTCCCTGGTGAGAAACTGCGAGCGTCTGGCGGGATCCACACTCCGCAGACGCACCTGCGTGATGCGGTCGCTCAGGCGATGCCCGACAAGCCCAAGCCCCACGAAGGCCACCATGCCGGCAGCCGAAAGTGCAAATACCGCCCTGCGGCCACAGAGGCTCCGGTCGCGAAAGGGCTGCTCGACATACCGCCAACTGAGACATGCGAGCGCAAGGGTTGCAGCACACAGCACGACCGCGAGGTTGGCGGGGAGGTCGGCGAGCAACGCATGCTTGGTGAAGGCGAACAGCGGCTGATGCCAGAGATACGCGCTGTAGCTGATGAGACCCAGCCCCACGAGCGGCTTCCAGGCCAGCAGCCGGCCAACACGTGTGTGCTGCGACGCGGCCAGCAGGACGAACGCCGTGCCCAGCGTGGGCAGACTGGCGCTCAGCCCAGGAAAGGGCGTCTGGTCGCTGAACCGGAACAAGGCGAACAGAATCATCGCCATGCCGATCCAGCCGGCGGCCTCGCTGGCATGGCGAACGAACGGCTGACGGCCCGCCGCAGTCTGCCAGCGGTCCACGAGAAACGACGCCAGCCCACCCACCAACAACTGCCAGGCCCTGGACGGCAGAAGATAGAAGGCCGCCGATGGATAGTCGCGGACCTCGCCGATCGAAATCGCGAGGCTGACCAGTGCGAGCAGGCCCAGCACTGACACGAGGACTGTCCGCCCCAGCCGCCATGCGGCGATCAGCAAAAGCGGAAAGACGACGTAAAACTGCTCCTCCACTGCAAGGCTCCAGGTGTGGAGCAGCGGCTTGAGCTCGGCCTGCGTGTCGAAATACCCGCTCTCGCCCCAGAAGAGGATATTCGAGGCAAACAGCGAGATCGCGGCCAGGCTCTGGGCAAAGTCTTTGAGATCGTCCGGGCTCAGCAGCCGATACGCAAACGGCACGCTCACCGCCATGACGAGAAAGAGGGCGGGAAGAATTCGTCGTGCGCGGCGTTCGTAGAACCGCAGCAGCGAGAACCGGCCCGCCTTCAGATCTTCGACGATGATCGACGTGATCAAAAACCCGCTGATCACGAAAAACACGTCCACGCCGACGAAACCGCCGCCGAAAAGCGTGAAGCCGGCGTGAAAGAGGATCACCGCCGCCACCGCAATGGCCCGCAGTCCGTCTATTTCAGGTCGATAGACCATGCGATTGTGCTAGCAGACTTCGTGGATAGCGTGTGCCCATTCCGCGGCGATCCGATCGTAGGCGAACGCATCGCGGGCGAAAGCCCGGGCCTTGCCGCCTTCCAGAACGGCTGCCTCCCGCGACGAGAGCAGGTGCACGAGCGCGTCGATCCACTGCTGGGCGTTGTTGTCTGCAATGAGGAATCCCGCCCCCGCGGCATTCAAGACCTGCCGGGCGTGGCCAAGATCCGTGACCACGGGCGCGGTAGCGGCTGCCATGTAGGTTTTGGTTTTGTAGCAGCCTTTCGCGGCAGCATAGGCATCATCGCCCAGCCAAGAGAAGCCCGCCCAGGCCCTGGGGATAACCTGCTGCTCATTGGCGGGGGAAAACGGCACCCACGTCCAGGGTATCGCGAGCGACGGGTCAGGCTTGCGGTAGCCCGACAGAATGACGAGATCGAATGGCACCACCCGATGCACGGCCGCCAGGATCTCCCGCATGGGCACCAGTTCCGACTGGCTGAACGGACTGCCTGCCCACACCAGTGTCGGCCGATCCGCCTTCGCGCCCGCCGTTTCCGCAAATCGGTTGCAGTCGACAGGTTCCTCGATACGAAACACGCTCTTGCCCGGGTGGAACTGCTGGCAGGCCGCCTTGAGCCTCTCGGTGGGCACGACAACTGCATCGGCCAGTTCACACCGCGACTTTGCCCGCGGAGCCAACGTCGGGTCGGCGAACCAGTTGTCGAACATGTTGTAGACGTAGGCATTCCGCTTCGCGATCTCATGTTCGAAGACCGCGGCCGCGTCTCCGCGCGACATTTCGTCGCGGACGCAGACCACACCGCCCGGAGCCAGCCGTCGAATCGCTGCGCGGATATTCATCGCACGCACCGTACGGCTGTAGATCCCGTGGCGAAACGGAATGAGCGACACAGGGAACGATTCGAGGAGGTCGTCATGCCATTCCGGGCAGTTGTCCGAAAGGATGACGGGCGAGAAGTGGCGTGTCATCGCCTCGGCAAATGCCTGCGAGAATGCGTCGTCGCCGCTGCGGTAGCGACGCGGGGCGCGGAACAGAGACAGCGCCCTCATCGCGTTGACCGGACAGCATCCGTGAGGATGTCGCAGAATCGGGCGAGCAGTCCGACTCTCGAAAACGACTCCGAAGCAAGCCGGCTCGCCCGGTGGCCCATCTGCTCGAGGCCTTCGTCGCCACGTTCACGGAGCTCGTGGAGAACCTCAAGAGCCGCGGAAACATCGCCGTGCCCGACGATCCGACCGATATCGACCCCTTTGAAGATATCGCCGACGTATGACTCTGCGGGACCGAAAAACAGCACCGGACGACCGACCGCCATCGCCCCGTAGATCTTGCAGGGATGAATGATGCCCACCACCTCGTCGGCGAGGCTCACGACATGCACGTCCGCCGCTGACAGGCTCCGGCCGATCCGGGCGAGCGGCTGAAACGGCAGGGAGCGGAGGTTCTTCGCCCCCTCGGTGATCCGGCGATCCACCTCCTGCTTGCCAACGCCCCCGCCGATAAACACGAACAGGATGTCATCCCGATCCTCGGCCAGGCGGGCGACCTCGAGCAGCGTGTCCAGCGGATTCTGGATGGCGTGGTTGCCGGAATACATCACGACAAAGGCGTCACCAAGGCCGTGTTCGTCGCGAAATGCGTTCGGACGGCTCCGGCCCGGCCGGAGAATGTCGTCGTGCGGCCAGGGGGGCACTACGTGGATTTTGTCCGACACGCTGAGTTTTGCGAGCACGCGATCCCGCATGAATCGATCCAAGACAACCACCGCCCGGGCGCGATGCATCGTGACGCGGTTCATCCAGTCGAAGAGTTTCGTGACCGCAGACCGCGATGACAGCTTTCCAGATGCCACCAGCTGGTCGGGATTGAGGTCCATGACCCACCAGACCATGGGTGTGCGCCGGAGCAACGACAGCACCGCCCCGCCAAAACCGGCGAAGGGCGGGCTGGTGCTGACCAGGATCAGCCCCAGTCCACGGGTGAAGATGCCCCTGGCCATCGCCTGGAGCATGAAGCAGGCCTGCGCGAGCAGGCGAATCGGGATCGAACGCTTTCCGAAGCTCGAAAGCGGCAGCCTGCGGACCTCGACCCCGTCGAGAACCTCGCGGGCAGGATACCGCTGACTGGGATCGTCGTATCCCCGCGCCGATGTGTAGACCACCACCCGCCAGCCTCGGCACACCATCTCCCGGGCGACGTCTGCGATCTGCTGCCCGACCGCCGCGGGGTCGGGCACGTAGACCTGCGTGATGATCAGCAGGGTCGGAGCGGGAGCCAGCATGGGCTGTGTCACCTACCGACCCCGGCCCTTCAGCTCGCGGACCTTCACGCCGATCTGCCAGAAGTAAATCGCCTTCGACCTGGCATGGACAAATCCCGGATAGCCGTCGAGAAACCCACCCCGGCAGAGGTAGGTCGACAGGAAATAGACCGCAGGAAACCAGAACCAACCGACGGCGCGATACTTGACCCGTTGCCGCCAGGTGAGCGTCGCAGGCCCTTGACCGGCGTCCACAGACAGCAGGGAGTTCAGCCGCCGCGCCTCCCAACTGGAATACTCATTGTGTTTTGCCAGCCAGTGCGCGTAGCCACGGTCATCCTTGTGCTCGAGCACCGAACTCAGGCAGCCCGTCGTGCCCGCGAGCACGGGGTGTTCGTGCACCTCCATGTCGAGGCTGCTCCAGCGGGTATCGTCGATCCGCTCGTACTCGCCCGCGCCCACCCGAAAGAGCGCCAGCTTGCGATTGGCCTCGCCGTGCCGGAGCTGGCGGCCGAGAAACCAGTTCGTGTAGTTGATCCAGAATCCAGCATGGGTCGTCGTTGGCAGGATCCGGCCAAGCTCGTCGCAGAAGGCATCCGACACCACCTCGTCGGCGTCCAGAAAAAACACCCACGGGGTGCGGAAGCCATGGTGCGACAGGGTCCAGTTCCGCTTTTTTGGGAACCTGCCGTTCCACGCGAACGCGAGCACTTCGGCTGCATGTTCTTCGGCGATTGCAACCGTCCGATCCGTCGAACCGGAATCGACCACGACGACGTGTGCGAACCGCGACAGCCGCGACAGGCATTGCCCAAGCATGCGCTCTTCGTTGAGCGTCGGGATCACGACGGTGACCGGGAGGGGGGCGGTCATAGCGGCCGGACCACGCGGGCCGGATTGCCCGCTGCCACCACGCCCGGCGGAATGTCACGGGTCACGACACTGCCGGCGCCGATGACTGAGCCGCGGCCGATCGTGACTCCCTTCAGAATGATCGAACGGGCCCCGATGAAGGCGCCTTCACAGATGTGGACCGGCTTGCTGATGGTCTTCTCCGGACAGTCACGGTCTTCGTAGGCAATGGGATGGAAGTCGCTGTCAGCGATGAGGCAGCCGGAGCCGATGAGCACGTCGTCGTCGATCACGATCCGCTCCGCGGCGGAAATCGTGGCCCCGGCGATGCCGACGTTCCTGCCGATTGTGATCGTGGCTTCGTAGGTGACCGTCTTGAGCGTCACTGGCTGGAAGATCCCGATCGTGTTGTGCCGCCAGTGGCTGTTGGCGGTGAAGTGCGTGCCAATCTTGATTGAGCCTCTCGTCCGCGTCTGAACGCGAGGCAGCCCGTGGAGCCGCCAGGTCGGATGCCAGGGGAGCCCCCACAGCAGCGACGCCACCGCATCCCGCGGCCACCGCGGCGCATAGGCCGCCGTGAGCAGGAAGCGTTTGAAATCAGGCGACAAGAGTTGACTCAGGCGTGGCATGGAAGCGTTTCGGGGAGGCGGGGGTGTTTTTCCGCATGGATGTCCTGGAGCACCGATAGGTAGCGGTCGGCAACGGCTGCAAGCGTGAAGTGCGACAGTGCCCGCTCGTATCCGTCGCGGGCGAGTCGGGCCGTTAGCTCTGCGTCGGTCAGCAGCTGTTCCATGCCGCCTCGCAACGACTCGGCTGAGGTGACGTCGACGAGTATGCCCACGCGGCCATGGTCGAGAATCCAAGGGACCGCACCGGAATCATGGCCCGCGATCACCGGCAGACGCTGCGACATCGCCTCCAGGATCGCCGATCCGAACGATTCCTCCCGCGTCGGATGGACGAATGCGTCGGAATGCTCCCGGAGATGCTGCAAAACCTCCGCGTGTGTGCGGTGGCCCATGAACACCACGCCGGCAGTGAGACCACGGTCGGCCGCCCAGCTGGCTGCCGGTCCACCCGGCTCGAAGCCCCTCCCGATCAGGTTGAGTCGGCAGTCGGGATACATGCGGACAAGCAACGCGAACGCTGTCAGCAGCGACTTGGGATTCTTGCGGGGATCCCAACCGGCCACGCTCGTGAACGTGAAGGGCCGCGACGGATGTGGGTGTTCGGTGGTGGCGAAGATTTCCGGCCGGATCCCGTTGGGAATGACGACCGGGTCTGACTTTAACACGGAGGCATCACGCAACTCATGCCGCATGTAGGGCGACACCGCCGAGAGGTGGGCGATCTGGGGAATCAGCCAGTCGGCGTAGCATTTCTTGTAGAGGTTGTATGCCGACGGCGCATACCGGAGGATCTGGCGGGGCGAGTCTCTGGCGGTCGTCAGAGCAGGAAGGCCACTGCCGAGTGCGGCATGGGCAAACTCGTAGGTCCACTGCGCATGGACGACATCCGGCTGACGGCGGTGAAGGGCCGCGATCATCTGACGGCGTTCGGCCCGAAATGCATCGAGACAAAACAGGTAGGCCCGACGGGTTGGAAAGGCGTCGATGCTCAGCCGGCCGCCCGACCACGAGAAGGGGGCTGGAAGGCGGTGGATCGTCGTCACGACCGACACATCATGGCCACGCCGCAGATACTCCCGCACGAGATAGGCGCCGAAGGCATACAGAAAGCCCGCCGGCGTGGCGGCCACATCGACACCCTCGTCCTCCAGCAGATGCAGGGAGATCGGGCCCATGTAGGCGATCTTCATCCTAGCGCCCCATTCCCCTACAAGCCCCCAGCGTGAGCTGGCGGATCCCATCGCTCACGCTCCGGGCTTTTATGCGCGATCAACATCGTCCAAATTTACAAAATCTGGCCGGCTCGCCCCACTGCCCAGCAGCCACTCGTAGGTCTCGAGCAGCAGACGCGATTCGCTCTCCCACGTGAAGTCTGTGCGCATCCAGGCCGCTCCGCGATCGCCCATGGCGACCAATGCCTCGCGGGACTTCGGTAGTGCTTCCTGGAACGCCTCTACGAGGGCGTTCTGCGTTGCCGCGATCCACCAGCCACAGCCATGGTCGATGATCCCTTGCCATGGGGCTCCGGTCGTGGTGATGACGGGCCGGCGATGGGCCAGCGCCTCGCCGATAACCAGTCCGAAATTCTCGCTGATCGTCGGGAGCACAAAGAGTTCGCTCGCAACATACGCGGCTGTCTTTCGGTCGCCATAGAGAGGCCCCGTGATGGTGGTGCGGTCGAGGACCC
>JBIIFB010000165.1:0-8773 GCA_044237545.1 Pirellulales bacterium
CAAGGCTTCGTCCAGATAGTCGTAGGAAGTCTCAGTGCTGCTTTTTGGCGGCTTTTTTATCACCAGTTTCATTTCCCGTTTTCACCACTTAGGAGCGCACGACACGGCATGCTTGGAAGGCGTTGTGGGTAAGGCTTGGGGCAGTTTGCCCAAGTGCTCCCGCAGCCAACGGCTTCGAGCGTGATCGCGAAACAGATTCAGCGTCAGTTTGCACTCGTGCTTGCTGGCTGGGTTTGTCTCGATGGCGATGCATATGGCTGCAGAAACAACCGCCGGTTCCGCTACCGCCTCCTCGGGTGTTGTCGCCCTGGGTAAGGCTGGTCGGAAGGGCCTCCTCGGCCGAAAGGTCGGGATGACGCAGGTGTTCGATGCCAATGGCACTGTGGTGCCGGTCACTGTGATCGAGGCTGGGCCGTGTTCGGTAACGCAGGTCAGGTCTGTTGATTGTGACGGCTACGCTGCCGTGCAGATCGGCTTTCTCGATAAGCCTCGCCGGTTGGCGAGCCGTGCCGTCCGTGGCCACGTTGCCAAGCTCGATAGTCGCAGGTCGAAGCGTGCGGCCGAGGCGGGCGTCGTCGCCACACCCAAGGCAGATTGCGAGCCGAAGCGTTTCGTACGCGAGCTTCGCGGAGTCTATGACGGTGTCGCGGTGGGCAATGTGCTGACGGTGGATCTCTTCGAGGGCGTCGAGTTCGTCGATGTCGTCGGCACGAGCAAGGGGCGTGGTACGGCTGGCGTTATGAAGCGGCACGGCTTTCATGGCCAGCGAGCCAGTCACGGTGTCAAGAAAGTCCATCGCCATCAGGGCGGTACGGGCATGAACACCTCGCCAGGGCGTGTCTTCAAGGGCAAGCGGATGGCTGGAAGGTTTGGAAACGAGCGTTCCACGATGAGGAATGTCAAGCTCGTTCGGATCGATCTGGAAAACAATCTCCTGCTGGTCCGCGGGGCGGTGCCCGGCCCCAATGGCAGCTACGTGGTGGTGCGGCAGACCAACAAGGTCAAGCGTCGCGGTGGGCCGGCTCCCACTGGTGGTGCCAAGAAGAAGGCGGGTGCCAAGTGAATCTTGCCGTATATGACATTTCCGGGAAGCAGGTCGGCTCCTACGAGATCGACCCGGCCGAACTGGCTCCCACTGTCAACAAGCAGCTGCTGCACGATGCGGTGGTGATGTATCAGGCCAATCAGCGGCAGGGCACATTTCGTACAAAGAACCGCGGCGAGGTCGCCGGTTCCACCAAAAAGCTCTACAAGCAAAAAGGTACGGGCAATGCCCGTGCCGGTGCGAGGCGGAGCGGCACCCGGCGTGGTGGTGGCCATATTTTCGCCAAGCGTCCCCGCGACTTTGGCTGGCGGATGCCCAAGAAGGCGTTGCGTGCTGCGACCCGCATGGCGCTGGCGGCCAGGCTCGCCGACGACGAGGTGAAGCTCGTGAGTGGTCTTGAGATGGACTCGCCGAAGACGGCCGTTGTCGCCAAGCTCCTCAAGACGCTTGGAATTTCGGAGAAAACGGTCTTGGTCGCTCCCGCCAAGCATGACGACATGCTCTGGAAGAGTGCCCGCAACATTGAGGGCGTGTCTGTGTCGCCGGTCGGCGATCTGAATGCCTGGTCGCTCCTTCAGCCGCGGGCCGTGCTGATGACGACCGCGGCGATCGACGCGTTTCGTGCCACGGTCGAAAAGGTCAGGGCTGCCAAGGCTGCGGCGATCGGAACTGATGGTGTGGTTCGCAAGTCTGCTGCCCGGCGGCCGGCGGCCAAGGTCGTGAAACCGGTGGCGACGAAGCCTGCTGCTGCTGCTCGCAAGACAGCCAAGCGGGTTGCGAAGAAGGAGAAATAAGCAATGTCTGTACCAGTACCTCCGCCACCGGCGTTCAATCCGCGGCTTGCTCCGCACCACGTCATCTTGCGGCCGCTCGTAACGGAAAAGGGCATGCACCTTGCCACGCGGAGGAATGCCTACACGTTCCAGGTTGTGACTGAGTCCACGAAGGCCGACATTCGCCGTGCCGTGGAGGAGTTGTTCAACGTCAAGGTCGAGAAGGTCGCCGTCCAGAATCGGGTTGGCAAAATGCGTCGCAGCAGAACGCGGCGGACCAGCACCAAGGCGTGGAAGAAGGCGATTGTCACATTGAAGGCCGATTTTAAGATCAACATTTTCTAAGCAACTGCCAAGCACTCTTTTTTGATCATTCTGTTCTGAAGGCATTGTGAGTTACATGGGAATTCGCACCTACAATCCGACCAGTCCTGGCCGCCGGAATGCAAGTGTTTCCGATTTCGCGGAACTCACACCCGGTGCTGCTGCGCCCAAGCAGTTGCGTGTACGCAAGCAGAAGAAGGGTGGCCGCAACAACCAGGGCAAGATCACCGCACGGCATCGTGGCGGCGGTCACATGCAGCACTATCGGCTCATCGATTTTCGCCGCAACAAAGACGGGATTCCCGGTAAGGTCGAGTCGATTCAGTATGATCCAAACCGCACTTGCCGCATCGCGCTGATTCATTACGCCGATGGTGAGAAGCGTTTCATTCTCGCGCCGGAAGGGCTGACGGTCGGTGGCGTGGTGCAGAGTGGCGAGGCTTCGGCCCCTGAGGTCGGCAATTGCCTTCCGATGTCTGCGATTCCGCTTGGCATGCAGATCCACAACGTCGAGCTTCAGGCTGGTCGCGGTGGGCGGCTCTGCCGTTCGGCAGGTTCGTCGGCCGTTCTTGTTGCCCGTGAAGCCCAGTGGGCCCAGATCACGCTGCCTTCGGGTGAAATTCGTCGCGTGCCGGCGGCGTGCCGGGCGACGATCGGCGCCATCGGGAATTCAGAACACATGAACGTGGTGCTTGGCAAGGCCGGACGCAAGCGTTGGATGGGTATCCGTCCGACGGTGCGTGGCACTGCGATGAATCCGGTCGATCATCCTCACGGCGGCGGCGAAGGTCGCACCAAGGGAGGTCGCCATCCGGTGAGTCCGACCGGCAAGAGCGCCAAGGGTGGTGGTACGAGAAAGCCACGGAAGCCGTCCGGTTCCGCGATTCTGCGTCGGCGCAAGAGCCGTCGGTATGGTCAGTTGAAGGTTCGATAGCCTGTCGTTTACGCCGCCTAGAGTGGGCGGAACTTCACAATCGAGAGCATCCACAGTCGCGACGGACTGAAAGACATTACGGAATAGAGAAACAATGGGTCGTAGCGCAAAAAAGGGTCCCTACATCGATCCTCGCGTGTTCGAAAAAGTTGAGGCACAACTCTCTTCGGGCAAGCGAGATCCGATCAAGACCTGGTCCCGTTCGTGTACGATCGTCCCCGAATTTATCGGCCTGACGTTCATGGTTCACAACGGCAAGCAGCACATGAAGGTTTTCGTCACAGAAGACATGGTCGGGCACAAGCTTGGAGAGTTTTCTCCGACGCGAACGTTCCGGGGCCACGGCGGTAAGGTCAAGGAAGCAGCGGGCCCCGGCGGGGGCAAGTGAACACGAGCCGACACAGGTGATCTATGCCATATACAGCCATTCATAAATACGCCCGCATCGCTCCACGGAAGGTCCGCCATCTGGCGAACCTTGTGCGGGGCAAGTTTGCCGACGAAGCGCTCGACATCCTTCGATTCCAGCCTCACCGTGGGGCGAGGATGTTGGAGAAGGTCATCAAGAGCGCGCTTGGCAATGCTGAGCACAAGCAGGCGGCCGGCCTGGACGATCTCGTCGTTATCGACGCCCGCATCGATCCGGGCCCGATGATGAAGCGGATTCGGCCGCGTGCCCGTGGTATGGCATTCGGGGTCAAGCGGCGGATGTCCCATATCAAGGTGGCGCTCGACACTCGGGTCGAGATCGCGGCCGCGGCGGAGTAGTAGGTCAGTCAGAAGCGTTCCGGATGGTAGGCAAGAAGACGACTTAAAGACACGACTCGAATACACGACTCGTACGAGCATTCAAGAAGGCGATTCAAATGGGCCAGAAAGTCAATCCCGTCGGATTCCGGACCGGTATCACCGAGCCTTGGAAGAGCCGTTGGTATGCCGCGAAGAAGGATTTTCGTGTCCTGTTGCTCGAGGACTTCAAGGTCCGTCGTTATCTGAAGACCAAGCACCGTGCGGCGGCGATTCCCAAGGTCGAGATCGAGCGAACTCGCGACGAGGTGAAAGTCATCGTGCACTCGGCACGACCGGGTGTGATTCTTGGCCGCAAGGGCCAGGAGGCCGATCGTCTCCAGGATGAACTTCAGGAGCTGCTCGGCCGCAAGGTCAATCTGAAGGTCGAAGAGGTTTCCCGGCCGGAAATCATGGCACAACTGATCGCGGAGGATATCTCCGACCAGTTGACGAAGCGGGCCGCCTTTCGGCGAACGCTCAAGCGTGCCCTCGACACAACGATGGACGCCGGTGCCAAGGGCGTGAAAATTCAATTGTCAGGGCGGCTTGGTGGCGCGGAGATGTCTCGGTGCGAGAAGGCAAGTGCCGGCTCGGTTCCGCTCTCCACGCTACGGGCCAAGATCGATTACGGATTCTGCGAAGCTCCCACGGCGCAGGGGCACATTGGAGTGCAGGTGTGGGTCAACCAAGGCATGTACGAGGAGACCGGCGATGGCGCTGATGCCCAAGAGGGTCAAGCACCGAAAAAGCCAAAGAGGTCGTATAAGAGGTGACGCCTCGCGTGGCAACCGCGTCGTCTTCGGTGACTTCGGCCTTCAGGCTGAACAACCGGGCTGGCTCGCGGCGGCTACGATTGAGGCTGGTCGCATCGCGGCTCAGCAGTACCTCCGTACGGAGGGCAGGCTATTCGTGCGTGTATTCCCCCATAAGTCGGTCACGTCGATTCCGCTGGAAACCCGAATGGGTAAAGGCAAAGGCGAGCCAGAGTTCTGGGCGGCTGTGATCAAGCCCGGCATGATTCTGTATGAAATCGGTGGTGTCACCGAGGATGCGGCTCGTGTGTGCCTGGCTCGACTGGCACACAAGATGCCAGTGAGGGTGCGGTTCGTGAGACGGCGGTTGATGTAAGTCGGTATGTGCCATCGGGCGAGTGGATCGAGAGTGGTCCGGAACAGATCAAGTCGAAAGAATCAACGGTCATGACCAAGGTAAGAGAACTTCGAGATATGGGTGAAGAGCAGATCCGGCTCGTCTGGAAGGACGCGGCGGAATCGCTCTTCAAGTTGCGTATCCAGGCACAGACGGAAAAGCTCGCCTCACCGTCCGAGGCCCGCAAACTTCGTCGCACCATTGCAAGGTGCCAGACGATCCTGACACAGCGCGGACTGCTGCAGAATCGGCCGCCGCGTACTGCCGGTCATGCTGGGGCTCATGGTGCCACAGCGGCTGGAGCGGATGGCGGTCGGAGCGGGTCAGGTGAGGGATCGCCGCAGCGTGAAAAGCATGCCAAAAAGCACGGCGCTAGCGGACGGGCGAAAGTCCGCGAGCCGGGGAAGGCCGGAGTCGAGACGAAACGGCAGTTCAAGAAGCAGAGTCAAAGCGGAACCTGATGCTCAAACGGTCTGCCAACTGACTCCCAAAACAAAAGAACGAATTCACAAACATCAGTCCGCAAGTCATTCGGTTTACTGTTAGGAATTATTGAAGATGCCCAAGCGAGTGGAAACAGGAACGGTCACGAGTGCCGCCGCGAGCAAGACGCGGCGGGTCGAGATCCCGCGTGTCGTTCGGCACCCGAAGTACGGCAGGATCATGCACCGACGCACCATCTGCCACGTGCATGACGAGCAGGAAGAGTCTCAGCCTGGCGATCTGGTCGAGATCATCGAGTGTCGGCCGAGGAGCCGGCTCAAGCGCTGGGAACTTGTTCGGGTGGTAACCAAGAGCACTGCAGTCGACGTCGCCCAACTCCGGAGTGGAGCGAGGGCCACGCAGCTACGCGAGACGGCCGCCAAGGCCGAGAATGCGGCTGCGACCGGTACGGCGACTGAAACCACGGAAGGACGGGCAGCCACATGATCCAGATGCAGACCCGGCTCATCGTGGCCGACAACACGGGCGCC
This sequence comes from Pirellulales bacterium, assembly GCA_044237545.1. Taxonomy (GTDB): domain Bacteria; phylum Planctomycetota; class Planctomycetia; order Pirellulales; family UBA1268; genus CAMCQY01. Next base: position 5,989 of record JBIIFB010000165.1, read on the forward strand.
AAGGAAGTGATGTGCTTCAAGGTGCTGGGCGGCAGCAAGAAGCGAACGGCCGGCCTCGGTGACATCATCGTGTGCAGTGTGAAAAGCGTGATCGCCGGTAGCGATGTCAAAAAGAAAGCCGTCGTGAAGGCTGTCATCGTGCGATGCCGCAAGCCGACGCGACGCGAGGATGGCAGCTACGTCAGGTTCGACACCAACGCATGCGTCATCATCGACAATGATAAAAATCCCAAGGGCACACGCATCTTTGGTGCGGTCGCCCGCGAACTCCGTGATTCAAACTTCATGAAGATCGTCAGCCTTGCGAGTGAGGTGGTGTGATGTTGATCCATACAGGCGATCTTGTGCAGATCAGGACCGGGAACGCCAAGGGGACCCGGGCCAAGGTGCTGTCGGTTCAGCCGGAAGACGGCAAGATCCTGGTCGAGGGCGTCAATCGTGTTTACAAGCACATGAAGCGGAGTCAGAAGAACCCGCAGGGTGGACGGCTCAGTCGTGAGATGCCCATCAGTGTGTCAAACGTGTTGATCGTGTGCACGGCCTGCGGCAAGGCGACGCGGATCGGTCTTCGGGTCAGCGAGGACGGCTCAAAGGTTCGTTTTTGCAAGAAGTGCAGCGCGACCATCAGTCAGATCAGACCGGCCCGACCGGCCAAAACTGGGGCGGCAACGTAGGCGGAACGAGTGGCTGGTGTGGCGGGCGATGATCGGCTGGAAATTTCATAGGACTCCAACAGGACCGGGCGATGGCAAAAAAGACTAAAGCAAGTGAGACGACCGTTCCGGCCGAGGCCGGATCGCCGCGCATGCTCGACCACTACATGAACGTCGTGCGGCCCCAGCTCGCCGAGGCTCTGGCCAGGAGCAATCCGCATGCGATCCCCAAGCTCGTGAAAATCGTCGTGAACATGGGTGTCGGCGTTGCGGTGTCGGAGAAGAAGTATTTGGAAGAAGCCATCGGTGCAATGACACAGGTAACTGGTCAAAAGCCGATCGCGACGATTTCCAAGGCCGCCGTCTCCGGATTCAAGCTGCGTGAAAATCTTCCAATCGGCTGCAAGGTCACGCTCCGCGGCCGGCGGATGTACGAATTTTTTGACCGATTGGTATCGCTGGCGCTGCCGCGTGTCCGTGACTTCCGTGGTCTCTCCAACACAGCGTTCGACGGCCACGGCAACTACAGCCTTGGCCTGTCGGAGCAGATGGTGTTTCCGGAGATCAACCCTGATCGCTACACGCGTCCGCAGGGAATGCACATCACGATGGTGACCACTGCCAAGACCGACGATGAGGCCAGGCAGTTTCTCCTCGCGATGGGAATGCCGCTCAAGAAGGATGGAGAGGATGGCGGTGCCGCGGCGTAGCGGCATCGGAACAGGTCGATTCGAATCCAGAAGCTCATATGGCAAGCAAATCAAAGATCGCCGCTGCCAAGCGGCCGCCGAAGTTCTCCACCCGCCAAGTGCAGCGTTGCATGCTGTGCGGTCGGCCTCGTGCCGTCTACAGGAAATTTGGCATCTGCCGTATTTGTTTCCGGAAGCTCGCCGATCAGGGCTGCATTCCGGGAGTTCGAAAGGCCAGTTGGTAAATGCCCCGAATGCCTTGATTGGAATACCTTGACCGGAATGCCTCGACCGGAATGCCTCGACCGGAATTCTTCGATGAGTTTTGCCAGGAGAGCAACGTCCTTGGTGGGTGATTCGGTCTGAGGGAATGGTTGAGGAAAGTGGTTGAGAGAGAGAGTTTGTCCAGTTCAAGTTGTTGAAGACCAGTTGTTGACGACCAGTTGTTGACGACCAGTTGTTGAAGAAATAGTGCACGATCACGTCCGAGTCTGAGGATTTCACAAGAGGGTTCCGCTGACATGATGACCGACCCCATCGCCGACATGCTCACCCGCATCCGTAACGCGGTGCGAGTCGAACGCGCCACCGTGGAACTGCCAAGTTCGAAGGTGAAGCGCGGCGTGGCTGACGTATTGAAGCGGGAGGGATTCATTTGGGACTGGAAAGAGGTCGAATCCGCGCCCGTGGCCCAACTGCACCTGGAGTTGAAATACGGTCCCAACGGGGAGCGTCTGATTCGCCACATCCGTCGCGTGAGTTCGCCTGGCCACCGTGTGTACAGCCGGTCTGCCTTGTTGCGGCCGGTTCTGGGTGGACTCGGAATTTCGATCCTGTCGACGTCGAGCGGTGTGGTCAGTGATCGCGAGGCGAGGCAGCGGAAACTCGGCGGCGAAGTTCTCTGTGAGTTGTGGTGAATTACGCGAGAGAATTGGAAGCAGAAGGCAAGTAGAAGAAAGGTCACAGGCGATGTCCCGCATCGGCAAAGCGCCAGTACAAATTCCGAAGGGTGTGAAGGTAGCCGTGCACACGGGCAGCCTGACGGTCGAGGGACCGCTCGGCAAACTCGAGCATCGGGTGCATCCGGCGATCGAAGTCGCGGTGGATTCGGCTGCTTCGATGCTTGCGGTGACCCGCTCCAGCGACGATCGAACGTCCCGCAGCCTTCACGGGCTGACACGGGCCCTCGTTGCGAACATGGTCGAAGGGGTGTCGAAGGGCTACGAGAAAAAGCTCGAGATCGTGGGCGTCGGCTACCTTGCAGCGATTCAGAAAAATGTGCTGCAATTGAGAGTCGGGTTCGCCAACGAATTGCAGGTGCCGATCCCCGCCGGACTCACGGTTGTCTGTCCTGACCAGACGCACATCAGCATCAAAGGCATCGACAAGCAGCTTGTCGGCCAGTTTGCAGCCGAGGTTCGATCCATGAGAAAGCCCGAGCCC
>JBIIFB010000024.1:0-27578 GCA_044237545.1 Pirellulales bacterium
TGCACGAGCCGCGGCTGCTCGTCTGCGACGAGCCGACCAGCGCCCTCGACGCCGAGAACGGCCGGATCACGATGGAGTTGATCTCGAACATCGCCGTGCAGCCCGACCGGGCGGTGGTCGTGGTCACTCACGACTCCCGGGTCTATTCGTTTGCCGACCGGATCGCGAACATGGAGGATGGCCGGATTGAAAGCGTGGAAGTTGCGTGACGAGTGGTCTCACGCGGGATGTCACGGGCACCACTGGTCGTTCCAGGATTCTGCTCTGGGCTTTGAACGCCGCTGCGGCATACTCGCACCAGGACGTTTCGCCGACATCGCCATCCTCCGGTCGTCCGGCCGGTACGAAGACCCCAGCGAAGCCGTGCTCGCTCCCGCCATGCAGATTGCCGCCACGCTCCGACGCGGCCGTGTCATCGCCGGCACTCTCCCCTGAAAAAGGTGCCCAGATTTGGTGCCAGGCACCACTGCTGGTCTGCATGGGAACTCCTCTCCATCCAAGCCCGCAGCACAAGCAAGGGAATGCGGGCAGCATGCCCACCCCGTGTCGAACCCTATTGGGACGGGAGCCAGCTTTCCGTCTGTTTCGCAAAATTCGCTCCCGTCCCCGATTTCCTCGGTCTTCAGATCGCACAGCGTCACTTGACGGATGCATACAATATTGCAAAAATTGATGCATGCGGACCACTCTCAACATTGATGACAAGGCGATTTCCACGGCTTCCCGTCTCACGGGCGTTCGAAAGAAGACGGAGCTCGTCCGCATGGGCCTCGAGGCGCTGATCGCCCGCGAGGCGGCCAAAAAGCTTGCCGTCCTTGGTGGCTCCGACCGTAGGGCTCGCGTGGGTCCGCGGCGCAGGCCGGGCTGAAGAAAGCCGATATGATCCTTGTCGATACATCGATCTGGATCGACCATCTGCGGCGGGGCAACCGCCACCTAGCGGTCCGGCTGGAAGCCGGCGACGTGGTGTGCCACCCGTTTGTAATCGGTGAACTCGCCTGCGGATCCCTTTCCAAACGGCATGAGATCCTCGAACTGCTCGACGCTCTGCCTCGGACCGTCCAAGCCGCCCATGAAGAAATCCTCGCCTTCATTGACGAGCGGCACCTTCACGGCGGCGGCATCGGACTGATCGATGCTCATCTCCTGTATGCGGCTGTTGCCGAAGGCCACGTGGTGTGGACGCGGGATGCCCGCCTGCGACGGATCGCCGCTCATCTCGGTGTCGACTGCGGTTGACGGGAACGGGCGACGACAGCGTGTATCGCGATCGTGGCAAAAGTCGCTCCCGTCCCCGATGTCCCCCCCCAATCAGCGGGCGATCAGCGGGAAAGCGGCAGGGTTACGAATCGACTGCAACGACAGGTCGATATCCAACTGTTTCCAGTAGAGGTGGTCATCGGCTGGTCGCTCGACGGAGCAAATCTGTGCAATGGTGGCATTACGAAACCATGGAAACTGCTCAAACGGCAGGAACAGTTCCTCTGCATCCAGCAATACCCACAGCCCGTGCTGCGAGACGTGCGATATCTCAACCGCCAAAGTGCTTGTTCCAGGCATCGACGATCTCCTGCAAGTGATCTGTTACCAACTGCCTTGCTTCGCTGACGACGTGATCTGCAAGTCCGGTCTGCTTGGCGAGCTCAACCTCGGGCGATAGCAAAAACTCGCCTCGCCATCCGGATGCGACACATGGACGTGGATTCTTGTCTCCTCACGAGAGAAGAAAAAGAAGCGATAGGGTCCATCTCGAAATACTGTCGGCGTCATGCTGTTCGGAATGGAAGCGGGCGGCGAGATTCGATCGCCATGCTATTGACACGCGCGACATCCTATCCGAACAGGAAAAAGGGACGGCGGCAAGTATGCCGTCTGTTGCGCAAAAGTCGCTCCCGTCCCCGATTTACACGTTTTTGGGCCAGTGCTCATGCGAGAGTTGGGTACCATTGATACCGTCGCGGTACCCTTGGCTACCGATCCTTTGACCGCACCACTTTTCCCTGGTTGTATCCCGGTGATTTGAATGTCTGCGCAGCGTTTTCTGATCTATTCCCAGCCTCGAACGGGCAGCACCTGGCTGGTTGATCTGCTCAATAATCACCCCGAGATTGAATGTGATGGCGAGCTCTTTTCCGCTGATTGGAAGCATTCGCGGCGTGTCTGGTCTCGAAGGCTGTTACGGTCTTGCCCGATCCCGTACCTGCAGCTCAGGGCGGCACTGTGCAAGGCTCCCGCCTACGGATTCAAAATCCTGCACTATCAGACATACCAACAGAAAGGCCTGCTGACGAAGCTCCATCGACGAGGATGGAAAATCATTCATCTGAGTCGCGTTCACCTTTGGAATCAGGCGGTCTCGGATCAACTGGCCATTCAGACCAAAAGGTACCACCGCACACCCAACGATCCGGTTCAGGCCGATCCAGTCCGCATCGAACCTGCCGCGATTCTCAACAAGATCGATTCCCTCAAACGCCAATCGCACGACGAAACACGAGCTCTGGAAGGAATTCCCCATCTGCCGATCGAGTATGAAAGAGACCTCGTTGACGACAGCGTTCGCGGCCTGACATTATCGCGGATCCATGTGATGCTCGGGGTCTCAGCCATACCGGGATCATCGGTTTTCCTGCCGACGTATGACCGCCCGATGCATCAGCTGGTTGCAAACTATGAGGAAATCGTCGATTGCGTGAGGCACTCGTGCCACGCGGACGTTTTGGCATGTGACGAACAAAGGCTCACTCGCCGTAATTCGTTGGCCGCTGGATCGTGAACTGTGGCCACGGCCGGGGAGAGTCGGTCGAAGCGAGATCGCTCCGTGTGGGCTCGTTGGGGATTTCCGCTGAGAACAGCACCTCTGCTATGTGAGGTTGGCACTCCGGGGCTTTGGGGAGGGTTCATACAGGCCCTGATACAAGTCTTGGGCGTGAGTGACGGGATTCCCCGCTGCCGATCCCCCGGCTTACGCCGAGGGCTTTTATGGGAGGTTTCATACAATCTCCTGATACAAGCCCTGAGCGCGACCGTTCGGGGAACGCGCGAGGATCATGTGTCAGCCTGATTACGGGCACCACTGGTCGTTCTGCTCGTAGCCAAGGCGGACGAGCGCATCGCCGAAGTGGTCGAGGAACTGGCGGTGCAGGGGCTTCGTGAAATACGACTGCCACTGCCGCGGCTTGCCAGACCTTACGTGCGCAGACGTCCGGCCTGAAAACAGGCTGCCGTCGAAGGCTATCTGGAGCAGTTCGGCCATCTGATTTTCCGGGTATCCGAGAAAGGTGAAGATGTCGCGAAACCGACGCAACTCCACGTCTTCGATCAGGTCCTCGTATTTTGCCTCGTAGAAGACCGGATTCCTGTAATTCCACGCCAGCATGTCGCGGATTGATCTGGAGCCGTGCAGCATCTCAAACCGCATTTTTTCCTCCAGAGAAGGCAACCCGGCGAGTGTCTGCTGATAGCTCCGACCTTGGAACTTCGGGTTAGGCACTGTGAGCCAGCGTTCGCTGGTGCACCGCTCGTGGTAAAAAACGCCTGATATGATGACATCGCGCGGATCGCGGATAAGGTGCAGCCCCCGGTGGAGACCGGCTAATCGGGAGAATCGGAAGTTGCTGTGATCTTGGAAGAAGAGGTCGTAGCACCACGGCAGGTGCCGCTGCTCGCCGTCGTAAAACGTGAGCGATAGGTGGTCGCACACGGCCGAAAAAATGTTCTTCATCCAGACCGTGCCACATTTGTGGTGAGTCCCCACGAGAACCCTCTTCGCCTGCGATCCGAAGCCAAAAAGTTGCGACAAGCGGTTCAGCATGGCGTGCCTTCAGTGGCGGGGTCGGGGTGAATCGATGCCTGGGGCTTTCAGGCACTCTCCCAGGATCTTTCGTACGGTGTCGATCGAGTGGTGCTGCACGACCCACGCATGGGCATTCTCAGTGAGCCGTCGGCAGAGGACTTCGTCGGTTGAGAGCCGCAGGCAGGCGGCGGCAAACTCCTCCGGCGTGTCGGCGATGAGCAGGTGCTCGCCGCTGGTGACAGCCAGGCCTTCGGCTCCCTTGGTCGTGGAGACGACCGGAGTGCGGTGCCGGAACGCTTCCAGGATTTTGATGCGGGTGCCGCTGCCGGCCCGCAGCGGCACCACCAGCATTCCGGCCGCGGCATACTCTGGCGTGAGGTCCGCAATGGCACCGATCAGGTGCACGCCCGGCAGACTTCTGACCGCGACGATCGAATCCGACTGGCCCACACCTACGATGCGGAAGGTGATGCGATCGTCCTGCTCCCGGAGGAGTGGCAGGATGGAGCGGGCAAAGAAGGCCACGCCGTCGGCATTGGGCAGGTAATCAAGTGAGCCGACGAAGAGGACTGACTGCCGGTCGCGGACGCTGGCGACCGCCGATGAGTGCGGTGCGCGGACGGCGTTGGGCACGTGGACGAACGAATGGCCGGGATGGCGTGACCGCAGGGCCGTGCAGTCGTCGGGGCTTGCCAGCAGGAGATGGTTGAACCGGGGCATCAGCATGGCGCGAAACAGATTCATCTTCGGGACCTCGGCCCGGATCGTGGCCGCGAGAGCCGCGTCGCCGGCGGCTTCGTGCAACGGAGCAAACTGTTCGTTGCGGGCGCACTCGTCGTCGTCAAGATCGAGGATCGTGACGCGGGGCTGGGATCCCGCCGCACTGAAGCAGTTGATCGCCAGCGGGGCGACGGCCTGCCTGAAGGCGTAGACCACGTCCAGCTTCGCACCGGCTGGTTCACCGGCCAGGAAGTCCTCCACGAGTGGCTTGATCTCTTTGAGCCGATCGGCCTGAATCCGAAAGAACGCCGCGGAGTGGGCCCGCACCCAGTCGTCGTGGAAGATGCCTTCGCGGTTGTCCCAGAGTTCCGGCTGCACCACGATCACGGAGAAGAGCGATGACAGCACTTCCAGGGCGATGCTGGCTCGCATCGCAGAGCCACCACCCGTGGGATACGGCAGAAACGACGTGACGAACAGGCAATAGGGTTTGGATGTCATGGGTGCGCAGCTGTCGGGGATTCTGGTGGAAGCGATGGTTGAGGACGGGCGAGGGGGATCGACCGCAGTCTGCCGGCCTTGATCACCAGGCTCCGTGCCGCGGCATGGGCCAGGAATTCCATACGGCCCGCCCACAGGCTGGGTGGCCGCATGACCGGCACTGGCATGCCGGCACGACGCAGTTCCGCCAGTCGGTCGAATGCCGTCGGGGCGTAGCAGGTCGCGAGTTCATGGAAATGCTCCCACTGGTGGGCAGTCAGCCTGATGAGCGATGCATCGATCTGCCACGGGATGAGCGAATCACCGGCATGCACCGGGGCGAGGAGTGAGAGCATGAGGTGCTCCGCCGGCATGACACGCTCGGCATTGGCGAACAGGTCGGCCTCGCAGCGACGGGCCCTCCAGGGGGCCACGGGCAGGTGTCGCCAGAGGATTTTCAGTGGGATCCCGTTGCGCAGGAAGGTCGTGTCGCTCACCCAGTCGAGGGCCTTCGATTCGGGGGCGGCGGCTTCGGGGAGCCAGCCGGATGCCTGGAGGATTTGACGGGCGGCCGCCAGTTGGTGCCTGGGCACGGCAAGGTGGATCGCCGTCAGCGGCCGCACGGAGCCTGGCCGTGGGTTTCGCAGGACGACTGCCGATGAACCGGCCACCATCACCGGCCCCACGCCACCGGCTTCGAGCATGCCCGTGCATTCCTGCAGCACCTGACGACGCATCTGGGCCTCGGTCCAGCCGCGACGGACGATGCCCATGAGAATGCCGGCGTCGGGATCGCCTACGAGCCACGGCTGCAGCTGATCGTGACCGAGAACCGGCAGGAGATGGAGCGCCGACCACGAGAGCTTCTGCACATCGACCTCGCGACGCCATTGTCGCCAGGCCGCGGCCGCCGCGTCGGCGGAGGGGGCCAGGATCGCCTGCACAAGAAGCGTGGTGTCGTTCATCGGCCGGTGGCTCCGGCAGCGGCGTGCGCTCGGCGGCGTTCCATCAGCCAATGCATCGCCTGCGTGTATTCGGCGAGGCCCTGACGGTCGCGGGTGGTGTTGTCGGCATGCACACGGCGGCGGACGAACGACCCAGGCGCGACGAGCGACTTGAGTCCGAGCGTCTGTGCCCAGCCATACCAGGCGATGAACTCGCCGCAGCGAAATTCCGGGAGCGGACCCGCGATGTCGAAGGCTTCACGGCGGGCAAGCAGACCGGATGGGTACAGAAATGGGCGAGACTCCAGATTGCAGGGAAAAGCGGCTGGCGGGTCTGAGAACTCCGCACCGTGGCAGAAGACGAGCGACACATCAGGCTGGGCGCCCAGGGCGGCGAACTGGTCCGCGAGCTTGCCCGGTAGCCAGAGGTCGTCGGCATCGAGAAAGGCGATCAGCGGCGCCGTGGCGGCGGCGATGCCCGCATTGCGTGCGCACGCCGCACCGGGCTTGGGCTCGTGCAGGAGCCGCACCTTCGAGCCAAAGTCTCGCTGCACGACGTCGCAGGTCGCATCGGTGGAGGTGTTGTCCACCACGATCACGTCGAGATCGAGGTCCGCGGCGGCCTCACACTGCTGGAAGACGCTTTCGATGGCCTGCCCGATGAACCGGGCCGCGTTGTGGGCCGGAATGACGACGCTGACGGAGGTGTTCACGGGGCAGCCCTCACCCGTTCAAAAGTGTGGTCAGAGCCGCCGGAATCCCGCGGATGTCGCTGCCGAGGTGCAGCAGGTAGGCCGGCAGCTTCTCGGCCAGCGCCACCATGCGGTCGCAGTCTTCGTTCGTCGCTGCCGGAAGCTGCGCAGCGGTGCTCGGCAGCATCGCCACGAGTGCTTCGAACGCGGAGCAGGGCTCGACGCTGCTTGCCGCCCGACCGGTGATCCGCGGCACGACGATGGCCCGCAATGGCATGCCTGCCACGACACGGTCGGGCCAGATCTCGTCGATAAAGTAGACCCCCTTGCCGTCACCGCCTCGTTCGAAGCTGTCCGGGTTGGTAGACAGGCCTTTCAGTTCCGGCAGTCGGGCGTAGTCGTCCGGTCCCTTCAGCTTGCCGGTGTTGTAGAGGCTGTGAGCCCATGCGTGAGAGGGGTCGATCAGGCAGTAGTCGTCGCCGGCATAGTTCAGGCCGGCGACGGCGCAGAGCAGGGCGGTGGTCGACTTGCCGGAGCCGCCCTTGCCGACGAGGAGCACGCCGCCCCGTGCTGTGCCAACCGCAGCGGCATGCACATACTGCAGCCCGCGGGGGGCAAACCATTCGTGCAGCAAGAACCGAAAGGGGGAGCCGACTTCCCAGTAGGGGAAGGCGACATCATCAAGCTTCAGCAGCCAGCCGCGGTTGCGTTCGAAGTCGAGCACCGTGAGCACATTGGGCCCGGCATTGTAGATGGCGGAGATCTCGCTCGAGTGCAGTTCGAGGACCTCGCCCCGGGGGCCGCACTCCGTGCACCAGTTCCTGCGCAATCGCTGCAGCAGGTTGGCCAGCATCGGTGGGGCCGATGGCATGCCGCCGTTCCAGGCACTGATGGTGAGGCCGGCCCCAGTGGCCGGTGCCTCAGGAATCGCCAGATGGCGAAGGGCAGGCCGGAGCCTTTCCGAGTCTTGCTCGGGGATCGTCCGCACGCAGATGGCCTCCCCACCGATCTCGTACCACTGCTCAACGATACCGCCGGCCGTGGCGGCGTCGTCCGTGAACGATTGATCCAGTCGATCCAGGAGCTGCCGTCCTTGGGCGGTGGTGGCGCGACGCAGCGGGCGATCGGCTTCGATCCAGGGTCGCATCAGTGTTTCCAGGTCGTGATGCACGGTGGTGCCGCGGTCTGCGTCGAGCGTGGAATAGACGCCGGTGTCGCGGTTGACCAGGAGCGTGTGCCCCCCGAGCTTCGCGGTGAGCAGGTCACCGCCCGTGGCGGCAGGGGAGGCGCCGGTGGTTGCCGGTGCGCCCGCTGGCTCAGCGGGCGGGAGCACTGCCGGCCCTCCCGCCGCAGCGTGGGGCCATCCGGCCACGGCATCGACTTCATGCACCGGATCGAGCAGGAACAGTTCTTGAAGGTCGTTGTACGACCGCAGTTCGGGGGGCGAGTAGGCGGCTGCGGGTGTTGCCACCGTGGCTGCGTCCATTACTCCCTCGCCCTGCGGGCAGGCGACGATCAAATCACGGGCCGTCAACTCTTCGACAAACCTTCGCAGGTCGCGGGCGATGACGTCGGGCGGGAGGGCATAGATGTTGGCCAACAGCTCTGTGACAGCGTCTATCGACGCGCCAGCGGAGCCAAATGCAAGCCAAGTCGTGCCCCCCGACTCTGAGAGGCTGTAGTAGCTGCCGTTGCGGAGATCGACGACCACCACCTCGCGATCGAAGAGCTGATGGATGACGTCGGGCTCATTGACCCGGTACGACTCAACGCGGCCTTGAATGATCACGACCTGAATGTTTCCTGTGGTCTCGGGCTGGGTATGGCGTGGGGTTCCTGACTGGCCCTTCGCACGTTGTCGCAGTTTTACAGCAGTTGTCTTTCCGAATCGACAGCCCCCGGCCGCTACAAGAGCCTGTCCTTCGCGCGGGCCAGGGCGCGGACCTGCCGCCACTGGGCCGGTGACAGGTGCCAGGCGGCCGTCGCCAGCCGCTTCACCCGCTCCGGAAGCGTGAGCGACTCCTCGCCGTTGGCCGCCTCGAACTCCCGCATCAGGCCCGCATAGCGCCGCCAGCCTGACAGGGCACCGGAGAGGATCTGCCCGACGGCGCGGGGGCTGGCGAGATAGGGCAGATCAGAATTGATCGGCTCGGAATCGAGCTGCCGGAGATAGAGGTCGGCCAGCGCGGCGGCCGTGCTCCCTGTCGCGGTCGCCGGCAGCGGCGAGTCGCCTCCGAAGTGCTGCAGGATCATGGAGACTGCGTGAACGGCATCGTCGAGGCCCCATCGGCGGGCGTAGTCGAGCACGTAGGAAAGCTCTGCGGGATCCGTGGCCAACAGGCGAAACCAGCCGCCGCAGTCGAGGATGTCGCGGGCGATCTCGTCGGGAACAAGGTCGTTTCGCACCGCATGGTGCACGGTGAGCAGCAGGCCAAAAGCGGGGCGAACCACCGTCGTCTCGACATTGAGCATCCGCACGGGCCGGGCTGTGCCCAGCAAGGCCTCGGTGTCGAATCGCCCCAGTTTCCAATGGAGGTCGATGTGGTTGCCTGCAGGATTGCTCAGACTGACCGCCTGATTGCCGGCGGCCCCCGGCGAATTCCTCACGAAGGCGATGTAGTCGGCCAAGGAGCCGGTGCCGACGTGCCGCCGGTAGCCGTTGGCTTCGAGGGTTGTGAGTGTGGCGGCGAGGTCATCGGCTCGGATCAGGATGTCGACGTCCTGAAGCATGCGGTCGCGGGCGTTGGCGTGCAGCAGCGCGATGACCGCGGCCCCCTTGAATGCCACCGCCTGGATGCCTGCGGCATGCAGCCGTTGCATCGCCTCTGATCCCGCCCGTATGCAGAGCGAGGTGCGGATGAACTGGGTCGCCGTGGCGCGACGCAGATCGTCCGCCTCTGTCGGGGGCAACGATCGGCCAAGAGCCGCCAGCCTCGCGGCGACCGCCGGAAGTACCTTCCATCGTTCGCAGCGACGCAGCACCGCGGGCCATTCGCCAGCGGCCTCGATCTCACTCGCGGCGGCCAGGGCGGCGTCGGGGGGCGAGGCCAGCAGCCTCATCACGCGGCGCTGGGGAGATGGAGAAGGTGTGGACACAAGAGTGCGTTCGAGTGGGACTGTGTTCGCGGGCGGGCCGCCGGCGTACGCCATGCAGATTGCGGTCTGATCGATAGTAAGCTCTCTCTGGCTTCCATGCACGCCGGGCCACTCCCCGACGCAGCAGCAGGAAAACGTGATGAGGGCAGACGGTCGACGGCCCGGGAGTGACGTGGCGATTGGCCGTCGCATAGCATGTCGGCATGGCCACCATGGACAGCGACGTCGCGACATCACCGGAAGCTCCCGCAGCTCCGCCTCGCCGCCGCACGGAACGCCGCCGCACGCCGGCCGACATCCTCACGCAATACGCACTGCCCCTCGTGGCCGTGGCGATGCTCGGCTTTGCCGGCTGGTATGTGGCAAAGACCCGGCCCGTGATCCGCAACCCGCCGCCCCCGATTCCGCCGGCCCGCAGCCCCTATGCCGCCACGCTCGCAGCGGCCGGTATCGTCGAGGCGCAGACGGAGAATATCGCCGTCGGCTCCGCGACGGCCGGGGTCGTGGTGCAGGTGCTCGTGAAGGTCGGCGAAGACGTCCAGCCTGGTACGCCGCTCTTCCGAATGGATGACCGGCAGCTGCAGGGCGAACTGGCCGTGAAACGCGCCGTCGTCTCGCAGTCGAAGAGCGAACTGATCCGGCTGGAGGCCGAGCCGCGCAAGGAGAAGATTCCCGTGCGCGTCGCACAGGTCAACGAGGCGCGGGCGGCGGTGATCCGTGAAGCCGACGCACTCAAGCGGTCTGAGGAGACATTTGGCCGCAAGTTTACGACGGAGCAGGAACTGATCACCCGGCAGGAGGCTCTGGCCGGCGCCCAGGCGGCTTTGGATCGGACGCAGGCCGACCTCGATCTGCTGCGTGCCGGGGCGTGGCAATACGACCGCGACGTGGCAGCCGAAGCGATCACGAAGGCTGAGGCGGACGTGGCCAAAATCGAGATCGACCTTGATCGCTTGGTCGTGCGATCGCTGGTGGCAGGGCGGGTGCTGCAGGTGAACGTGCGGCCGGGTGAGTTTGTCGGCACGCCGCCGAATCAGCCGCTGGTGATCCTCGGCAACATCGATATGCTGCACGTGCGGGTCGACATCGACGAGTTCGACATCGCGCGGTTTCCACAGGGCAACGGCGCGGTGGCCGCACCGCGTGGCAACCTTCAGGTGCGGTATCCCCTGCGGTTTGTCCGCGTGGAGCCGTTCGTGGTGCCGAAGAAGTCGCTGACCGGCGGCAATGCCGAGCGGGTCGACACGCGGGTGCTGCAAGTGATCTATGAATTCGATCCCGCCGGCCTGCCGCCCCTTTTTGTCGGGCAGCAGGTGGAGGTGTTTATCGAGATTGAACCGCAGCCAGTGCCGCCTGGCTGATGGGGGCCGGCCGCGGGGAAGCAGCCAGGGAAAGCCGGGGGAGGCTGGGGATTGGCGACGGCTGGCGTGGGCGTCCGCTGCGTTATCGGGGGGGGTTATCGGGGGCAAAGATGCCTTGCCTCGTCGGCCTCAGGCTGAGACAGTTCCGCACCGCCCATGCCATACAACCGGTCCAGAACCACCGCCGTCGCGATCAGCCGGATTGCGGTGCGCGCCGCCGTCGCCGCCCTGGCGGTCTGGCAGTTGCCACTCGCTCTCGCCATAGAGTTTGAAATGGTCGACAGTGTGGCCCCCCGACAGGATGCCGGGGTCGATTCCGGCAGCAGCCCGTTGGTCGCGGCCCGAAAGACCGGAGGCATGTATCTGCCCAGTGACGACGGCAGCAGGCTCTGGCGGCAGACGCTGGCCACAGTCTCCGCAGACTGGCCGATCGTGCGGACCGTGGAACCCGATTTTCGTTCCACGCCCCCGCGGGAGGGTGTGATCGAATCGGCATGGCTCGAGCCGCCTGAGTCGGCGCCCGCAGCACGCGGGCTGCCGACGACCTCCCAGGCCTGGCCGCCGAGGCGACAACGGGTGGTCGTTCGCGTGGTGCCGGCCGTCAACGGGGCCTGGATCGACGCCATCGTTGAAACACAGTCAATCGCCGATGCCTACGACACATCCACCCCTGGCGGCGTCGAACTGACGGGCGGCTGGCCCACGGTCCATTCCGGCGGCGAACGCACCAACATCACCACCACGCTGGCCGCCCGCATGGCGACCTCCCCTGGAGGCGCAGCCGAGCCGGTGTATTCGCTGCCGGCGCTCGAAGAGAGCGGCAGTCATTCGGCAGAGCCGCCCTGGGCGCACAGCCAGCACCCCCGCCTGGCCCGGGCGGGCTACAAGGTGGTCGAGGACTACCGCAACTTCTACTCCTGCGAAAGCCTCACCGGCATCACGGCTGCCTTCGGCGCCGGCGCGCTGATGGCCAATACCGGCTTCGACACGACCATGCAAAACGCCTGGCAGGAGGGAGTTCGGCCCACCGACGTCGGAACGTTCTTCTCCGATTGCAAGGTGCTCGGCGAGGGGAAGTATGCCCTGCCGATTTTTGGTGTGGCGGCCCTCACGGGGGTGGTCCTCGAGGGGCAGCCAGCCGGCGACATCGTGGGCGAGTGGGGCTCCCGTTCGCTCCGCATATTCCTGGTCGGGGCGCCGCCGCTCTATGTGCTGCAGATGGCCACGGGGGCATCACGGCCCGGTGAAAGCCCCGCCGGCAGCGATTGGCATCTGTGGAATGACAACAACGGCGTCAGCGGCCATGCCTTCGTGGGCGCGGTCCCCTTTCTCGCCGCGGCCGAGATGGTGGAAAACCCGCTTGCCAAGGGCACGCTCTACGTCTGCTCGACCTTTGTCGGCTTCTCACGGATGACCGACAACGCGCATTATCCGTCGCAGATCTTTCTCGGCTGGTATCTGGCCTGGGCCAGTTCGATGGCCGTCAACCGCACCGAAACGCACTTCGCCGGAATGGAAGTGCGGGTGGTGCCCCTGCCCATGGCCGACATGGGCGGTCTGGCCGTCGAGTCACGGTGGTGAGGCGAGTTCGCCGAACCGGCCCCCCGTGGCGTATGATTCTGACCCCGGTCCGGCCGTCGAATCGGCGGGCATTGGGGTGTGGTCTCATCAACGCAAACGCTGGAGCAGGTAGTCATGGCCAAGTCATCTCGGGTTTCTGTGTCGCCTCCGACCGGGGCATCTTCCGATCAACTTCGGAATCTCTGCACGGCCGCTGAACGTGCGCTGCTTGCAATGAGCGACGACCCGGGGCTTTCCAAGGCCGTCCATGCAGACGTGCAGGCGCTCCTCGTGCGAACGCGGACGTTTCGCGACAAATGGCGGGCACTGACGGGGGAGCAGACCCGCGTCGTGAAGAGGGCGCCACGGGCCGTCGCCGAGGCGAATGCCCGGACCCGTGCCAAGGCAGACCTTTTCGATGCCGCCGTGAAGCGAGTTGAAGCGAGGCTCAAGGCACTTGTTCCGGCTGCTGGCGAGGAAAAAAGAAACGCCTCGAAGCCGGTCATCACCCGCAAGACGACGCCGAAGCGTGCTCGTGTCGCTGGCAACCGTGCCGCTCGGGCGGGCCTCCGGTCGGAGTTCACCCGCCAGGTCGCCACGCTCAATAAAGCCAGTGCCAAGCGGGGCGTGTCGAAGCCCGTTGCAGCCAAGCCGGCTGCGTCGCGTGTGGCTGCCGCTGCTGCCGCGGCTACGAAGAAGGTCGTTCCGGTGACGCGGATCGCGGAAGCCAAGACGACTATGAAGACGGCATCCAAGCCGGTCTCCAAGAAGGTCGTTGCATCGGCGGCTGGAAAATCTGCAGCCAGGTCGAAGAAGCGGAAGCTGCCGCCGGCTGCGGCCGCCGCGCAGGCGATCAGGTATGACGGCGTGAAGCAGCGGTCGGCGCGAACAGCGGCCAAGAACGCACGCCTCAAGGTCGAGGGGCAGGTGACCCGCAAGGGCAGTCATGTCATCGCCGCCGGCAAGCGGTCGCAGGCCCGCCGCGATAAGCGACGCTAGTCGGGGTGAGGAGCCCAGCGGGAGCCCAGTGCGGCCCCGTTCGGGCAGGGTACGACGCGAGTGGTTTTACCGACGCCAGCGGTTTCGCCAGCGGGGCCGCGGTGCAGGTGACGGGGCCGCAGCGGCCTCTTTCGCCGGCTCGCCCGGGAGAGCCGGCACTGTGGACTGCGTTGATCCCCGGTCTCCACGGGCCGCAGGATTGACCTCCGCGCGATACCGACGCGCCGTCGCCGCGGTGTGCGACTTCTCGATTTCCAGAATGCCGAAGTAGGGATCGGGATACTGCCAGTCGTTCTGTGCCTGCGCAGGCCCCGCACACCAGAGGGTGCCGCCGGCCAGCACCAGACCGACCGCGAGAGATCGCACATGCGTTGGAGTCATCACACGTTTCCTTCGGAGGGGCGAGACGACATTCGCACCGGCTGGGTTGCCGGCCCACGCGAGTCTCGATCCAGAGTGCTGTTGAGCATGCTGTCGGGATTGCCAGCCAGATCGGAAGCCACATCGCCAGCCAGATGCTTGTTCAGGTTCTTGTCCAGGCTCTGGGCCAGGATAGACCGCACGGCCGCTGGATCGATGCCGTCGACCAGTTCGACATGTCCGATCCGCGTCGGGAGCACGAACCGCAGCCGGCCACCGACGGTTTTTTTGTCGCGGGCCATGATGTCGAGCAATGCGTCGGTCGTAAATCCGGCCCCGGTCGGCACGGCCACCGGGAGGTCGAAGGCCCGGAGGAGACGCTCTTGTCGGGCGACGATGTCCGGCCCGATTCGGCCAAGCGCCATCGCAAGCGCGGCCGCCGAGACCATGCCGATGGCAACGGCCTCGCCGTGCAGAAGCGTGCCGTAGCCTGCGGCGGTCTCGTAGGCATGGGCGAACGTATGGCCGTAGTTGAGGATCGCCCGCAGGCCGGAGAGTTCCCGCTCGTCGCGTTCCACGATGCCGGCTTTGAGTGTTGCCGACCGGCCGACCACGTGGCGGAGGGCTGCCGAATCTCTCGCCAGGATCGTCGCCGTTGTGGCCTCCAGCCAGTCGAAGAAGCCGGGATCGAGAATCATTCCGTATTTCACCACCTCCGCGAGGCCGCTCTTGAATTCGCGGTCGGGCAGGGTGGCCAGCGTGTCGACATCGGCGATCACGCCCCGCGGCTGCCAGAAGCTACCGACGAGATTTTTTCCTCCCTCGAGATTGATGCCGGTCTTGCCGCCGATCGCGCTATCGACCTGGGCGACGAGGGTGGTCGGCACGTGCCAGACCGGAAGGCCGCGTCCAAACGTGGCTGCCGCGAAGCCGGCAAGATCGCCCACGACCCCACCGCCCACGCCGACGACGTGGGTGTGGCGGTCGACCGCCAGCCGGGCCATTTCGTCCCAGAGCCGCGCAAGCGGACCGACCGACTTCGAGGCCTCCCCCGACGCCACGGTGATCGTGGCCACGTGTAGGCCGGCGGCTTCGAGTGAGGCGGCGACGGCCACCGCATGGGAGCCAGCCACGGCGGCGTCTGTCACCACGATCGCCCGGCACGCACCGCTGGCCGCGAGCACATGGCCAATCGAACCGACAACCCCGGCTCCGACGATGATGTCGTACGAACGGTCGACCGGGGATGCCTCTGCCGGCAGATGGACGCGGATGGTGGCGGTGTCGGACAACACAGATACTCCCTACGCCTCAAGAGAAGACTCGCCGCTCAGGGCCATTCAGGCCGCTCAGGCCACTTCGGCCAATCAGGCCACGCTCACGCGGTCGAGGTCGGCGGGGGTGACGGTGATCACGCGGGCGAAGCCGGTGTGCTGCCGGAGGTAGTCGAGTTCGGCGGCCTCCTGCGGCGCGGCGTGAAGCAGCAGATCGACCCGGGCCTTGTCGGCATCCGACCAGTCTTGATAGTCGTCCGGCCAGACCGTGTGATTTTCAACGACCAGGGCTTCGCGGTAGGGGTCAAACGCGTTTGGCATGCGCTACGGCTCCGAAGAAACAGACGGTGCGGGCAGCCTTTTCACCCGCTGACCGGCGAGTATACAGTGCAGAGGCTGAGGGTGCGGCCAGCCCCACCGTCTGCCGAAAGGATCATTCGAGATGTCACAACCAGCCCCCCAGCAGACCGTTTCCACTCGCGCCGACGGCGTCGCGGGGGGCACGTGGCTGGTGGTGGGCCTGCTCCTGCTGGGGCTGGCGGCGGCCAGCACCGGCGTCTGGTTTCAGCGGCATCAGACCCGCCGGTGCCTCGAGTTCTACGGCCCGGCGGCGGCTCGAAGAATTTCAGCGGCTCCGGTCGTCGAGCTCTTGATCGTGCAGCCGGGGAGTGCGTCTGGCCGCCTCGCATGCCGAACGCGGATCGACGTTTCGAAGGCCCCGGGGCTGGTGCACCTGCGACGTGGGCTCGTGGAAGATGCCAACTTCACCTGGCAGGCCGCGGCCACTTCCGCGAGCCTCGAAGCCCGACGGCCTTCTGAAGTTTGGGACGCAGCGCTCGTCTTCAGCGAGCCGGCCGCCAGCGATGCCGCTGGCGATGCCGCTGGCAATGCTGGTCGCAGTGGCGGCGGCCAGACCACGCTGGTCATCGACATCGACCCCGCAGGGGGGGCGATTGCAATGCTTGGGCAGCCTGGGCGAATGGGGCTTGGCCGCATCGGTCCCGGCCTGGAGAAGTGGATCCGCTCCACGCTGTCGGCGGCCCGGTAGCGAATTGTGTGGGAACGCACCGCCCGGGGGAAAACCGGGCTTTTTCGTCATGGGTGCCGGCCCCTATGCTCCCGCCCCCCACTGGAGACACCAGCGGCCGTTCCGGCACCGAGGCTTCAGGCACGAGGTTTTTTCATGCGATCCATCGCCGTGGCCAATCAGAAGGGTGGCGTTGGCAAGACGACCACGTCGGTAAACCTCGCCGTCGCGTTGGCCCGCGCGGGTCGGCGGGTCTGCCTCGTCGATCTCGATCCACAGGCCCATGCCACGCTGCATGCGGGCGTGATGCCGGGATCGCATGCAGTGTCGGCGTATGACGTGCTCGTGGCTGGCCAGCCGCTCGCAGCGGCGATGGTCGCGGCCGGCGACAACCTCTGCGTGGTGCCCTCCCATATCGATCTCTCCGCAGTGGAGATGGCACTCGCCGGACGTAGCGGCCGGGAGATGATCCTCCGGCAGCGGATGGAGGCTGATCCGCGGTGCAATCCAGGCCCGCAGACGGCCGACGCATTCGATTACATGGTGATCGACTGCCCCCCGTCACTGGGGCTGTTGTCGCTCAACGCCATGGCGGCGGTGGACGAAGTGCTCCTTCCGCTCCAGCCGCATTTTCTCGCACTCCACGGTCTCAGCAAGCTCTTGGAGACGATTGAAATGGTCGCCGAGCACGTCAATCCGCGGCTCCGGCTGCTGGGAGTCGTGCTCTGCATGTATGAGGCAGGCACGCGGCTGGCGTCGGAGGTCGGCCGCGACGTGCAGTCGTTCTTCGCATCGTCGGCGGCAAAGCATCCTGCCTGGGGGTCGGCGCAGGTGTTTGAAACCCGGGTCCGTCGCAACATTCGTCTTGCCGAGGCCCCGAGCTTTGGGCAGTCGATTTTCGACTACGCGCCCGACTCTCACGGCGCCGCCGACTACGCCGCGCTGGCGGCAGAGGTGGATCAGGCCGCTGCGGTGCTCCGCGAGCCGCTGCGACGCGTGGCCTGACCTGCCCGGAGCAGTCGCTCCGTGAGGCCCGAACGGATTCCCGAACGACGCACCACGCTGTCCGTCTCACCGGCAGAATCAGCAGCGATTGCGGCTGTGGATTGAGCCGGAGCTTGGGCTGGGGCCGACGTATACAGCTCAGGCATCCACCAGTAGCAGGATTCAGACGGGTCGACGCCAGTCAGAATGCCCGTGGCGTCGTAGTCTTCAGCTGACGCGAACAGGCCGGCACATGCCCCCGGCAGACCGTCCCAAGCCGGGATGTGGGAAGGCGGGCTGTATGAAGACGGGCTGGATGAGGACGGCACATCAGACCAGCCGTTCGTCTGCGACGGGGCTGACGGACGGGGGGGCTGCAGGCGGTTCCGTTCCAGCATGATCGTCTCAGATGCCGAAAGGCGTGGTAGGGAAGTTGTGTGCGGGGATGCGGGTCTATGCCGTCGGGCACAAACCCATCGGAGTGTCTTTCGGAAGGCCGGCCCGGCGTAGGCCAATATTCCGTCAGAGCGTGGGGCTGGGCCGTTCGGCAGAACCATTTCGGCCGTACAACCCACAGAAACAGTCTGCTTCGCGAAGTATCGGTAAGCAAGGGTCTCTGGGTAATTTGATGAGAGTTTGCCGAATGTAGGCTCCTCGGGCCCGGTTTCTGTAGGATTCAGCAGAGGCAGGCGGCGATGGAAATCAGGGAAAGAGCCGTGAAAAGAGCCGTGAAAACACGTTTCGAGAGAGTTCCAGGCACCCCGTTTCACCTGCCGTTAGCCGGCCGGGCGATCGCAAGGCTTTCGGCTGGTTCGGCCGGGCTCTTGTCGCGGCTTGTGTCGCGGCTTGTGTCTGTATTCGTCTTCCTGGGAGCTTTGCTGTCGGTTGTGGTCGGGTTCGAAACGCCTGTGGCGGCGGCCGACGCGAGCCCGCCCCGTTCGGCCGGATTTCGCCGTCTTGCCCCCGGCGTGTTGACTGTGATTCCGCCCCGCACGAGCAGTGATTCCCACGTGCTCCGTGGCGACCTGATGGAGATCAGCCGGGGGCTTGAGGATCAGGCCTGGGAGCCCCGGCAGGCGCCGCTCAACACAACGCTTGTCGAGCGGGCGAAAAACCGGGAATTCCAGCGGGATATCTGGTGCCTGGAATTCGCATTCAAGCCACCGAGGCTGATCGACGTCGACATCCCGGCAGGTGAGTTTCGCATGCAGCGGAAACGGGTCTGGTATCTCGTCTATCGCGTGCGGAACACCGGTGGCCGTCGCACTGTCATCGATAAGGAAGATCCCACCACCCGGACCACCGAGGCGTTTGAGGCCCCGGTCCGGTTCCTGCCACACTTCGTGCTCGAAAGCGTCGAAGGACTGACCGAGGCCGAAGGTGAGACCGCCTACCGCAGCTATCTCGACCGTGTCGTGCCCAATGCCATGGGGCCGATTCGCCGCCGCGAGGATCCGGCCAGGGAATTGTTCGACAGCGCCAGCATGGCGGCGACGGAGATCCCCCCCGGCGGTGAGCGGTGGGGCGTCGCGGTCTGGGAGGATATCGATCCGCGGATCGACTTTTTCACCATCTCGGTCCGCGGGTTGACCAACGCGATCCGCTGGCGGGCACGGGACGGGGCGACGTTCGCCGGTAATCTGCCGCCGGCCGCTGAGATGGAACACGCCCTGGAGAGCCTGCGGCTCGACTTCTGGAGGCCCGGCGATGATCGCGACGAGGTCGAGGAAGAGATGAGCGTCGGCTACGCGGGGATGCTTGAACGGATGACGCTGGGAGGGAAGCTGCTCGAGGCGACAGGGCGTCCGCAGTTGCTGAAATCTCGGCCGGTGGCGGGCATCGCCGACCTGGGGCTGTCGTGGCAGGACCTGCTCGGCCCCGACGGGAATGACGCGGCAGACCGTGGCGGCGACCTTGTCCCGTTGGCCAAGGTTGTCACGGCGGTAGCCGCCGTCAAAGACCCAACGGCCCGCGGCCCGCTGGTGCGGGCGGTCTTCGGTGATCTGGGCGTCGAATATCTCGAGCAGTTGTCGCGGGCATTGGCGGCCCCGGTCGATGCGGAGCGGGATGCCACCCGGCGGAAGCCGCTTGCGGCGATCGATCTGACGCCGGAGAGCGTTCAGCAACGGCCGCTTGAATCGCTGGCAAAAGTACTGGAAACCTTGGCACAGGTGCCACCAGGAGGTCCGCGGCAGCAGCGGGCGGAGGCCTTCTTCGGGCCGGCGGCCACCAGGGTCAATAGCCTGAGTAAGGAACTCGCCATGGCCCGCACCCTGGCAACCCTCGAGGATGTCGATGTCAATCGCCAGCGGCTCGTGGCAGGCGACGGGCTGGCGGCGTTTGACGTGATCTGGCCTGCGATCAGGGCAAAGCAGGATCCGGATGAACGGCGGCAATTGCTCGCCGGCCTCTTCGGATCGCAGGGACCGGCCCTCTACGACAAGGCCACGGAAGTGCCCGAGGGCATTGACCACGCCTGGGTTTTCAAGTACGAAACTGAAGCGGAATGATCCGGTCGGTGGTCCGCGGTGCAAAGACACTGACTGAACACACAGACCTAAAATACAACCCTAAAACACAAATTAGGAGCGTCGTCACGGCGCAGCACAGCACATGGCACATAAAAAAGGTCAGGGATCCAGCCGCAACGGTCGTGATTCCAATGCACAACGCCGCGGCGTCAAGAAGTTTGGCGGCCAACAGGTCCGCGCGGGCAACATTCTTGTCCGGCAGGTCGGATCCAAGTTTCACGCCGGCAAAAATGTCGGCACGGGGAGCGACTACACCCTCTTTGCCTTGGTCGACGGCGTGGTCGGGTTCGACCGCGATAGCCGTCGCATCAACGTGCTCGTTGGCTGAGCGTGTTTGTAGACCGGGTCCATATTGAAGTGGCGGCAGGCAACGGTGGACGCGGTTGCAGGAGCTTTCGTCGCGAGAAATACATCCCCCTCGGCGGTCCTGACGGTGGGAATGGCGGTCACGGCGGCAGTGTGATCATGCGGGCGCAGGCAGGGGTCGATTCCCTCGCTCCGCTGGCCCACCGCAAGCAGTGGCGGGCCGCCAGCGGCGAGTCGGGAGGACCGACCAATTGCCATGGCCGCATGGCCGAGGACCTTGTGCTGCTCGTGCCTCCCGGCACCGTCGTCATCGACGAGATCACGGGGCTCGTGCTCAAGGATCTCGCGGTGCCCGGCGAAACGATCGTGGCCGCCAAGGGCGGGGCAGGGGGGTGGGGCAATCTCCACTTCAAGTCGTCCACCAACCGCGCTCCCCGCGAGACCACGCCGGGCGAGAAGGGGGAGGCCCGTCGCCTGCTGCTGGAGCTGAAGGTGATCGCGGATGTCGGGCTGGTCGGCAAGCCGAATGCCGGCAAAAGCACGCTCCTTTCACGGCTCTCCCGGGCCCGTCCCGAGATTGCCGACTACGCCTTCACTACCAAGAAGCCGATGCTCGGCATCGTGGCCGTCTCGCGAGACCGCAGTTTTGTCCTGGCCGACCTGCCGGGGCTGATCGAGGGGGCTCATGCGGGCATCGGACTCGGACATGAGTTTCTGCGGCATGTTGAGCGGGCCGGTATCCTCGTGCACGTGGTCGAGCCGATGCCGCTCGATGGCAGCGACCCCCTGACGAATTACCAGGCCATCCGCCTGGAGTTGGTGCGGTATGACGAATCGCTGGGGCGGCGTCCGGAGATTGTGGTTGTGAGCAAGTGCGAGCTGCCCGACACCGAGGCGGTTCGTGCCTCGCTTGCGGCCGCGATCGGCCACGACGTGATCGCCGTCAGCGCCGTCACCGGCCAGGGCCTCGACCGGATGCTGGCCGCGATCGTGTCGCAGTTGGACGCGGCCTAGGCGATTGAATCAGTGGCAGCCTGCGGCTGATCGTTTGTATCGTGGAGGCTTTCCCCATGACGAATCCACCCCCGGCATCGCGCTGCCTTGGCGACACCGTCCTGCTGGCGGATGTGGGCAATTCCCGGATCAAACTGGCCGTGGTGGCCGACCACGGGATCGATGCCTCCGGGCAGCGGCGGCTGCCGACAGTGACGAAGCGGCAGGATCTCGACAGCCACGGATTTCGCCCGGCCAATCTCGAGCACTGGCTGAATCTGGCGGCGCCGTCGACCGCCGTGGTGCTCGTTGCCAGCGTGCATGACGCCGTCGCGGCCAGGCTCGAGGCAGCCATCGCCGAACTCTCGGCCACCCGGCATCGCAGCCTGAGGCAGCGACGGATCATGCACGCAGATCTGCCGCTGGAGGTGCTCGTCGCCGAGCCCCACAAGGTGGGCGTCGACCGGCTGGCCGCCGCCGCCGCGGCCGGCCTCGTGCGAAAGCCCGGTAGGGCGGCGATCATCGTCGATTGCGGCACCGCGGCAACGGTCGACATGCTGTCGCCAGCCGGGGCATTTCTCGGGGGAGCCATCCTGCCGGGCCCTGCGCTGATGGCCCGGGCGCTCGCGGAGGGCACAAGCCGGCTGCCGGCCATCGCGGCGCTCGAGCAGCAGGCGCCGCCGGCCATGCCAGGACGTTCGACTCAGGAGGCGATCGCCGCGGGCATCGGCTGGGGGATCCGCGGGGCGATCGGCAGAATCGTGGCTGAGGCCCGTGCCACGCTCGGCGGGGATGCCGATCTGATTCTCACCGGCGGCTGGCGGGCTGCGGTCCGCGACGCCCTGCCTGGGGCGATTGAGATGCCGGAACTGGTGCTGGCGGGCATCGCGCTGGCGGCCGAACGCGCCTGCTCGCGGTGACAGGAACGGTCTTTGGGCAGGCACGCGGATTCCGGTTAGAATCCGGCTGCAGCTTGTTATTTTCTTCGCCCCAGCCTCAGGACTCGATGATCCCCGTGAGCAATGCCCGCAACCAGCCTGAGTCACCCCGCGCCCTAGCCCAGGCCGGTCCCAAAGCCTCGAAAAAGGTGGCCGCCAAGGCCGCCACGAGTGAACTTCCGGAGGGTGGGGGCGATGCACGCGTTGCCGCCAGAGCTGATCACGCCCGCGAGCGGGCGATCGCGGCGGCGCGGGTGGCGGACGAAACCCGCGGCACCGACGTCCATGTCCTCGATCTTCGCGGCCTGACCGACGTGTTCGACTACTTCGTGGTGGCCACCGGCGCGAGCCGCCGTCAGCTTCATGCCATGGCCGACGAGATCGAACTGATGATGAAAAAGGAGATGCACGACACCCGCCGCGGGATCGAGGGCTACGAGGA
Source organism: Pirellulales bacterium (assembly GCA_044237545.1). Lineage (GTDB taxonomy): Bacteria > Planctomycetota > Planctomycetia > Pirellulales > UBA1268 > CAMCQY01. The sequence continues at coordinate 22,504 of JBIIFB010000024.1, forward strand.
GGGCCGGTGGATCGTGCTGGACTACGGCGACGTGGTCGTGCACCTCTTTGAAGCGGAAGCGCGTGATTACTGGGATCTGGAGCAGCTCTGGAGCGGCTTCAAGCCGGTGCCCCTGCCGGCCTCCACGTCGGCTCCGGGAGAAGGACGGTGACCGCGGCAGGCGGCGACTCGGGCCGCGAGGCCGGACATGGAGCCAACTTTCGCGGGGCTCTTCGCGTGATGTTTCGGACGGCCCTCGAGCGGCTTGCCGCGGATGGCGTCGTTGGCATCAGCGGAGAAGAACTGCCTGGGCTGATGGAGCAGGTCCGGGAGACGGCAGATCCGAAATTCGGCGACTATTCCGGCACGATGGCCATGGCGCTTGCCAAACGGGCGGGCCTCAAACCCCGGGACATGGCCATCGAGATCATCCGGCGGCTCGACGTTGGGGATCTGTTCGAGACGCCGACCGAACCCGTCGGCCCAGGGTTCATCAACCTCCGTGTCCGGCAGGAGGCGTTGGCCAGGGCCGTGATCGCTGCCGCCGGCGACCCGAGGCTCGGCGTGCCGGTGGTGGAACGGCCCGAAAGAATCGTCATCGACTACAGCTCTCCAAACGTCGCCAAGCCGATGCATGTGGGGCATATCCGCTCGACGGTGATTGGCGACGCCCTCGCGAAAATCCTGAAATTCCGCGGCCACGACACGATCACTGACAACCACCTGGGCGATTGGGGCACGCAGTTCGGCATGATCCTCTGGGGGTGGAAGCACCTCCGCGATGACGCGGCCTACGCCGCCGACCCCACGGCCGAACTGGGCCGGCTCTACAGGCTCGTCCGCAGGCTCGTCGATGCCAAGCCGGATGAGTTGGCGGCAGACCCCGCCGCGGCCGCGCTCGTCCAAAAGCATCCCGACGTTGCGCAGGCCGTACTTGCCGAGACGGCGAGGCTGCATGAAGGAGATCCTGAAAATCGTGCCCTCTGGGAGCAGTTCATGCCGGCCTGCCGGTCGGAGATCGACCGGATGTATGCACGACTCAGTGTCGTGTTCGACCATACGTTGGGCGAAAGCTTCTACCAGCCGATGCTTGGAGGCGTGGTCGAGCAGTTGCTCGCCAGCGGGCTGGCACGGGAAAGCCGCGGCGCGGTCGGGGTGTTTCTGGGAGGGGACGAACAGCCGCCGCTGTTGATCCGCAAGGCGGACGGCGCGTTTCTCTACGCGACAACGGATCTGGCGACCATTCAGTGGCGAATGGAGCACTGGAAGCCGGATCGCATTCTCTATGTCGTTGACCATCGGCAGGGGCAGCACTTCGACCAGCTTTTCGCCACGGCGAAGCTCTGGGGCGGTGGCGACAGGCCGGCCATGGAACGGCTGAAGCTGGTGCATGTCGCCTTTGGCACGGTGCTCGGCGGCGATGGAAAGCCCTTCAAAACACGGGCTGGCGACACGGTTGGGCTCGAGTCGTTGCTCGACGAGGGCGTGGAGCGGGCCGCTCAGATCGTCGGCAGTGGCGACGAAGGCCGAGGCGGTGCTGGCCTGAGCGATGCCGACCGGCGTCACGTGGCGGAAACGGTTGGAATCGGTGCGATCAAATATGCCGATCTCGCGCAGAATCGCAGCACCGATTACGTCTTCAGCTTCGACAAAATGCTGCAACTCACCGGCAACACCGCGGCGTACATGCAATATGCGGTGGCCCGCGTGGAGGGCATCTTCAGTCGGGCGGAGATCGACCGCGAGGCGTTGCGGCAGGGTTTACGTCAGGGTTTACGGCAGGATGCAACCGGCAGGAACGCTGCCGGCGGTGCAGGCGTGCTGCTGATCGCCGATCCGCGGGAGCGGGCTCTGGCCCTCGAACTCGTGCGGTTCTCCGAGGCCCTCGAAGACGTTGAGTCCGACTATCGCCCCAATGTGCTGACAGCCTGGCTGTACGACCTCGCCGGCTGTTATTCGTCTTTGTACGACGCCCTGCCCGTGCTCAAGGCCGAGGGGGACGAACGGACCAGTCGCCTCGCGCTCTGCGATCTTACGGGCCGCATTCTCCGCAAGGGGCTCGAGCTCCTCGGCATCGGCACCGTCGAAAAAATGTGATGGAGGTAGCGGCATGAGCCGGCAGTTGGAGAAGATTCGAAACATCGGGATCATCGCCCACATCGATGCGGGCAAGACCACGCTCACCGAACGGCTGCTGTTTTTCACAAAGACGAGCCATCGGCTTGGCGACGTGGATCGGGGCACCACGATCACCGATTTCGATCCCGAAGAGCAGGAGCGGGGGATCACGATCTATTCCGCGGCAGTGACGTTTCGCTGGCAGGATGTGACCGTCAACCTGATCGACACGCCCGGCCACGTCGATTTCACGGCCGAGGTGGAGCGGAGCCTGCGGGTGCTCGACGGCGCGGTCGTGGTGTTTTCCGCCAGGGAAGGGGTCGAAGCACAGAGCGAAACCGTCTGGCGGCAGGCCGACAAATACGGTGTGCCACGGATCGCGCTGGTCAACAAGCTCGACCGGGAGGGGGCCGATTTCTTTGGCACAGTCAGGCAAATCGAGGAGCGGCTGGCTGCCCGGCCGCTCATCCTGCAGGTGCCGATGGGCCTCGGTCCGCCGCATGTCAAGGAGCCCTTTCGCGGCCTCGTCGATCTCGTGGAGATGCAGCTGCTGACCTTTCCGTCGAGGGAGGACGCCCTGGCCGGTGGTGCCGGCACCACCATGGTCGCCAGATCCCCGATTCCGTCTGAGCTTGCCGACGTGGCCGCCGAATGGCGGGAGCAGCTGATTTCCACCCTCTTTGACTTCTCCGACGAATTGGCCGAGATGGCCCTCGGCGAGCTGCCGATCCCCGTGGAGCTGATCCGAAAGGCGATCCGGCAGGCGACCATTGCGCGGCAGGTCGTGCCGGTGCTGTGTGGTTCGGCGCTCGACTGCATTGGAGTGCAGCCGGTGCTCGACGCCGTGGCCTGGTATCTGCCGAGCCCGGCGGACGTGCCTCCGGTCGAGGGGATCGATCCATCGAAGCTCGGTTCGGGCAAGAAGGCCGTCGCCGCAGCGGCGGCCACGATCACGCGGAAGGCCGACCCGAAGGAGCCATTCTGCGGGCTGGTCTTCAAGATCGTGGCCGAGAAGCATGGCGATCTGTCGTTTGTCAGGGTCTATTCCGGCACGCTCAAGGCAGGCAGTCGCGTGTGGAACCCGCTGCGGCAGAAGAAGGAAAACATCGCCCAGTTGTGGCACGTCCAGGCCGACCGCCGCGAGCAGATCGAGCAGGCGGAGGCCGGGGACATCGTGGGCGTGATCGGCCCGCGGGCGAGCATTACCGGCGACACGCTGTGCGATGCAAACGACCCTATTCTTCTTGAACAGATCCAGTTTCCGGAGACGGTCATTTCGATGGCGATCGAGCCGGAAACCAGCCTCGAACGCAAGAAACTGGCCGAAGTTCTGGAGATGATGAAGCGGCAAGACCCCACCTTCCGGGCCATTGAGAGCGAGGAGACCGGCCAGACGCTGATCTCCGGCATGGGCGAATTACACCTGGAGGTGATTCGCCACAGGCTCGAGCGGGATTTCAACCTGAGGTGCCGTGTGCACAAGCCACGGGTGAGCTACAAGGAGACCATCGGCCGGGCCGTGACCGTGTCGGGGCAGGTCAACCGCCAGGTGGCTGGGCAGAACCTCACGGCCACAGTGACCATTCGGGCCGAGCCCACGGGCGAACAGGCCGCCGTGATCGTCGAACAGGGCTGGTTTCCGCAGCACGAGGGGGCTGCCGCCCTGGCCGCAATCATGACACAGTCGATTCGCGAGAGCGCCGAACGCGGCGGTCTCAAGAGCTGCCCGCTGTGGGCCATGCGGATCGTGCTTCTGGAGAGCCCGCTGCCCGACCCGCCACCCTCCGAAGTGGCGGTGCGAATCGCGGCGGCAGATAGCATCGAGCGGATGCTGAACGAGGCCGGCACGGTCTTGCTCGAGCCCGTGATGCGGGTGGAAGTCACGGTGCCCGAAGAGCATCTCGGGGATGTGATCAATGATCTCCAGCAGCGGCGGGCGATCATCACCAACACTGAAATCCGGGGCGGCATGAATGTCCTGATCGCCGAATCACCCTTGGCGAGCATGTTCGGCTATTCCGCGGCGGTCAGAAGCGTGAGCCAGGGCAGGGCGAGTTTTACGATGGCTCCGCTCAAATATGGGCCTGCACCGGCGGAAACAGCCGATGCCTTCGTCTAAAAGCAACCACGGTGCAGAGCAGCAACAGTGCAGAGCAACCGCACGCCCGGCACGCCTGCAAGCTGTCAGCCAGCGCATGTTGGCCGTAAAAAAGCCTCGTGATGCGGGCAATTGGCCGAAGAAAAGCAGTGTGTTGACACAGGACAAAACCGATCATAGATTCCTTGCTTCATCCGCAGCGACTCCCCGCGGCGTTTTGGCCGCAGGAGGATGACGCAGAAAAAAGCCTTTTCGGAGGCTTTCTTCAGTTCCGTTGGGCTCCCAAGCCTGGTCGGGCGTGCGATGAAGCACACTCCGAATAGTTTTTGCCGGCTAGGGTCTGCCGAACCGGTTTTAAAACTGTTCTGTTTGTGACTGTTTTTTGGTTTCTGTCCGAGTGGAATGGAGTTTTTTCGTGGCCGGTCCGACACAAGAAATCATCAGAATTCGCATGGAGGCCTACGACCACGTGGTGCTCGATCAGAGCGCCGCGGAGATCGTCGATACTGCGAAGAGAACCAATTCAGAGGTCCACGGACCGATCCCGCTGCCCACGCGGATCGAGCGATACACAGTGCTCTCGAGCCCCCACATCGACAAAAAGGCCCGTCAGCAATACGAGATTCGCACGCACAAGAGGGTGATCGACATCGTTCAGGCCACGGCCAAGACGATCGAGGCACTGAATAAGCTGAGCCTTCCGGCGGGCGTTGATATCAAAATCAAGGCTTCGTCCAGATAGTCGTAGGAAGTCTCAGTGCTGCTTTTTGGCGGCTTTTTTATCACCAGTTTCATTTCCCGTTTTCACCACTTAGGAGCGCACGACACGGCATGCTTGGAAGGCGTTGTAGGTAAGGCTTGGGGCAGTTTGCCCAAGTGC
>JBIIFB010000166.1:0-8570 GCA_044237545.1 Pirellulales bacterium
GCGGGCGGCCGCCCGGCCGCCCGACGCTGCGGCAGGTCGCGGCTTGCCGCCGCGGGAAGAGACTGCCTGTGCGAGCGGGCCATCGGCCAGCACCGGCGAGAAGTCGGCTTCGGCGGGAGGCTCTTCCGCCAGAAGTGGCTCCGTGGTGGTCTCGAGGGCGGGCTCTATGGCTGCTACCAGGGCGGAGACAGAGACGAGAGGAACGTCGCTTGCTGCCGGTGGTTCGGCGGTCGTGTCGGCCCGGACGGCTGCGGCAGCCATGCCGCCGGCGGCTGCGTCGTCTTCGGCGCCGATCTCCACCGCGACAAGGGGAGCCCCGTCGGAGTCCTCGTGGGATGACGGGCCGATTGAGATTACCAGTGGCCGGAGGCGGGCCACGTGTTTGTGCTCGAGGGCGAAAATCGCCAGCAGGATGCAGAGGAACAGATGGGCCGCGAGGCTCAGATAGCCCGCGCGAACGACCGGGTTTTTCATGACCCGGTCTACCCACGGCGGAGCCACCGGTTGCTCAGGCTGGAGCAACGGCGTCGACGGCAGCGAAAGCAAAGGCTCCATCGAGACGACCTCGCGGCGGACTCTTCCGATTGGGAGAAGCCTGCCTTCCCGACGGGCCCCCGCCGTCCGCGCAGACGGCGATCCCCATCAGACTCAAGCCCATCAGACCCAGCATGCTGTATCGACGTCCGGCACTGGCGGACTGAACATGGTTCGGCGTTCCCCGAAAAAGCCCGTCCTTCGGCGCCTGTTCAGCCAATCCTGTGCGGCACGGCATGGCACGCGGGATGGAGTTCGCACCGGCCTATCTGCGTTTCCGCCACGGTTTTTCGCCGTTCGTACAGCCGTGCCGAAACAGGAGCATGCTACTCCTTGAAGTCCTCATCCACGCTTCCTTGGCCGTAGATCGGCAAGTGGCGGTAGTAGACCTCAAGAATCAGCGTCGCCAGGGAGGTGCAGTAGAGGCGACCGGCCGCATGGGCGCCGTGGCCGCCATCGACACCTTCGTACCAACTGCCGGCTTCGTGGCCCTTCTTCGATTGGGTCGTGACAAGCATGTCTCGCATGCGGGTGTTCCAGCCCACCCACCGGTCACCTTCAACGTGGTGCAGGACCTGGGTCGCGTAGTAGTCGAAGTAGAGGTCGTTGCTCGGCCCCATTTTGGCCAGACGGTCGACGCCGCGTTGGAGCGCCGGGTGATCCTTCTTCCAACCGAGATACATACGGCAGAGCAGGCCGACGGCGGAGGTCGCGCCGCCGTTGCCTGGATCGGTGTAGCCGTAGGTGGCACCGTCGTCAGCCTGAACGGCGTTCAGAAACTCCACCGACTTTTTGATCGTGAACGGTGACACTTGAAGGAACGCCATGTGGCCGCTCTTGAGCGCCATCAACTGCCAGCCCACTGCGGAGGTGTCTCCCGGCTGTTTGGGTGAATACCGCCAGCCGCCGCCGGCGGGATCCTGAGCCGCCATGATGTAGTTCAGCGCTGCCTGAGCGGGCACCGCCAGCCGGCGGTCTTGGGTCATGGCGTAGCTTTCCGAGAGCACGATGCCGGCCAACCCCTGTGAATACAAGTTGCCTCCCGGGCCGTAGGCCTTGCCCTGCCCCTTCATCGCCATGGTTGCTAGAAAGCCGATGCCCGCCTCAAACTGCTTCTTGTAGGGACCATCCTTGTGTGTGTATCCGCGGCCAAGAAAGGGGAGGAGGGCCATCGAGGTCGCGCCGCACCGATCGAGCCCATATCCCTTGTCAACGCCTTGTGAACACTGGCCGTTGCAGCTCGGGCAGGCCTTCAGGTTGAAAGACCAGCCGCCGTCGGGCATCTGATGTTGAACGATCCACTTCAGGCTCGACTCGACCGCGGCCTCACTCTGGCTGCTACCGCCACCGGCCTGGATGAGTTGCTGTCTCATCTTCGTATCGGTGCGGCCGCCCAGCCCGCCGGCCGTCTTTCCTCCGACGACGCCGACACTCGAGAGCAGATCGCTCGCCTGAGCTGTCTCGGTGCCGAAATCGGTGAGCTCGACCGTGATCGGTGCGGCATCAAGATCATCGGCAGTGGAAATGACCTGCACGGTCTCCACGGTGGACGATTCAGGCAACGCCACGAGATCGGTCATGTCTTGTTGCGGGCTAGGATCCTCCTGGGGCAGTTCTTCCTCGAACTCCTCGAAGCTTTCCTCGATCTCCGGTGCACTGGCCGTGATCATGCGCGGGGCTTCCTGCTTGGGAATCTCGTTGACGACGAGGGCCATCGAGAGCAGCACGATGACGTGCACAAGCATGCTGACCGCCCAGGCAGGCGTCTGACCAACCAGTCCCGAAACGACTGACCTGCTGGGGGCAGCGATTTCGGCCACTGCCGCCGTCGCCGTCGTGGCCGCTTGGGCCGCCGCCATGGGGGCACCTGGCTGTGGATTTGTCGGCTTCGGGATTGCCGGCTTGGGAATGACCGGGCCCGGCTTGGCTGCGGCTGGTGGAACTGAAGGCTTGCCCGGCGCGGGCTTGCCCGAATCAGGAGGAGTGGGGCTGGCCATGTCTGTTGTGCAACGGAGGTCGCTGATGCGGGATGGCGGAAGGGGGACGGCTGACGAGGGGACGGGCGAGAATACCCCGTCCGAGCCTCGCTTCTTCTAGATAGAGAACCTAACCTATAGTATCGTCAGCAGTGTTCTGCTCGCAATAAAAGACGCGAGCGAAATCGGATTGGACGACACAAACGGTTCCGAAAGGCCCCGTTTCCGCCATCCCAATCCGGACGTTTTTAGAAAAACGTTTTTGGAAAAGGCCTGGTTCCACCCGTTTTCCCGGCCTCCGGCTGGCGGTGAGGGCGATCGACGGGTACGATTCGCAGTCCCACGTCCCAGGAATTACGGAAGGATTAGGTCATGGCCAAGGGTAAAAAGCGACTCGAAGTGATTCATCTCGTGTGCGCCGAGACAGGGGATCAAAACTACACGCTGCGTCGCAAATCTGGCGGTGAGAAGCTGAAGTTGAAGAAATACTCGCCCCGGCTCCGGAAGCACACGCTCCACAACGAGAAGAAAAAGTAGTTTCGCGCTGGCGAAGCGGATGTTCCCCCCCAAAAAAAACTGCCTGGGCTAGAAACACTGTCTGGCCAAAAACACTGTCTGGCCAAAAACACTGTCTGGGATGGGTGCCTGGAACTGGCAGTCATCCGCAGCCGCGGAGGATGTCCGCGAGTCGGGCGAGTTGGTCGGGTCGGTCGGGTCGGTCGGGTTGGTCGGGTTGGTCGGGCCGGGCAGACAGTTCGGCCCGCTGCGTCGTGACCGCGTCGACGACGTGTATCTGATCGGCTTGTCGTCGGATCGCTGACTCCACAGTTGTGCTGCCCTCGATCAGGAGCAGACGGCACTCGGCGGGACGGCCAAACCGGCCCCGGCCCGGCCTGATCACGATCTCCACCTCACAGGAATCCAGTGGCCCCGACTGAGGAGCATCTGTCAGCAGACTGAGCAGGTCGCGGCCCAGCGGTGTCTCGGCCGCGTCGGCTGGCAGCCCCCAGGTCAGATCCCGTGGGGCGCGGTCTGTCAGGCCATGACGGCATCGCTTCAGCCGCCCGCGCCGGAGAAAGTAGGGCACGTTCGCGCCGTCCCGCCAGCGGGGCGTCGCGGAGGTGTCGACGGGATGCCAGACATGCAATGACCAGGTTCGGTCGAGGATCGATTCCAGGCGCACGCCCGCGGCGCGGAGCCGCAGACCGAGATCGTCGTCCTCCTGGCCCCAGCCGACGAACCGTTCATCGCAGCCGTTAACCGCCTCGAAGTCACACCTCCAAGCGCCACAGTTGCCCCCCGCCAGACGCGGCTTCGACGGATGCCGCAAGGCACCGTGCCACCAGTCCTTGCGAAATCGCTTCGCCAGCAGCCGCCGTTCGGAGGCTGGGGCAAGCGCGGCCAGATCGGTTGTGGCGATCGCATCGGCACGGAGTTCGGCGCTCGCGGCCTCGGGCAGGCGGGCACAGTAGCCCAGGAGCGCGTGGCCGGGGCGGCGGCGGTCGAGGTAGGCCGCGACGTGATCGCGGGGAAGGATGCAGTCGCCATCCAGAAAGAGCAGGTAGTCGCTCTGCGTCAGGCGGGCACCGGCGTTCCGCGTGCGTGCCAGACGGAAGCCATCGTGGGGCTGCGAGGTGAGCCGCACGGGGAAACTGGCCTGCGCGGCAAAGTCGTGGACGAGCGCGGCGGTGCCGTCGGTCGAGCCATCATCGCTGACGATCACCTCGAATCGGCCATCCACGCCGGTCTGGGCCGCGATTGAGGCGAGCACGAGCGCGAGATGGCGCGGCTTCTGATAGGTGTTAACGATCAGGGCGACATCGCGGGCGGTGCCTGACAGATCGGGCAACCGTGCGGGGACGGCCTGCGAGGCGGTCTCGGGTCTCATGCTGGGCCTGCCTTTCGAATGCCATCGTCGCCGTGCCCACGGTCGGTTCGCCGCGCCGCCTGGTGAACCGCCTGCTCGAGCAGCGTTGCTGGCGATGCGTCCGCCGGTTCGAATGCCGGCTCCACGACCGCAAGGGCGATCTCAAGAGCAAACAGCGGAGCAGCGGCCAACCGCTCGGTCCGCACCTTCACGAGATCTTTGAGCGTGGTCACGACCAGATCGGCATGCAAGCCGGTCACCCAATCGCCGAGCGCATGCAGATCCGCGGGCGTGTAGACATGGTGGTCGGGAAAGGGGCGAAAGCCGACCAGATCAACGCCGAGAGCGGCCAGCGACCCGCGGAACGCGGCCGGATTGCCGATTCCAGCAAAGGCAGCGATCCGCCCGCGCTCAAGACGCTGCAGGGGCTGGGTGTCGGAGGTGGCCGACCGCAGCCGCACTGGCCGGTGCGTCGCTTCCATCCAGACCGCCGGCAGTCGGCCGCGGCAGGCCCGCGTGAGCACCTGACGAATCTCGGTTCGCCGCTGCGGGGCAACCGCTTCGGCACGCGTCAGCACGACAGCCTGGGCCCGGGCAAGCCCGAAGAGTGATTCACGCAGCAGTCCGCGGGGGAAAAGATAACCACCCCCCCACGGGTCGGTCGCGTCGATGGCCACGATGTCGAGGTCGCGGGCCAGACGCCGGTGCTGAAAACCGTCGTCGAGCAGCACGACGTCCGCCCCCGCAGCCGCGGCCGTCCGAACGCCGGCGACGCGGTCGCGGTCGGCCACGTGCGGAACGGCAGGCAGCAGGATCGCCAGTTCGGCCGCTTCGTCGCTCCGTTCGCCGCGGACAGCACCGTAGCCCCGGCTCACGATGGCGGGATGCAGTCCCTGCGCGACCAGCGACCGGGCGAGCCAGGCCACCAGCGGAGTTTTGCCCGTACCACCGAGGGTCAGGTTGCCCACGGAAATGACCGGCACCGCGCCGCAGGCCGCCGGCAGCAGGCCACGGTCGTAGGCCGCGTTCCGACAACTGACCGCCAGTCCGTAAGGAATCGACAACCCGGTCAGAGCGATGCGGGCCAAGGTCGGCCCTATCCCGCGGGCTGTTCCGTCCACCAGGCGTTTGAAGGCCTCGGCGTCGGGGAGCAGGGTCATTGGGGGTTCCTTTTCCGGCTGCGAGACCGTCCGACAACGGCCCGCAGCCTACCTTATAAGGCCGTCACACACGCCGTCTCTCGACCCCCCGCCTCCCTGGCCCCCGAGCTTCCCCAGTATTTTCCGACGGCGGTCACCGCGGAACAGCCGAAGGTCGAGCCTGCCGATATAATCCTCATATGGCTACGGCTGCACCCTCATCCACCGAGCCTCTCGCTGTCACCGCGTGGGGCAACGACGGCGAGACCGACTCGAAATCGGAGCGTTATCTCGCCAAGCGTCTTGCCGCCGCCAGCGCCGACTTCAAGGGGGTCGCGGTCACGACGTTTCTGCTCGGGGCGGGATTGGCCGCACTCGTCTGGGTGGCGTGCGGTGTGGTGCTCGAGCACTGGCTAGTCTCGGGAGGCCTGCCTCGGTGGGCGCGGTGGACGTGGCTGCTCACGGGCATCGCGGCGAGCGTCGCCGCGGGCATCCGCTGGATCCTGCCGCTGATGCGGTATCGCGTGAACCTCGTCTATGCGGCTCGCGTCATCGAGAGGGAACATCCAGAACTGCATAACGACCTGGTCAACACGGTGCTCGTGAAGGCGCATCCGGAGGGCAACGCCGCCTCCGTGGTGCGATCACTCGAGCGGCGGTCTGCGAAGCGGCTCTCATCCCTGCCCATGGAAGCCGTCATCGATCGCTCCATGGCGGTGCGACTCGCATATGCCTTGGCCGTGGTCGTGGCATTGGCCTGTATCTATTCGCTGGCCGCCCCCAAGAGCATGCTCACCACCGCGACGCGGCTGTTGGCTCCGTGGGCCCGCGTGGCACCGCCGACACGTGTCAGGCTTGAGTCGCCGCGACTGGCATGGCGGATGCCAGGGGAGGAACCGCCAGCCGTGGCGACCGGCGACGAGGGGGAGCAGGCAGCCGGCGTGCCAGCCCCGAATGCGGAGGGCAACGGGAATCCCGACAACGAGCACCAAGACAGCAAGAATCAAAACAACGCAACACAGGACACCGAGACACAGGACAAGCGGAGCATCCGTGTCGATGCGGGCGCGGCCACGCTCGTACGCGGTCGGCAACTGGCAGTTTCCAGTCTGATCCGCGGCCTGCGGCGGGACGAGCGGCCAATGATCGCCGTGACGCCGCTGCTCGACAGTGGGGCTGTCGATGGGGCTGCGTTGCCGTGGCGTGTGGAGATGACCAGGGTCGGCGGTCAGACCGGCGGCGGCCAGCGTTATGCCGCAGTGCTTCCTGACGCAGCCCGCGGGCTCGATCAATCGGTGGCCTTCACAATCCAAGCCGGTGATGCGCGGAGCGAACCGATTCACGTTGTTCTCGTCGATTCGCCGGCGCTGCTCGTGCGCGAGGTGCGGTATGAGTTTCCGGCATACATGCGGCGGGAGAGTGAGACGGTGGCCTGGCAGGGCGACCTGCGAGGGGTCGAGGGCACTCGTGTCGTGATCATTGCCGAAAGTAATCAGCCGCTGGAGTCGGCCTGGATCGATTTCGGATGCGACGGCAGCCGCGATCTGAAACTCAAGGTGGGCGCGAGCGACTTGGCACGGGCGAGCGGATCGTTCGTGTTGCAGATGAATGCCGACCGGACGGCCGGCGAGCACACGTCGTACCGGCTGATGTTTCAGCCCCGTGGCACGGCTCTGGCCGGCCGTGAAAGGTTGGAGACCGAGAAGCTGGAGCATCGCATCGACGTTCAGGTCGATCTGGCTCCCGAGATTTCGATCGAAGAGCCACTCGAGTCACCGGCCCGCGTGCCGCCGGGTGCGCCGGTGACGGTGCGGTTGCGGGCGGTCGACCCCGACTTCGGTCTGGCCCGCGTCGGCCTCGAAACCCGCGTGCAAGGCGGTGCAGCACAGCCTGAGATCGTGCTTCCTGGCAGCCTCCGCAGGGCCGTTTTCAATGGAGCCCTGCAGTTGGTGCCGGAGCGGCTTGGTGCTGGTCCGGGCAGCAAACTCGAATACCGGGGCGTGGCGGTCGACGGGCGGCCCGCTCAGCCCAACGTTACCCATACGCCTTGGAAGGTGCTCGAGATCGACGCCTCCGCGCCGCCGCGGCCGCCGGAGAAGGTGCCGCCGCGATCGGGGAAGCAGGAGCCGCAAGAGCGGGAAGGGGCCGGTGACGCGCCGGGTGACAAGGGTGACGCGCCGGGTGACAAGGGTGACGCGCCGGGTGACAAGAGCGATGCGCCGGGTGACAAGGGCGATGCGCCGGGTGACAAGGGCGGGGATGCTGGGCAGGACAAGCCGATGGGTGACGGTGCCACGGGTGAGAAGCCGGATGCAAATGGTGATCAGAAACCCGGGGCCGGAACACAGCAGCGTTCCGGAAACGAGCAGCAGAAAAATTCCGAACAGAGTGAACCCGAGCAAAATACCGGCGATCAGGGGGAAGCCCAGCCGGGACAACAAAACGGTGCCGCCAGTGGAGGGAAGCAGGGGGGCAACCAGCCGAAGGCCGGTGAGAACAAGCAACGAGGCTCGTCGCAGGGCCAGGGCGGAGAAGCGGGTGGAGACAGCGGCGCGGGGCAGGGCCGCGGGGCAGAGGGAAAGGGCGGCAGCGGCAAGCAGTCGGGCGGGGACGATTCTGATGGCCAGCAGGGCAGCGGCAAACAGCGGAGTGGCAGGCCGGGTGAAAGTGGCAAGCCGGAAGATGCAGGGCAACCAGCTGCAGCAGGGCAGTCGGACGGCCGCGGTGCGTCGGGGAAGTCGCAGAGTGGGCAGGCGCAGGGCAACAGTAAGCAGGGCGACGGCAAGCAGGGCGACGGCAAGCAGTCGCCGCGATCCACGGTGGCCTCCGACGGCACGAACGACGGTGAGGCGATGGAGCGGATTCTCGATCACCGAAGGCAGGCTGGAGGCGATCCTGCTGAGCCCATGAAGTCCGGGAAGCCAAAGGCAGGAGAAAACGCCCCGAACGAAGGCGGAGAAAAGAACCGGGGAAAGAACGGTGAATCTGCAGCTAAGAACGGGCAGACAAAAGGCGAGCCCAACGAAAAAGGCGAGCCCAACGAGAATGGCGAGC
>JBIIFB010000167.1:0-8508 GCA_044237545.1 Pirellulales bacterium
GGCGGCGGCGGCGGCCGCGGTCGCGCTTGATCCAACAGCCGCAGAGTGGGTTGGATCGGCAATAGCGATGCATCTGGGCGGGCGGGCGGGTGTGCCTGAAGACTTGCTGACGCGGTTGCCGGCTTCCGTGATTCTGAAGCTTCCGTCACTTTGCAACTCGATTGGGATCGAACTGAAGCTGATTCCTGCGGGTCGGTTCGTAATGGGCGAGGCGGGCGGTCTCGGCGAAAGACCGCATCCGGTGAAGTTGACGAAGCCTTTCTACATCGGCGTATACGAGGTAACGAACGCGCAGTGGAAGGAGCTTATGGGAGACGTCCCGAGCAGCTGGCAGGAAGATGACCGTCCCGTCGTGGACGTGAGTTGGGATGATGTGACAGACTTTTGCCGTCGGCTTTCGGAGTTGCCTGAGGAGAAGGAGGCGGGACGGGTCTATCGGTTGCCGACAGAGGCTGAGTGGGAGTATGCCTGCCGGGCCGGCACGAAAACGAAATACTGTTATGGCGATGATGAGTCGCAGTTCAGCAGCTACGGGTGGTGTCGGAATGACCTTATTAATGATAGACACACGCATCCTGTCGGTAAGAAGAAGCCGAACGCTTGGGGACTATTCGACATGCATGGAAACGTGTGTGAGTGGTGCAACGATTGGCATGATTATTCATTTGAATTTAAAACAAGTGCGGCGAGGGATCCGCAGGGGCCGCCCGGGCCGCCCCGGGAATCATGGAAAAGTGCAAAGCGGGTCCATCGAGGCGGCTCCAAAGACTCCCGTTTGGAAGATTGCCGATCGGCGAATCGCGAGGGCAATGGCCCCGCATCGAGATTCGATAACTTGGGCTTCCGCCTTGCACTGAGTCCGTCTCGAGCTCAGTCGAAGCTGCCGGAAGCGGTGCCGTGAAGGTGGGCTGAACCGGGCTCGCTGGAAGCGTGCAGATGCGAGGCACCGAAGGTGCCGAAGCGGAGCGGTGGAAAGAGGCGTGTAAAGATATTGCGGATAAGTTATGGATGATGAGAAAAGTCTAAGCGATGAAGCCACCTTCGCCGGGGCTGCCAAACGCCGCCCCACCGCCGAAATCAGCATTGGCGACGAGCGGACGCTCGGCGACAGTCTCGCCGGCCAAGAGACGATCATTGACGACATTGAGGTCATCGATCTCGCCGCCCGCTACCGGGTCGAAGGGCAACTCGGCCAAGGTGGCATGGGCGCGGTGCTCTTGGCGACCGACACGCGTCTCGACCGCAAGGTGGCGATCAAGCGGATCTTGGGTGAGGCGGCCGGCAACCGGACGGCCGTGAATCGCTTCCTCACGGAAGCCAAGTCGATCGCAGCTTTGAATCACCCGAACATCGTGCAGATCTACGACTACGGCCAAGCGAAAGACGGGCCGTTTCTGATCATGGAGTTTGTGGATGGCGGCAGTTTGCTTGATAAGTGCCGCGATGGGGCGATGCCGCTCGAAGACGCAGTCGCCATGGCCTGTCAGCTCTGCGACGGGCTGGCAAAAGCCCACGATCTGGGCATCGTCCACCGCGACATCAAACCGGCGAATGTGCTGCTGACAAAAGACGGCGTTCCGAAGCTCACGGATTTCGGGTTGGCGAAGGCCCAGGCGGGCGACCATGGCCAGACCATGACTGGCGCCGTGCTCGGCACGCCCGACTTCATGCCGCCAGAGCAGCAACGAGATGCGGCACTGGTCGATCACAGAAGCGACCTCTGGAGCCTGGCGGCGACGGTCTACCAGATGCTGACGGGAAGAAGCCCGAAGGTAATTCGGCTGCACGAACTGCCCCAAGCCCTGCAGGGTGTGTTGGCGAAGGCGCTTGAGGACGAAAAAGACGCGAGATACCAGTCCGTCCGGGAACTGCGGGATGCGATCAAGGCGGGCCTGCGCGCCGCTGTGACGGCTCCGGCAGCAGTGGCGGCCGAAGTGGGCCAGTGTCCCGCCTGCGGGGTTCAAAACGACATCAGCCGGAAGTTCTGCAGGAACTGCGGCGGGTCGCTGCAGGCTCCGTGCCTCTCGTGCGACAAGCCGATGCCCACGTGGGAGGAGATCTGCGGCAGCTGTGGAGCCAAGCAGTCGCCGCTGCTGGAGTCGAGGCGAAGCGAGATGGCTGCCGTACAGGCGAAGGCCGAAGGTCTACTTGGTGACTTTGACTTTGACGGGGCGACCGTTCTCGCGACGCGGTTGCGGGATGAGCCACACGCACGGCTGCTGCACCTGAAGGACTGGGCGGCTATCTTCATCGACCGTATAGCGAAGACCAAGGCCGACACCCTTGATCGGGCAAGCGCAGCGGTTGTGGAAGCCCTGGCCCACGAGCGCGCAACCGATTACTCGGCGGGCATCCGTTCTCTCGAAGTGGTGCCCGAAGGTGTCCGCACCCAGTCACTCCCTGGGCAGGGACAAACCGTTCAGGATGTGCTTGCACGACTGCAGGCCCTCCTCAAGGAGTCGACCGACCTGGAGCAGGTGATCCGTGCCGCTGTCAAAGAGAAATCGCTAACAGGTCTGCTGCCACAAGTTAAGAGGTTCGCCGAGCTTCGGCCTGACCGGGCGGATATCAAGAAGCTGCACACCCAACTTCAAGAGCGGCACAACAGGCTATGCGAGCAGGGCGGCACGCTCATGGCGCAAGGAAGAGAAGCATTTGGGCGAAAGGATTACGCTGCTGCGCTCAAGGCGCTCAGCCTCATTGATGAAGATGCTAAGACCTCAGCCTTCGAGTCACTCCGCAGCGAGAGCCAATCTGCACACGATCGGTCGAGTGCGCTTCGCGATACCATCAAGGCCGCAGTAGCGGAGCAGCGGCTAGATGGCCTTCTTGAGATCGTCGATGAATACCTGTCGCTCAAGCCAGTCTCACCCGATCTCGACAAACTGCGAACGAAACTGGTTCAGCGAGCGGATCAGTTAGCCGCCGAAAAGCGGCTGCGAGCGGAAAAAGTAGCAGCCGAAAAGCAGGCCCGGATGCGCATTATGTTGAGGCGTTTCGTGGGAGCGACGTGCCTAATTGCCCTCCTTGCTGTCGTAGGCGTAGCGGCCACGTTCTGGTACCAGCGGCAGCAAGCGATCGCCTCTGCAATTGCATCGGCGTTGAATCGCGCGGACTGGGATGACGTTCTCGCGCGTGATCCTGGCAACGCGACGGCGCTCTTGGGCCGTGCCCAGCGAAAGCTTTCGGCAGGCCCGTCAGGCATTGACGGAGCGATCGCCGATCTTGACCTCGCAGATCGGGCAAGGGCCCCAGCAGGAGAGATTCAGAAAATCCGCGCAGTAGCCCAAATCATGGATGCAGAGCGGCTCATCGCCTCCAACGACTACCGCGCAGCGGAAGAATCTCTCGCTGAGGCGGTATCGCTCGGCGCGGAGGATCGCCTTGTGACGGGTGTGCGAATGAAACTCGCCCGAGGATGGGAGACGCTCTGTGAGAAAGCGATTCAGGATGGCGACACGTTGGCATTCCGCGGTGCGTCCGAGGCCGCGGCTTGCAATGGTGCTTCGGACGTAAGCCTGCGTAGCTTGTGGCTTCGCTTCGGCCAGCGGGCAGTTGAGCGTGCCGATGGCGCAGGCGTGAACGCGGCGATCGCTGGTGGTCAGAAATGTGGACTTGGAGAGAAGACCGTTCAATCGTGGAAAGCCAGTGCAACGGCTCTCGATGCGTCGGCTCTCGACTCGCGCAATACGCGAACCCAGGCGGTTGCAAAAGTTCGAGATGCGCTGCGCATTGACGTGGCCGCAGCAGCCCGTGTGATTCGTGAGATGAAGGACGAAGGCCTTCGAGAGGCTGTCATCCTTAATTGCCGCGAGGCATGTGCGGCAGCGATGAAGGAGACAAAGCGGGACGAAGCGATTCACTTTGTGTCGGCCGTCGGAATGATGGATACCCAGTCAGCTGCATGGGTCGCGGACACTGTCGCCACCATGCGACCGCTGCTTAATTCTATCGGTATGGAGCTGAAACTGATTCCCGACGGTACGTTCACGATGGGCCAAGCGGGCGGCGGTACAGATGAGACGCCTCATAAGGTGACGCTGACGAAACCTTTTTACATCGGCGTGTACGAGGTGACGAACGCACAGTGGAAGGCAGTGATGGGGAGCCTTCCAAATAAAGATGACGACGATGGCGATAGTCATCCGGCGTGTTATGTGGGTCCGACCGATGCCGAGCTATTTTGTCGAAAACTCTCAGCATTGCCTGAGGAGCGGGCCGCCCGACGTATCTATCGCCTTCCGACAGAAGCGGAATGGGAGTACGCATGTCGAGCCGGCACCGCAACACGCTGGTCTTTTGGTGACGACGAGCGCGCTTTGGGCGACTATGCATGGTTCGAGGAAAACTACAAGGGGACCGACAAACGCAGCAGAATGTCGACGCACCCAGTTGGGCAAAGGAAACAAAATCCGTGGGGGCTTTTTGATATGCACGGAAATGTACGGGAGTGGTGCAGTGATTGTCCTCGCGAGTACTCCCGCGAAGAGGTAATCGACCCAGTGTGCACGCCAGCCGGCTTGGTGGGATATAAACAAGAGCAGCGAATCCTCCGCGGCGGCGGCTGGCGCTTTAGCGCGATGAAATCCCGTTCCGCCAGTCGCACAACAGAGAGTCATGGGTATTACGACGATGGCTTTCGTGTGGCTCTGAATCTGCCCGTCTCCGATGATTCTGCAGTGCCGCAGAAGTAGCCAAAAGTGCCTTGCCATTGACGATCAGATGCATCCCATCGGCTCAAGGAGACGAGTCGCGAAAAGGGGAGAACAGAAAGCACATCTGGTTGTCGGTAAGGCCCGTCACGAACGCGACAAGCATCGCCAAGGCTACGGAATTGCCCCTATAGACTTCTCACGTTCCCACCTCGTCAACGTGCTGCAAGGCGTCCGGTGGACGTTCGTCGCCCACCGACGGTGGCACCGTTCGTTAGCGCTCTACGAACGTGCCACTAACGAGACATAGCCGGCGATCGGGACAACCGTGGTCAGTCCCAAGATTTCCGACCTGAATGTCAGTGTGGGCGTGGAAAGACTCCCCGGAAGGGGTATTCTGTGGTCGACGAACGCCGGTCGGCGGTCGCCTGCCGAATATGCCGTGCCGATGACAGAGTCTCGTTTGAAACGCCCCATGACAGACGCATCTGAACAAAGTCTGGGCGACGACGCCACCTTCGCGGGACACGCTAAACGCCAGCGTGCCGACGTAAGCCTCGGCGACCAGCGGACGCTCGGTGACGGGCTGTCCGCCGAGGACACTCTCATCGATGACATTAACGGCAATGATTTCGAGACACGCTACCTGATCGAAGGCACCCTAGGGCAGGGTGGCATGGGAGAGGTGCTCTTGGCCACCGACACGCGGCTCGGCCGCAAGGTCGCGATTAAGCGGATCTTGGGCGAGACGGCTGGCAACCGGACGGCCGTGAATCGCTTCCTCACGGAAGCCAAGTCGATCGCCGCCTTGAACCACCCAAACATCGTCCAGATCTACGACTACGGCCGCGCGAAGGATGGGCCATTTCTGAGCATGGAATATGTTGACGGCGGGAGCCTTCTCGACCGTTGCAGCAAAAGTGGCCTGCCGCTTGAAGAGGCGATCGTCCTCGCGTGCCAGCTTTGCGACGGACTCGCGAAAGCCCACGATCTTGGGATCATCCACCGTGACATCAAGCCATCGAACATTCTGCTGACGAGCGACGGTATCCCGAAGCTGGCTGATTTCGGTCTCGCGAAGGCCAGTCACGGCGACCGCCAGCTGACGGTGACTGGCAAGCCTATGGGCACCCCCGACTTCATGCCGCCGGAGCAGCGGCGGGACGCGAGCCTCGTCGACCACAGAAGCGACCTGTGGAGCCTTGCGGCGACGGTATACCAAATGGTCACCGGGCGTAGCCCGAAAATAATCCGACTGAAGGACGTTCCAGACCGCCTTGAGGAAGTGCTTGCGAAGGCGCTTGAGGAAGACAAGTCAGTCCGGTATCAAACTGCGAGGGAACTCCGCGATGCATTCAAATCAGCAATCTCGGCGATCAGCAAGCCGAGGACCTCAGGCCATGTCGATGAGGTGCTTCGAGAAGGTCAGTGCAAGGCATGTGGCACGGTCACGAGCAACCTCACGAAGAAGTTCTGCCGGAATCCAAAGTGCGGGGCGCCCCTGTGGGTGGCATGCCTCAAATGCGATGCGCCGATACCGGTCTGGGATGGCGTCTGCGGTGAATGCGGCGGGAATCAGCCACAGTTGCTAGCCCAGAAGCGATCAGATTTGGAAATGAAGCAAGGGATAGCTGAGGAACGGTTGGCGGTGTTCGCGTTTGATGACGCGATTCAGGCTGCTCGGGAGATCTTGGCCACAACCCCTGCGCAGTTCACCGATCTGATTGAATGGGCGCACAAGTTCCTGAGCACGACTTCCAGCGAGAGAGACCGCCAGTGTGCCGCAGCAGCGGGATCGCTGGATGACGCAAGGGCTCACCTGTCGGCGTTTGACTACGAGGCAGCGATCCACTCCCTTGAATCGATCCCGGCCCCCCTCCTCGCCGGCGAGGCGGCAACGCTGCTTGCGGCGTGTCGCTCTCGGCAGGAGGAGTCATCCCGGCTGATAAGCGAGATCGCCGCGCGAATCAAGTTGAAGGAATACGACGGGCTTCTGCCACTTGCTGAGCGGGCAATAGAACTGCGAGGCGACCGGGCTAACCTCTCCAGACTCGTCAAACAACTTACCGAGCGAAGAAATGACCGCTTGGCAAAGGCGAAGGAGGCATTCGAGTCGGGTGATGCCCGAGCAGCGGCAGCCAAGCTGACAGGGGGCGTTACCGAGGATCATAGTGAGTCGGAAAACCTTTTCCTTGCGACAGTCCGTAGAGCCGCCGAATTGGAGCATAGCCTTCGCCATGCAGTGAAGGCAGCTAAAGCCCGCGGCATTGTCACCGCGGATGAGGCGCAGCCGATCCTACGCATCTGCGAGGAGTGCCTTGAGGTTCATCCAAATAACGCAATCGCATTGACAATCGCACCGCAGTGCCGTCAGCGGATGGCCCGGCCGCAACGGCAAACAAATACACAAAAGCCGAACAAATCCGATGCGGATTCTTCAAATCCCCGCACGGCGTCGCGGCAATTTGGCTATGGTCTTGAGATTAGCGCTGATGTCCTGCGTGTTGTCGAATGTCCGAATCACTCTGGGCTCGGCCCATCACTGGATGACTGGTCTCCTACGACAAGGCCAAGCGTACCCGCCAAGATCGTCATCGACCGCGACGGAAGCATGCTCGTTGGCGCGGCGGCTGAGTCGAAGTGGTTCCAGAGCGATGTGTCCGTGATCGAAGGTTTTCTGTCCTTGCTTGGCCGGGAATCCGCGGATTATCCGGCATCGCGTTCCGGCCTTGGCGATGCCATCCTGACGATGGACGCAGCCGAACGCCTTTCGCTCCTTGCCGGAGGGCGTCTTTTTCGCCCGGTCGAACTTGCCACGTTGGTTTTCAGTCAACAACTGACAACATGCCGATTGGAAGACAAATCGTGCTTTGTGGCCATACCGGCTGCGTTTGGAACACTGACCCGTGCTGCCGTCTCAGAAGCCGCGCGGTCTGCAGGTTTGCACGCCGTGAGGCTGCTGACAACAACCCACGCGGAGGCCCTTGCGTGTTACTGGCACGATCTCGTGCGGGGCAAGGCACAGATCGACGGCATTCATCTGGTTGTTCACTGGGATGACAGTTGTTGCGAAGTCTCCGTCTTCGAATCAGGAGGCGGAGTGATCCGCATATGCTCAACCGCGAGTGACGCCGCTTTGGGGGCATCCCGCTGCAAAGAACGTCTTGTCGACCACCTTTTGCAAAAAGCAGGCGTCGATTCTCGCGAGACAGCGATCGATGGCCTCGGCAGGCGATGGCTGGGGAGTCTTGCCGAAGCAGCACACAGGCAGCTGCAAGAGACGGTTGAGTCTCACGTTCAAGTGCCGCCCTTGGGGTTAGGAACGGGTAACACCATGCCTCTCCGCGTGTGCGTGACTCGTGACAAATACGAGTCGCTCTGCCAGGAAGTGTTTCACGGTATCCGCCGCATCGTCTGCCGCGCGCTCAAAGATGCCAAATGGGAGCCCAAGGAATTCGTCGGCGTGATCAACCTGACAGGAACGGAAGCCAGGGTTCCTGCTCTGCGCACGCTTTTAGCGGAGTTGCTTCCGGGTGGGACTCTGAGTTCTCCTGCAGCCCCCGAATATATGGCGTCTTGGGGAGCGGCAATTTGGGGATCAAATGTCAATGGAGATATCCAGGACGGTTTGTTGCTGCTGTCCGTGTCGCAAGCGAGCATAGGAGTTGAAACGGAAGGGGGCCTCTTCACGAAACTTGTTGAGCGGAACACCACGATCCCAACAGAACGAAAGCAAGTATTTATGCCCACGGATGCGAGCGCGGCAAACGTCGCTGTTCGCATCTACGAGGGCGACAACCCGATGGCGGCGGATAACGATCTCCTCGGCGCGTTCGTTTGTAAGCAATCCGCAGCG
>JBIIFB010000280.1:0-2823 GCA_044237545.1 Pirellulales bacterium
TCGGCACGACCGTCTGTCAATCGACTTGTGCTGCGTGTGATCGGCGTTCGATCGACGTTGTTTCTGGAAGTATACCGTCGTTCCGGCCCCATCGCTTACGCTCCGGGCTTGTATGGGGCGTGGCTGATCGCGGTCGCGCTCCCCATAAAAGCCCCCGGCGTAAGCCGGGGGATCGGATGCCATGTGCGGGGCTGCGTCGAACGTCACGCTGATCCCATCGCTGACGCTCCGGGCTTGTATGGGGCGTGGGGGATCGCGGTCCCGCTCCCCATAAAAGCCCCCGGCGTAAGCCGGGGGATCGGATGCCATGTGCGGGGTTGCGTGCCAACCTCACGACCGCATCTGACGCCGCTCCACGGGCGTTCCAAATTGAACCCGTGCCGGATCGAAGAAAGCATCGGCCGACATGTACGGTCGATCCCACTGTTTGCCGGAGTCTGCCCAGACCTCGAAGGCAAACCCCGCGTCGAGACACGGGATGCCCAGAGGTCGCAGCTGGGGAAACAACGCCGACTTGCCGACACCGCCGCCGAGCAGGCAGATGTCGGGCTTGTCCTGCAGGCGGGAGAGATCGAGCGTGTCGGCGAACGATCGGGAGGCGGAAATGCCCAGCCACTCGACACTGTGAGGGTGCGCCTCGCGAAGGGATCGAATGATGGCCTCTCGCTTCTCGCCCATCGCCGAGTGCACGACCAGCACCCGCCGACCTGAGAGCAGCGTCGGAAAGACTGGCCCACGGAGCAACGCGTAGACGAAATAAAATGGTGCGTAGTTGTCGAGCGTTAGGCGGATGTCGTGCGCCGTGAGCCACTTTCCCAGGGCCGGGAAATACTGCTCCTGAAACGGCGTGTTGCCGTAGCTGAGATGCAACGCGAGCACCCCTTCGCGTGCGATCTCGGCGTAGCAGGACGCCAGCCGGGGCACGACCTGCTGCCGCTCGGCATGGGACATCGCCCCGGAGGAGACTCCAGGAGCCGTCTGGGCCCGGAAGCCGCGGAGCCGCTGGCGGACGATTTCCCGGGCCTGCGAGAGCCGGATTTTCAGCCGACGCAAAAACGGATGCCGGGGGCACGGCGGCTGAAAGCCAAGGAGCAGTAAAAACTCGCCGTCGCTCATGCGGCAGACAGGCAGGTAGGTCGAACCGACCGCCTGAAGCACGCGGTCGGCAAATCCCTCGAACCAGGCCCCGCACTCGACCGGCTCGGGCGAGAAGACAAACGCCTGCGGATAGCGCTGGCGTTCGAATCCCGGCACATGAAACGGCACGCTCGTCGGCAGGACCCGATACGCCTCGGGCAGCACGATCGGTGGCTCTGTCGGAAGAGCGGCCAAAGACGGGGGCGTGTGATCGGGAGACTTCATGGCAGTCGCGGGTCACCGTCTGTTGCGGCCGTAAAACCCGTGTAGTCTAGCATGTCGCACCTCCGCCCAATCATGAAGCCGCCCGGCCTGGCGACCGCCGATGCAGATCGCACACCTCAACTATTCCGACAGCATCGGCGGGGCGGCCCGCGCCGCTAATCGCATTCACCATGCCCTGCGGGACGAAGGCATCGAGTCATTCCTGCTCGTAAACCGCGGATCCCTGCCCGACCCGACGGTCATCGCGCCGGCCACGGCGCCGGGCCGGCTGCTTGCCAGGGCGCGGCGGTTGCTTGCCTCCCCCTGGCGGTGCCTCCTGCAAACGGATGACTCGGCGCTCCATTCCCCGGCCTGCATTCCGTCGGGCTGGGCCCGCCGCCTCAATGCCTCTGCCGCGGACGTCGTGCACCTGCACTGGATCAACGGCGAGATGATGTCGATCGCCGACATCGGCCGGCTGACGAAGCCCACGGTCTGGACCCTCCACGACATGTGGGCCTTCTGCGGCGCCGAACACTACACCGACAGCACCCGCTGGCGGGAGGGCTACACCGTCGCCAATCGACCGCCACAGGAGTCGGGCTTCGACCTGAACCGCTGGACCTGGCGGCGCAAGCAGCGGCACTGGCGTCGGCCGTTGCAGATTGTC
The DNA here is from genome assembly GCA_044237545.1 of Pirellulales bacterium. Classification (GTDB taxonomy): domain Bacteria; phylum Planctomycetota; class Planctomycetia; order Pirellulales; family UBA1268; genus CAMCQY01. The sequence continues at coordinate 2,012 of JBIIFB010000280.1, forward strand.
ACGCCCAGCCGCTGGCTCGCCGGGTGCGTGCAACAGAGCGAGCTTTTGAAAAGCTGGCCCGTCGCGGTCATCCCCAATCCCATCGACACCACGTTCTGGAAGCCGGTCGAGAGGCAGCTGGCCCGTCGTACGTTGAATCTCCCGCTGCAGTCGCCGATCCTGCTCTTCGGCGGACTGGGGGCCGTGGAGGATCGGCGAAAGGGCTTCGATCTGCTGCGTGACGCCGTGCAGGTGCTCCGAGGCCGCGTCGAAGGGCTCGAACTGGTCGTCTTCGGGCAGTTGGCACCGACGGAAGCGGCTCCCCTGGGCCTTCCGATCCGCCACACCGGCTACGTGCACGACGACGCCAGGCTCCGACTGCTCTACAGCGCGGCTGACGCAGTGGTGGTTCCCTCCCGGCTCGAAGCCTTTGGCCAGACCGCGTCGGAAGCCCACGCTTGCGGCACGCCCGTGATCGCCTTCGACAACAGCGGTCCGGCCGACATCGTCGAGCACCGTAACACCGGCTATCTCGCCCGGGCGTTCGAGGTGCAGGATCTCGCCAATGGCATTGCGTGGGTTCTCGAGGCCGAGACTCATGGACGGCGGCTCGGGATCGCGGCCCGCGAGCGGGCCTGTCGCCTCTGGGACTCCCGCGTCGTAGCCCGCCACTACACCGACCTCTACGAATCGGTGCTGCACGCCGCTCAATAGCCCGGCCGCATACAAGCCCTGAGCGTAAGCGATTGTGTCAGCGTGACGTGTGGCGCAACGTTCCGTGTGGCATCCGATCCCCCTGATTACGCCGAGGGCTTTTATGGGAGGCTTCATAC
>JBIIFB010000281.1:0-2805 GCA_044237545.1 Pirellulales bacterium
GATGGGTAGCGTTGTGCCCGCCGGGCCGCCTGCTGGAAACGCGGCGAGGGGCCGTCGATAGCTGCCGACGTGGACGCAGTATGGCTCGTCCTTGCCGCCGTCGAACGTGGACCGCCGCACCTCCACGAAGGCCACGCCATCCCGCGGCATCTTGAGCGACACGAGCGGATCCTGCAGGTGGAGCGGGTTGTCGTCGTTGGCGGCGATCACGCGGCCGGTTTCGTCGAGGATCCTGAGCGACAGGTCAAACTCCGAGTTGCCGTAGTGGCGCTCGCCGATCCGGACCGAATCGACCTCCACGGAGAGCCGCTCCCCCGCCTTCACGGGCACGCGGTAAAAATCGACGTCGCCCTTGGGGCCGGTGCCGATCCGGCCGCGGACGGTGACATTCGGCGAGACGGCCAGGGCCGTCTCGCGGGTGTCGTTGGTGTGGTCCTTGAGGGGCAGCTCACCCTCGTCGATGCACGGAAATGGGGAGACGTGAAACGTGCCGAGCGTCGTGAGGTCGGTGGCGGTGCGGATGCGGAAGGGGTGCTCGCCCAGCGGGCAGTCGGGGGCGATCTCGAACCGGCACTTCAGCTGATCCTCAATTCCTCCGCCGTGATGCAGGGAGATGGAGGGCTCGAGCTTGGGCAGTTCTTCGAGGCCGACCGCGCGGATGCCTGGGCGGTAGAAGATCACCTCCTGCGGCTTCGCGAGCGCCCCGCCCTGGATCGTCACCTCGACGGTCGTGTCCCGCTGTCCGACGCGGGGCGACACCCTCTCGATGTGGAAGAACTGTCCGCCCCGGGCGGGTAGCCCGGGCCAGGCCGTCAGGCAAACGGCGGCGACGACAACGAAACGCAGTGTCTGGAACGTCATGGTGAAGTGTCGATGCGGTTGGCGAAGGCAGGTGGCGGGGTTGATCAGCCCCCAAGTCGGACCAGGGTCAGGCGAAGATCAACCCAGTAGGCCCTTGACGAGGCTGCCGTCCTTCACGATTTCGATCGGGCGGGTGCCGAAGGCGACGAGTTCCTTCTCGGCGTCGATGCCGAGCTGGTGGTAGATCGTGAACAGGAGATCCTCCAGCGGCACGGCGTCGCGGACGGGCTCGCCGGCGGTCGCATCGCTGGCGCCATAGATGAGCCCCGGCTTGAAGCCGCCGCCGGCCAGCAGCATCGAATAGCAGCGGGCCCAGTGGTCGCGGCCGCTGTCCTTGTTCACCTTCGGCGTCCGGCCAAACTCGGTGGTCACCCAGACGAGCGTGGTGTCGAGCAGGCCGCGGCGATCGAGATCGGTGACGAGGCCCGCGATCGCGGCGTCGAGGGCGGGCATTTGGTCGAGGCAGTTTCTCTTGACGTCGACGTGCGAATCCCACTGACCGTATTCGACGGTCACGAACCGCGTGCCCGCTTCCACCAGCCGCCGGGCGAGGATGAGCCGCTCGGCGAGGCCCTTCGGCCACTTCTTCAGATCCGGCCCGACGAGGCCGGGCACGTCGCGGCCGTAGAGTTCAAAGGTCTCGTCCGTCTCGCCGTCGAGCGTGAAGGCCTTCTGGGCCTGCGACGACGTCAGCAACGTGTAGGCACGCTTGTGAAAATCGTCCATTGTGTCGAGCGTGGTGGGATCGGCCTCCAGCGCCCGCATGTGCTTCTCGATGATGCCCCGCGCCGTATGGCGGCGGCTGAAGCGGTCGAGCGACACGCCCTCGGGGATCGAGAAGTCGCGAACTTGGAAGCCCTTTTTGCCGGGGTCGGCCCCGAGTTCGAACGGGCCGAATGTGCTGCTCAGGAATCCCGTGCCGCCGGTGAAGGCATTTTTGTTGGGGACGGCAATGTAGGGGGGCAGTTCACCGCGGGGGCCGAGCTCATGGGAGACGATCGAACCCATCTGCGGGTAGTCGATGACGGCGGTGGGCGTGTAGCCCGTGAAGAGGTGATAGGCGGCCTGCGCATGGTCGGGAATCCGGCCGACCATGCTGCGGACGATCGTGATCTTGTCGGAGATCGCGGCGGTCTTGGGAAAATTATCACTCAAGACCTCGCCGGTATTGGTCTTCGTGACGCCGAACGAGCCGCGGTATTCGACCGGGGCCTCGGGCTTCGGGTCGAACGACTCCTGGTGTGGCAGTCCGCCGGGCAGGTTCACCTGGATCACGCTCTTGATCCGGGCCGGCAGTTGCTCCTTGCCGGCGACGGCCGAATAGGCCTCCGACGATGACTCCCCGCGGGCCTGGAGCCTGAGCATGTCGGCCAGCGAGAGGCCGAGGGCTCCGAACGTGCCGCAGCGGATCGCCTGCCGGCGAGGCATGAGCGACTGAAAGCCAGAGCAGCCCCGGCTGGTGCCACGAGCCTGCTGGCGATGTGGCTGATGCATGGTGGATCTCCTTAGCGGGCGGGCGGAACTGTCAGGGCAGACTCAAGGATGGCTACTGGCCGTTTTGCGTCATGGGAACAACGCCGGGTGGTGTTCACGGATTACGGCGGGGGCCGGTAACCTCGAACGTAAACTCGTTCTTGCCTTTTTCGACCACGGTGGCCGTCAGCCCCGACGTCTTCGCGTCGGCATAGAGGGCAGGCATCACCGAGACCTCGATCGGGTTGTTGTTGGCGGTGTATCCTGCTATCTCGATCTTCTCCATCCGCACGCCGTGTTCACCTGCGACCGAGCCATCGCCCGGCTTGAAGGTATTGAGCGTGAAATTGCCGGTCGAGTCGGTCCTGCCTACCGCCGAGAGGTTGTGAGACTTCGCATCGAGCGACACGATCACTCCCTCCGTGGGCTCCCCGTTCCAAAGGACACGGCCGCTCGCTGGATAGGTCTTTG